>NZ_JAEHCA010000003.1:0-381564 GCF_016483345.1 Bacillus cereus group sp. N24
CATCCATAATTTCTTTATTTTTGAATCCTTGGTGTTTCATTTCAACTACTTTCCACTTTATTTCGGCGGGATAATGCACCTTTTTCCCCATACGAAAAACACCTCCACTAAAATCATAACTGATACTTACGATTTAGAGAGGTGTTTTTTATCGTCTCATTCTCAGGGTTCACTCCATTAAAAAAGGACAGCTTTTTCAAACAACTTGCACATACCTATCTTTGTAAACCTCGTTTATAACGACTTGCTTCAAATATAATACGCTCTTCATCTAACGTTTTACATTCACCATTCCAAACGACACGTTTTCCGTTAATAATTACATCACTTATATCTTTTCCACTAGCTGCATATACAAGGTGTGATAACACTTCATCAGCTGGTTGTAAATGCGGTTTATTAGACGGATCAATCGTAATAAAATCAGCACACTTTCCAACCTCAAGTGATCCAGTTTGTTTCATACCAATTACTTCTGCAGCTCCTTTTGTCGCTAGAGAAAGAGCAGTTTCTACTGGCAATGCTGTTGCGTCTTGATGAATACCTTTTTGTAATAAAGTTGCAATGCGCATTTCTTCAAACATATCTAAATTATTATTAGACGCAACACTATCTGTTGCAATCCCTACTTTAATTCCTGCTTCTAGCATCGCTTTCACATTCGCTATACCAGAACCTAGTTTTAAATTACTATTCGGATTATGAGCTACTCGAACATCATGTTCTGCTAAAAATGCACGCTCATTTTCATTTAATACTACACCATGCGCAATAACTGTTGGGCGTTTAAACAGTCCGCAACTGGCTGCATATTCTACCGGACGTTTTCCGTACTGCGCTTCAATATCACGTACTTCACGCTCTGTTTCCGAAAGGTGAATATGAACCATAGTTTGATTTTCTACTGCAATACGTGCGCACTCTTCTAACAGTTCTGTGGAACATGTATATGGACTATGCGGTGCAACCATCGTAGTTAACATTCCACTTTCGTTATAATAACGCTTCACATATTTCTCGGCTTCTTCAATTGCTTTCTTTTCATCTTCTTTCGTTCCAAAGCTAAATAAAGTTCTTGAAACAGCAGCGCGCATCCCACTCCTTGATACCGTTTCCATAATTGCATCTTGATCTACTCCAATTGGATTAAACATATCAGAGAATGATGTCGTACCACTTTTCACCATTTCAAGTAATCCTAATTCCGTACTAGCGACCGCAAGCTCTGGAGTAAACTGACTTTCAAGTGGCCAAATTCTCGTCTCAAGCCATGGCTGTAATAACATATCATCGCCAATACCTCTCAAAAGACTCATAACAACATGTGTATGTGTATTTACAAGCCCTGGTAAAACCCACTTCCCTTTCATGTCAATTACTTCATCTACTTCAAAATCGTTAGCGAATTCTCCGCTATTTACTTCTATAATTTGATCATTTTCTACAATGATATATCCATTTTCTAACACTTCATTTTTTTCATTCATCGTTGCAATTGTAGCGTTTACATAAGTTGTTTTCAAAAGTATTTCCCCTTTCAACTCTATGAAGTTCCCTTTAATAAGTTACCACCATTATAGTAACTTATTAAAGATTAAGAGTCAAAAGATAATTTTAATTCTTTCGTTATCTTTTCCTTCAAAATGCCATATTGCTTTTCATCTGTATCTGCAAATGCTTCTTCACGATTTGATTCCACCCCCATATACTTCAATTTTTCATTAAATTGCGTCTCTGTAAAATCAAACACCTTCCCATCTATACAGTTATAAAAGTGCCACACCTCTCCTACTTTCGTCTTTTTAATTTTCCCTCCGTATATTTCTTGAACGACTAGAGCTGTTACACCACATTGTCCCTTTGCCGGATTTTCGCTCGTCCACTTTGAACTTGTTTCAATCGACCACGATTTTTTTAACATTTCATATATTTGTTTTGTCTTCACATTATCCACTCTCATCTTCCCCTGACATTAATAGTTTTACACATCATATTGCAAAAGAGGTAAAAATCGATTCTTACATACTGTTGATGGTGTCTCTCCAATTAGCTTTGCTCCCATTTTCAAGTAATAGCCTTTTGCATTCGGATCACTATCAATCGTAAACCTTTTTATTCCTAATTCATTTGCTTTTTCTATTACAAACTTCCAAAGTATTTTCCCGTAACCTTTTCCTTTGTAGCGGGGATGAATGTATAAAAAATCGAGAGTATTTTCATTACGTAAAAATGAGAAAAATCCAATCTTCATATTATTTTTTTCTAAAACATATACAAAATTATATTTTATGTACTCTTCTGTAATTGTTAAATCTGCCTTACAAGAAAGTATGAATTCTTCACTATAATTCCACGTTGCTTTTGAATGTAGTGCGAGTTCACTTAATTCATCTGCTTCTGCTAATGCAGCTTCTCGTATTCGCATAGTTTATTTATCCTCTCTTTTATTACTTGTAGTTCTATTTTCACATTCCATAGTAAAATATGATATTTTACAATTATTCTATAAATATCTTTACTATCCCTCGCTGCAATACTTACATCTCCACGCATTTAGTTCATAAAATAAAAGCGAACACTCAACTACAGAGCAGTATTACACGTGCTCCTTATAGTTCAGTGCTCGCTTTTTCTCAAAGTAGAGCTACGTCTTTTACAACGATTCTAGTAACTTTTTAACAAAATGAATGGAATGATGTGAAGCCGAAACACAATTATCTTCAAATGCTTCAATACCAGACGCTTCTTCTGTATCTGTTATAGATCTAACTGCTATAAATGGAATCGTATTGGCATAACAAACGTGAGCTATACTTGCTGTTTCCATATCTACACAAAGTGGGTTGTATGTAGAAATTATTTCTGTACGGCCACTCTCACTTATAAAAGCCTCTCCAGTAACTATCTTTCCGAAATAAACATTTTGAGTAAATTGATTGTTCTCGATTACTGCTCGGCTTAATTCAAGAAGTTTACTATCCGTTTTAAAATATACACTTTCCATCCATGGATGATATTCAGTTAATATTCCTTCATCCACGTCGTGATACGCTATTTCTGTTGAAATGACTGTATCTCCAATTTTCAACACTTTATCGATTGCTCCTGCAACACCTGTTACAATAATATGCGTCACATTAAACTTATCTATTAATATTTGAGCTGCAATAGCTGCATTAACTTTACATACACCACAATATAATGCAACAACTTCTACATTTTCATATGTCCCACTATGAAACGTTAACATCGCAAGATTCGTTATTTTTTTATTAGACATATCTTCAATAAAAGGCATAATTTCATCTTCTGATGGCCCAATAATTCCAAATTTCATATACTCATCTCCTCACTAAATTTATATATAAAACTTATATAGGCATTCAATCGATCTTCAAATATATAAAGCCGCTACGCAAACTCCATTAGCGACTATCCGTACTATCTATAAATATAAGCCCGAACTACAAACAGTTTGGGCTTAGCTTTCATTCTCATTTATTATGCGCATCTAACCAAGAAATTAAATCTTTAAACACTTCATCTCTATTCACTTCATGGAACATTTCATGTCTTCCATTTTCATATAAACGTAGTGTAACATCTTTCACACCACATTTTTTATAGTTTTCATAAACTTCTTTTACACCTTTTCCCATATCTCCAACAGGATCACGATCACCAGAGAATATATGTATTGGAAGATGTTTTGGCGTCTTCTTGTATTCTTCTAGTTTATTTACTTCTAATACACCAGAAAATAGTTCCCTATAAAAACTCGTCGTACAAATGAATCCACATAACGGATCCGCGATATATTTATCAACTTGATTTATATCTGAAGATAACCAATCAAATTTCGTACGATTTGGCTTAAAGTTCGAATTGAAGTTTCCGAAAGATAAAAAGTTTAGCACTGGACTTTTCGTTTTTGCCCCACGCAATTTCATTTCGATTGTTGCTACTTTATGACCAATAGCCCCTAAAAGCCCTGGATTTCCACCTGTTCCTGAAATCAGAAATCCATCATATAGTTCACCCCTAAGTTGTACAGCACGTCTTGATAAAAAAGAACCCATACTATGTCCTAGTAAAAACAAAGGACTTGACTGCTCTTCTTTTATCCTTTCTGAAACAAAGATAACATCCGATACAACTTGATTCCACCCTATATTTGGTTCAAAATGACCATAATCTTCTTCTTTTTTTACTGTTTTCCCATGTCCTTTATGATCATGCGCATAAACACCATACCCTGCTTCCAATAAAGCATCTACAAATTCTATATACACCCCTGCATGCTCTGTCATGCCATGTGCAATTTGAATAATTCCTCTCGGATCTCCTTCTGGTAACCACTTACGCAAATAAATTTCCGATCCATCCAATGCCGTAACGAAACTTTCCTGTACGTTCATTTCGTCAGCCCCCAACTCTATTATGTATCTCAAAATAATGAATATCCGTTCATTATTCTTATTATGTATTATATGCAATTGCTTTCATTATGACAAATACTGTACTTTTCCGATTAGCTATCAAACTATTATGTTGACGAATAACCAATAAAATTATATAGTTACTTACATAAAGTAATTATTATATTTTTAGGAGGTTTCTATTATGATGCCATCACTATTTTTAGCACATGGTTCACCAATGCTTGCTATTCAAGATACAGACTATACACGATTTTTAAAAACACTTGGAGAAACATATAAACCGAAAGCAATTGTTATTTTCACTGCTCACTGGGAAAGTGAAGTATTAACGATTTCCTCATCAGATAACGAGTACGAAACAATTTATGATTTTGGAGGTTTTCCCCCTGAGTTATACGAAATCAAATATCGTGCGAAAGGCTCTTCTAGCATTGCATCTATGTTAGAAACAAAATTTAAGAACAAAGGTATTTCAGTCCATCATAATATGACGAGAGGTTTAGATCATGGTTCATGGACACTCCTGCACCGCATGTATCCAGAAGCAAATATTCCTGTCGTGCAAATATCAGTAAATCCATTCCTTTCTGCAAAAGAACAATTTGAAATTGGAGAAGCACTTAAAGGACTTGGACAAGAAGATATTTTAGTAATCGGGAGTGGCGTTACCGTTCATAATTTACGAGCACTGAAATGGAATCAAACTACACCTGAAAAATGGGCAATTGAATTTGATGATTGGATTATGAAACATATGCAGAATAACGATAAAGATGCATTGTTTAATTGGGAGAAAAATGCGCCTCATGCACAATTAGCAGTACCAAGAGCAGAACATTTTGTTCCTTTATTTATCGCTATGGGCAGTGGTGAAAGTGACGGAAAAGTCATTCACCGTAGTTACGAGCTTGGTACATTAAGTTATCTTTGCCTTCAATTTTAAAGAAAAAGGATGAAGCATTCATTGCTTCATCCTTTTTTCTATTTCATTCACTTAGTTAACTAACTTCCAAATGTTGTTTCTCTGATACCTCTTCGTTCTTATTATGAAAATAAACCCAAATGCATGCAATAAATAATAGTGATGATGTAGAGAAGAAAACATATTGGAAGCCTGCATGAGCTGCAATTTGCCCCCCAAGCACTGGACCAATCATATTTCCTAAAAACTGAAACGACTGATTATATCCAAATATTCGTCCCGTTACATGGGTTGGCGTATGTTGTTTTAGTAGAGTTTGTACGGAAGGTAATAATCCTGCTTGTGCGATACCTAATAAAAATCGAAGAATTAATAGTTGCCAAGCTGAGGTTACAAATGCTTGCGGGATAAAGATAATCCCTGCAGCAAACAATGCTACTACTAATGTTTTTTGAGGACCGATATGATCTGATAATCTTCCTAATTTAGGCGCTGCCAAAATAACTGCTAATCCTGTCGCAGACATAACTGCCCCTGCAATCATTTCGATATGATCTGTTCCTGGTCCTTCCAAATTCTTTACGTACAATGTAATAATAGGTTGAATTGACATATTGGCAAGTTGAATAATAAATGTTGTTACAAATAAACTAATAATTACATGCTTTGCTGGGACCATCGTCCATACTTTTTTTTGCTGTACCTTTTTTGCTTGAGCAGAGTGATTTTCTTCATGTAGGAAGAAAAAGACGATGAGGAAGGAAAGGAATAAGAAAGCTCCTGTAACAAGAAAGACATGACGCATTCCAATTAACTCAGACAAATAACCGCCTAGTAATGGTCCGAGTAATGAGCCGCTCACGCCCCCGGTTGAAATTGTGGAAATTGCCCAACCTGAATGCTCTTTCGGAGTTTCTGCTGCAATAAATGTCATTGCGGTTGAAAGGAAACCAGATACTGCTCCCATCAAAAATCTAAGTGCGACTAGTTGATACACATCCGTTACAAACCCCATAAGCGTCATAATAACCGCCATACCAAGGCTAGCACGTATAAGCATCAATTTCCGTCCATGTATATCACCAAGCTTTCCCCATATTGGTGATACAATCGCACCCATTAAAAATGTTACACCAAATGCAAGTCCCGACCACTGTGCAATACTCGAAGTGCCAGTCACTCCTAACTCCTCAATATAAAAAGATAAAAAAGGAATTACTAAACTCATACCGGCTGCAGTGGTAAAACAACCTAGCCAACAAATCATTAAATTTCGTTTCCAGCTGGCCATTTTCACACCTTCTTTCATTCGATACCCATTCTACACCTTTTCTTGTAAAAAGTTTAGTAATTTGATTTAGACGTAATATTCATTACAAAAGCCGCTATTTCCTAGCAAAAACCATGTAAATTCCACATTTTTCTCATAATAAAACCAACTCCCCTATATGGAGTTGGCCAATTATCTTCTAGCGGTATTAAACGAGCATTGCAACTTCTCTCATAAAACTCAATCGGACCTGCTTGTCCAATAATTGCATATTCATATCCGTCTTGCTTCATATTATATAAACAATGATGCAACAATTCTTTCCCTACACCTTTCACACGATTTCGTTTCGCTGTCCCCATCGGACCAAATAGTCCTTTCTTTCCCCTGACTACATCATAACAAGCGAAACCTACTATCGCTTCGCCCTGCTTTGCAATATAAATAGGTACCTTTTCTTTATATGTCCGAAATCCATAATCTATCGACTGTAACCAGCGTTCACCAAATTCCCCCGTAACAAAACGTACTAATGTTTCAAAATCAGAAGAGCTAGCTCTTCTAACATTACAAAATAATTTATTATAAATGGGATCAAAGTATTTTAAATCAACCGCTAAATCTCTTGGTTCAGCTATAATACGTAACACATCTTTTTGTAATTCTTTGTTTATAACTTTTTCACTCACTGTACCTAAACGAAATAATGCATATATTACATGTCCTTCATTTATTAATACTTGCTGAAAACGTTCCATACGTTTCTTCGCTATTTGCAAAATTTCTAGCGTTTTATTAGCTAATTTATATTGTTCTATTTTTATGTACTCTATTTCATATTGTTCTTGTAAAGAAAGTTCTTCTAAAAAATCCGTGCCAACTTTACGAAACAAATACATATATAACTCTGCGCACACTCCTGTACCTTCTTTACACATGCCGATAAAAAGATGAACTGGTTGAATTATATTATATTTAGTCTCTTTTGCCGCAATCTCCAGTATTTTATGAACACGTTTTGTAAATTGGAATTCCCCCATATGTATCTCCATCCTCAACTACTTTACTAACAAACCGTAACCATAAATAATTGAAACAATTATTCCAACTACCAATATACCTGGAAGTAAATTCGCTACTTTAATTTTAATAAATCCAAGTAAGTTTAATCCAATGGCGAATATCATAATGCCGCCCGTAGCTGTCATTTCCACTATAAATTGATTCATTAATTCTTTCGGGACAAAACTATTAATCTGTGTTGCAAAAATGGCAATAGCACCTTCATATAAAATAACTGGAATCGCTGAAAATACTACGCCGATTCCTAGAGTTGTCGTTAATATAATCGAAATGAATCCATCGATAATCGCCTTTGTGAATAAAATATTATGATTTTCGCGAATTCCACTGTCCAATGCACCAAGTATCCCCATCGCGCCAATTGCAAAAATAAGCGTCGCTGTTACAAACCCTTCTGATATACTCCCTTTCCCCTTCGATCCAACTTTATTTTCTAACCAATCTCCTAACAGTTTTAACTTTTCTTCTAATTGTAACCATTCCCCAATTACAGTACCAATAACTAAACTTAGAATCACAACAAGAAAGTTTTCACTTTTTAATGCCATTTGAAGGCCAAGTACAGTTACCGCTAAACCGATTGCATGCATAATTGTTCCCTTCATACTTTCTGGAATCTTACTAAATAATTTACCAAGTAAAGTACCGAATATAATACAAATGCCATTTACAACTGCCCCTAATATAACCATTTCTCATTCTTCACCTTTCGAATTCTTTATTTCTATATTTTGGTTTATACATTGATTTACAAGTTATCTATATGTTAACTTAATATTGAGAATATTAACAAATGAATTTCACTACTATAACCCGTTTTTTTGTAACTATACATATTTCAATAACTACCTTTAGTGGATTCATTTTAATCTAAATGCGGAAGTTTTCAATAACGGGATAAACTCAAAAGGAAGGTATATATGAAAACTTTACTAAAACGATTTCTGTTAATAGCCTTTTGTATTACACCAATTGTTGTATTAATCAACTACTCTTTTATTTCAAAAGCGAAAGACAAACCCGATTTGCAAAGCAAATCTAGTAAAACAGTTACAAAAAGCAAAAAGAAAATAGAAGACCCGGAAATTACACTCACTTTCTCTGGTGATACAATGTTCGATTGGCAATTACGTCCTATTATCGAAAAAAACGGGGTTGATTATCCATTCCAACATGTAAAAGAAGAAATAACAAAAGCAGATATTTCCTTTGTTAATTTAGAGTCGGCCTTTACAACGAGAGAAAAGAAAGCACCTGGGCAATTGTTTTGGATTAAAAGTGATCCATCTACACTACAAGCCATTAAAAACACTGGATATGACATCGTAAATATTGGGAATAACCATACACTTGATTATGGGCAAGATGGATTATTAGACACTATCTCTCACGTAGAAAAATTAAAGTTCCCTTACATTGGGGCCGGAAAAAATGCAAAAGATGCATATACTGCACGAGAAATGACCGTAAAAGGGAAAAAGTTCAAATTTCTTTCCTTCGTTCGATTTATGCCTGATTCTAATTGGGTAGCTGGTGACAATAAACCTGGCGTTGCGAACGGATATGATTTAAATCTTGTAACTAAAACAATTAAGGAGCAAAAACAAGATGCAGACTATTTAATCGTCTATATGCATTGGGGCGTTGAAAAATCAAATCGTCCAGTAGAATACCAAAAACAATATGTACCTAAAATGGTTGAAGCAGGTGCTGACGCTATTGTCGGAAGTCACCCGCATTGGTTACAAGGGTTTGAGTATTATAATAAAGTTCCTATTGCTTACTCATTAGGTAACTTTTTGTTCCCGAGTTATGTGAATGGAAAAAGTGCAGAAACTGGCGTCTTAACTTTAACTTTTAAAGGAAAGGATGTCCAAATGTCATTTAACCCTTACATCATTCGTAATAACCAAGTTTCCCCAGTAAATGAAGAAGAAAAGAAAAAAGCTCTACAATATTTACAAACGGTTTCAACTGATGTAGAAATTGATAGTACTGGAAAAATAATAAACACACGTAACTAAACAGCACGAAATCTATTTCTCTGTAACAAATACTACAGAATAGTTGATAGACATACTGAAAGACTTGTTAGAAAACGTTTTTAGAATATTTATAGCAATCCTGCTTTTATGCTCCTTTTTTCTGTTAGACTACTAAAAAAATAAAGGGAGAAAGAAAACTTTCTCCCTTTGAATTTTCATTGTACATAATCATTCGTATCGCGATATATTTTTGGTTAACTAGCTTTCTCCTTCATGAATTTGGAGAGTATTTCGTTTAACTATAAAAAGATAGAACAAGTAGCATTTTCCTTGCTTGTATCTATCTTTTTTTATTTTTTTTACTAAATAAGCAAATCAAACAAAACAGGATTTTTATTAAGCTCCACAAATTGAATATTATTTTCTTTAAAACGAGTAATTAATTGCTCATAATCTTCTTTATGTTTTAATTCTACCCCGACCAGCGCTGGACCATTTTCTTTATTATGTTTCTTAATATACTCAAAGCGCGTAATGTCATCTTCTGGTCCTAATCCTTTATCAAGAAATTCTCTTAGCGCACCTGAACGCTGCGGAAATTCAATGATGAAATAATGCTTTAACCCTTCGTAAATGAGAGAACGTTCTTTCATTTCTTGCATTCTATCAATATCATTATTTCCACCACTTAGCGTACATACAACTGTTTTACCTTTTATTTCATCCCTGTATAAATCAAGTGCTGCAATAGAGAGTGCACCAGCCGGTTCAGCTACAATTGCATTTTTCTTATACAGTTCTAAAATCGTCGTACAAACCTTTCCCTCTGGTACTAAAACAATGTCATCAATGACATCTTTACAAGTTTCAAATGTTAACTTCCCTACTTTTTTGACAGCTGCTCCATCAACAAAACTATCTATTTTCTCTAATGCTACATTTTCGTTTTGAAGGAAAGCCTCTTTCATAGATGCAGCCCCCATCGGCTCTACACCAATTACCTTTGTAGCTGGACTAACACCTTTCACATATGTACCTACACCCGATGCTAACCCACCGCCGCCAATTGCTGTAAAGAGATAATCAACTGCCTTATCCATATCGTGCATAATTTCAACAGCTACTGTTCCTTGCCCTGCAATTACATACGGATCATCAAACGGATGCACAAATGTCATCCTATTTTCCTCACAATAGCGCTGCGCTTCTTGAAAAGCACCATCAAATGTATCACCAACTAACATGATTTCTGCAAAGCTACCACCAAAAAATTGAACTTGTGATACTTTCTGTTTTGGTGTCGTTGTTGGCATAAAGATTTTCGATGGAATATTTAATAAATTACACGTATACGCAACTCCTTGTGCGTGATTGCCAGCACTTGCACAAACAACACCATTTTGTAATTGTTCTTTCGACAAACTTTGAATTAAATTGTATGCACCGCGAATTTTGAAAGACCGAATTACTTGCAAATCTTCTCGTTTAATATACACCTCACATTCGTATTTTTCAGATAAAACCTTATCACGTTGCAAGGGCGTTTTCATGACGATATCCTTCATACAGTTATGAGCCATAAGGATATCTTCAATCTTCACTCTCTCCTTCACATTTTGCACCATTTTCTATCATCCTTATCTCTTTTATTTTGACTCAATCAAAATTCGGCACCTTTAAAACTGCACCTGTATTCGCCGATGTTACCATCTGAGAATATCGTCCAAGCCAGCCCGTTTTCACTTTCGGTTCTGGTCGTTTCCATTCTTTTTTACGTTTTTCTAATTCCTCATCACTCACTCTTACTTCTAGCAAGCGTTCCTCAACATCAATACATACAATATCCCCTTGTTCAAGTAGTGCGATTGTTCCACCCGCAGCTGCTTCTGGTGAAATATGCCCTACCGAAATGCCACGTGAAGCTCCAGAGAAACGTCCGTCCGTTAATAATGCAACCTCAGCACCTAATCCCATTCCAGCGATTGCTGATGTTGGTGCTAACATTTCAGGCATACCCGGTCCGCCTCTTGGCCCTTCATAACGAATGACAACTACATCTCCTTTTTTCACTTTCCCAAGCATAATGCCAGCCAATGCCTCATCTTGTGAATTAAAAATAACGCAAGGTCCTTCAAATCGTTTTACTTCGGTTGCCCCGCTTTTAATAACCGCTCCATCTTTCGCTAGATTTCCTTTTAAAATACGTAAGCCCCCCTCTTCACTATGAGGGTTTTCAAGAGAATGAATCACTTCCTTATCTTTAATCTCTGCATGAGCAATGTTTTCTCTTAATGTTTGCCCAGTAGCCGTAATACGGTCTAAATGAAGTACCCCTTCTTTTCTGCTCATCTCTTTCAAGATTGCACTAATTCCGCCCGCTCGATCAATATCTTCCATATGCCAGTTAGAAGCTGGACTTACTTTACATAAATGCGGTACACGTCTTGAAACAGCATCAATACGGCTCATATCATAATCTAGCCCTGCCTCTTGTGCGAGTGCTAGCGTGTGTAATACTGTATTCGTTGATCCACCCATCGCCATATCAAGTGCAAAAGCATCGTCAATTGCTTCTTCTGTTACAATATCACGCGGCTTAATATCTCTTTCAATTAAAATTTTCAGTTTCTCTGCTGCTTGTTTAATTAACTCTTCACGTCTTGGATCAATTGCTAAAATACTACCGTTTCCAGGAAGGGCTAAACCTAATACTTCACATAAACAGTTCATAGAGTTCGCTGTAAACATGCCGGAACAAGAGCCACAAGATGGACAGCCATGATCTTCAATATCTTTTAATTCTTCTTCTGAAATTTTCCCAGATTGATAAGCTCCTACCCCTTCAAAAACAGAACTAAGGTCAACAACTTCCCCCTTAGATGTTTTCCCAGCTGCCATCGGTCCACCTGAAACAAACACAGTCGGAATGTTAATACGAAGAGATGCCATCATCATACCTGGTGTAATTTTGTCACAGTTTGGGATACAAATCATGCCGTCAAACCAATGTGCATTTACAACCGTTTCTACTGAATCTGCAATAATTTCACGACTCGGAAGCGAATAACGCATACCGATATGTCCCATCGCAATACCATCGTCTACTCCAATTGTATTGAATTCGAATGGTACCATACCTGCTGCACGTACGGCTTCTTTTACAAGTTTCCCAAACTCGTTCAAGTGCTTATGCCCTGGAATAATTTCAATAAAAGAATTACAAATCGCAATAAACGGCTTATCAAAATCCTCATCTTTCAAACCAGTTGCTTTTAATAAACTACGATGTGGCGCTTTATCAAAACCTTTTTTAATCATGTCGCTTCTCATCTTGTCAAATCCCCTCTTACGTATTTTTCACTTATATTCTCTTAATCTATTTCTTTACTAACGTTTTCTTTTCTGGTTCCTTAATCCAGCTCATCATTTCACGAAGCTCTGTTCCTACTTTTTCTAACTGATGATTTTGTTCTGCTTTTTTCATCGCGTTGTATGTTGGACGACCTGCTTGGTTTTCTAAAATCCATTTTTTCGCGAATTCACCTTGCTGAATTTCTGTAAGTACTCGTTTCATCTCTTTCTTCGTTTCATCTGTAACAATTCTTGATCCTGTTACATAATCTCCAAACTCTGCCGTATCTGAAATAGAATGGCGCATGTTCGTTAATCCACCTTCGTACATTAAATCAACAATTAACTTTAATTCATGCAAACATTCAAAGTATGCAATTTCAGGACGATATCCGCCTTCCGTTAACGTTTCAAAACCAGCTTTTACAAGTGCAGTTACTCCGCCGCAAAGCACAGCTTGCTCACCGAATAAGTCTGTCTCTGTTTCTTCCTGGAATGTCGTTTCAATTACACCTGCACGTGTACAACCTACACCTTTTGCATATGCAAGAGCTACATGTAATGCCGTGCCGGTTGCATCTTGATGCACTGCAACTAATGCCGGAACACCATTTCCTTCTTGGAATACACGGCGAACGAGATGACCTGGGCTTTTTGGTGCCACCATCGCTACGTCTACGTAACTTGGCGGATTAATTTGTCCGAAGTGAATATTAAATCCATGTGAGAAAAGTAACATTTGTCCTTCACGAAGATTCTCTTCTACTTCTGTTTTATAAACATGTGCTTGTTGTTCATCCGGCAATAACATTTGTACAACTTGTGCGGTTCGAACCGCTTCTGAAACGGACATTACTTCAAACCCATCAGCTTTCGCTACTTCATATGACTTACCAGGACGAACACCAACTACAACTTCCACACCAGAATCACGTAAATTTTGTGCTTGGGCATGACCTTGAGATCCATATCCGACTACCGCAACTGTCTTCCCTTGTAATAACTCTACTTTTGCATCTTGCTCATAATACGTTTTCATATTCCATACACTCCTTATAATTTGTTTACTTGTAGTACATTGATTAATTTTTTCAGCTGACTGATGAGTAATGTTGCTTCTTGTTCTGTACAAACTGTTGTTAACTCCATTTCATTTTCATTTAAATTTAATGAAGAAATATAATAACCACGCCGAGCAAAAATTCCACTTATGCGTAATAAGACGTTTGGGTCGTTATGGATAACTAGTGAAAAAGTATGACTCATTCTTCCCACCTCTTCATCATCATTTCATTATTCCCTTTGTTTGGCGGAACCATCGGAAATACGTTTTCACCTTCTTCTACACAAAAATCAACTACGACAGGACCTTCATGAGCAAATGCTTCTAACATCACTTGTTTCGCCTCGGTTGAATTTTTCGCTCTTAATCCTTTCACTCCATAAGCTTCTGCGACTTTCACAAAGTCTGGCGATCCAATTTTTGATTCTGACAAACGATTTTCATAAAACATTTCTTGCCATTGCCTTACCATCCCTAAAAATTTGTTATTTATAATAAATACTTTTACAGGGATGTTATTTTCAGCAATTGTTTGTAATTCTTGAATGTTCATTTGAAAAGAAGCATCGCCTGCAATACAAATGACGAGTTCTTCTTCTTTCGCAAGCTGAGCACCAACTGCCGCCGGGAAACCAAACCCCATCGTTCCTAGTCCGCCAGATGTTAGAAAAGTCCGTGGGTTTTTCGCTTTATAAAAATGTGCAGCCCACATTTGATGCTGTCCTACTTCTGTCGTAACAATCGCTTCACCGTTCGTTAATTCACTTACTAGACTAATAACATGCTGTGGTTTTAACTCACCTTCTTTTTGATTGTAGGAAAGAGGATATTCCTCCTTCCATTCCTCTATTTTCGTAAGCCATTCATTTGTTTGTGTACGAATTGGCATATGCAACAACATGTGTAACGCTTTTTTCACATCTCCAACAATCGGATATTCCACAGTTACATTTTTATGGAACTCCGAAGGATCTATATCAATATGTACCTTTTTCGAATGCGGAGAAAAGAGTTCTAATTTTCCTGTTACACGATCATCAAAGCGAACACCTAAAGCAAGTAGTAGATCACATTCAGTGACTGCCATGTTTGCAGCATACGTTCCATGCATGCCGAGCATTCCTAAAAATAATGAATCTCCCGGCGGATATGCACCAAGTCCCATTAAAGTGGAAACGACAGGAATACGGTTCTCCCTCGCAAACTTGATGAGTTCTTCAGATCCACCTGAATGAATGACGCCTCCTCCAATATATAGAAGTGGGCGTTTAGCTTTTGAAATTTCTTTAGCCACTTCTCTAAGCTTCCTACTGTCTGGCATAGGCTCTATTTTGTATCCTGGAATCTCAATTACTTCATTATAACAACTTGTTACCTTTTCATTTTGAACATCTTTTGGAATATCAATTAATACTGGTCCTGGTCGCCCGCTTTCGGCGATGTAAAAAGCTTCTTGTACAGTACGTGATAAATGATTCACATCACGAACTTGGTAATTATGCTTCGTAACAGGTACTGTAATCCCGACAACATCTGCTTCTTGAAATCCGTCTTTTCCGATGAGAGATTTTGCAACTTGCCCTGTAATAACAACTAAAGGAATCGAATCCATATAAGCATCTGCTAAGCCCGTAACTAAATTCGTCGCTCCTGGCCCAGAGGTAGCAAAGACTACCCCGACCTTTCCAGAAGCTCTCGCATACCCTTCAGCCGCATGAATGGCAGCTTGCTCATGACGAGTTAAAACGTGCTTCAATCCACTTCCATATAACGCATCGTATACTGGCAAAATCGCTCCGCCCGGATAACCGAAAACAGTCGTTACACCTAATTTTTTCAAGCATTGAATAACGTGTCCGGCACCTGTCACTTCTTCGCACTGTAATTTCTCACATGTTGTATACTGTTCCTCCATTTCGATTAACTCCTCTCCCTTTCTACGCTAAACTTTCCGCCAGTCCTGGAACACGTACTCCTCTTTCTCTCGTCAATTTTTTAAACTCTTCAGTTAATCGTTTCGTTACACTTCCTGGTTTCCCATCTCCAATTTCTCTAGAATCAACTTTTACAACTGGAATTAACTCTGCTGCCGTTCCTGTTAAAAACACTTCATCTGCTACATATACGTCATGGCGAGTAAATGGCCTTTCCTCACACGAGATATTAAGACGCTCACATAACTCGATAACACTATTTCTCGTAATACCTTCTAGCGCCCCTAAATACGAAGGAGGTGTTAGCACTTTTCCATCTTTCACAATGAAAACATTATCTCCAGACCCTTCACAAACATATCCTTGTTGGTTAAGCATAAGCGCCTCGAGTACGCCTGCTTGCGCTGCTTCAATTTTTACAAGTACATTATTTAAATAGTTCATTGACTTAATACGTGGATCTAATGCATCTGGCGTATTACGTCTTGATGCTACAGATACAACGCTTAGTCCATTATCATAAAATTCCTGAGGGAATAACTTTAATTGTTCTGCAATAATAATTACGCTCGGTTTCACGCAACTCCTCGGGTCAAGCCCTAAATCCCCTTTTCCTCTTGAAACAATTAATCTAATGTAGGCATCAGCGTATTCATTTTTTTGAAGTGTCTGTAAAACGGCTTCTTCCATTTCTTCTACCGGCATTGGAATCGTCAGTAAAATAGATTTCGCCGATTCATATAATCGTTTCACATGTTCTTTTAGACAAAATACATTTCCTCCGTAACTACGAATCCCTTCAAATACACCGTCTCCATATAAAAAACCGTGATCATATACTGAAACAACTGCCTTTTCTTTTTCTACAAATTCCCCATTCATATAAATGTACTGGTTACCCATCTCACATCGCTCCTCTTTTTTTCTCTCTATTTTTGCAATCTATTTCTACATCGATTGCTGAGATGAGTATTTTAACAGAATATTCAGTATATAAACCTTAAAAATATACTCATCTCAACAATCGATTACGTACATACTTGTAGCAATCCATTGCTGAGACGAGGGAATCGTGGTACCACTCAGCTTCCTTACACTTCTCACGAAATATAAGCTTTGCAAGTCCAATTAGACTTTTGTTTTTCTATCGGAAACAATTCCGCTACTTTTTACTAGTTTTCAAAAGTAGTGCTCCGAGGTGATCTTCAATGATTCGATTGTTACTACCCTCACAGCCTTGGGGCAGCTCTCTGAAACAATCTATATCATTTACTCTCCTCTTCCACGCATTCTTTTATTCTATTTTTATAAAAGAAAAACTCTCGCCTCAGCAATCAACTACTACAACTTAGTAGCTTTGATTGCTGAGGCGAGAGTTTCGCGTTACCACTCAGCTTCCTTATACTTCTCGCGAAATATAAGCTCTGTAGGTCCAATCAGACCCCCGTCCTTTTACCGGAGACGATGCCGCCGCCCTCTACTCAGTTTCCCTTTCGCAAGCGATGCTCCGAGGTGATCTTCAATGATTCGATTGCTACTACTCTCACAGCCTAGGAGTAGCTCTCTGAAACGATCATAATCATCTACTTTCCTCTTCTTTGCATATACAACATATAAAGTTAGAAAATTCTTAATTAACTTTTA
Source organism: Bacillus cereus group sp. N24 (assembly GCF_016483345.1). Classification (NCBI taxonomy): domain Bacteria; kingdom Bacillati; phylum Bacillota; class Bacilli; order Caryophanales; family Bacillaceae; genus Bacillus; species Bacillus cereus group sp. N24. The sequence continues at coordinate 17,695 of NZ_JAEHCA010000003.1, forward strand.
TTTGTTACACGTATTATAGGACGCGGTTCTTTTCATTGTCAACATGTTTTTAGAAAAAAATAAAATTCATTCTATTTACTAGAAATCTATTTATCTTTTCTCAAAACAAAATCGGAATGAACTTCTTACACATACTCATATATTACTTAAGTATGTTCGCATTACTACATAAAGAAAAACTACTGACAAACATATAAAATTTATGGGGAGATGAGAATAATATGTTAAAAGGAAAAGTAGCGTTAGTTACAGGAGCAAGCCGAGGAATTGGACGTGCTATTGCTAAACGTTTAGCAAATGACGGTGCATTGGTTGCTGTTCATTACGGTAATCGAAAAGATGACGCTGAAGAAACTGTTCATGAAATTCGATCAAATGGTGGCCAAGCTTTTTCTATCGGCGCAAATTTAGAATCCTTACACGGTGTAGAAAACCTTTATAACGCTTTAGATACTGAATTACAAAAGCGCACTGGTGAAACACAATTTGATATTTTAATAAACAATGCCGGCATTGGTCCTGGTGCTTTTATTGAAGAAACGACTGAACAATTTTTTGATAGAATTGTTTCAGTAAATGCAAAAGCACCATTCTTTATCATTCAACAAGCACTGCCACGTTTACGTGACAATAGCCGAATTATTAATATTTCATCCGCTGCGACCCGCATTTCTTTACCTGATTTCGTTGCATATAGTATGACGAAAGGCGCTATTAATACAATGACTTTTACGCTAGCAAAACAGCTTGGAGCACGAGGAATAACGGTGAATGCAATACTTCCAGGATTTATTAAAACAGATATGAATGCAGAACTCTTGAGCGACCCGATGATGAAGCAGTACGCTACTACTATTTCCGCTTTCAATCGCTTAGGTGAAGTAGAAGACATTGCCGATACTGCTGCATTTCTCGCTTCTCCAGACAGCCGCTGGGTTACTGGACAATTAATTGATGTGAGCGGAGGATCTTGTTTATAAAAAACATATATTTTCAAATCTTTTTTATTGCGCAATAAAACAATTTATATAATACTATATAAAACATATACATTTAGGAGGATTACAGTAATGTCCGAAAAAACATACGAACTCGCAACCTTCGCAGGCGGTTGCTTTTGGTGCATGGTAAAACCATTTGATGAACTTCCAGGTATTCATAAAGTGCTTTCTGGCTATGCAGGAGGTCATATAGAAAATCCAGCATATGAACAAGTAAAAGCTGGAACATCTGGACATTTAGAAGTTGTTCAAATTACATTCGATCCTTCTATTTTTCCTTATCAGAAATTACTAGACTTATATTGGCCACAAATCGATCCAACTGATGATGGCGGACAATTTTTTGACCGTGGTCCATCTTATCGTACCGCTATTTTTTATCATAACGAAACACAAAAAGCGCTTGCTGAAAAATCAAAACAAGCTCTTGCAGAAAACGGTATGTTTAAAGATCCAATCGTGACTGAAATTCGTCCTGCTGCACCTTTTTACGAAGCAGAGGAATACCACCAACATTTCTATAAAAAGAACCCAGAGAAATATGCTACTGAGCAAAAGGAATCTGGTCGTGAAGATTTTATTAAAGAAAATTGGCAAAAAAAATAATAAAAATGCATCGTGCTTTCTTTACAAGTACGATGCATTTTTATCTTTGAAACAGGTACCATACAATTACAAAACCAATCGCTGTTAATGTCCAAATTATTATTTCGTTTTTCACTCTATTCTTTTTATTTGTCATTTCATCTTCTCCTAATAGTTATTAAACATATTCAAGATTTCCTTTGTTTAATTGCCCACTTGATGAACATAAATACATCCGTACAAATTCTTATAACAAGAGTACCAATGATTCCAATTGCAATTGAAATTACTAACATCTGTCCAAAACTAAAGAAGTTGTATATGTTATATAGAGTACGATACATACAAGTAGAAAATTTGGTAAAAAAAGCAAAAATCTTTTAAGCATTTCTTCACCTCTTCTTATGCTTTTAAACTACGTCTCCTACTGTAACTGTGAAATAAAACTTGTTCAAAAATGTCATATAAACCCTCATTTAACAAAAAAATAAGAATCCATTTTGAAAAGGATTCTTATCTTATTCAGCAAAATTAAGGTTTATTATATTCCACATATCTTATTCCATACTTACTCCCGAAATAGAATAATATTACTGGATATTTATTAGCATTTTAATATTTTGATTGCCCTACAAATATTAAGACGAATAAAACGGTTGAATCATCCAGTCGTAAAAAACTAATTACCCGGCAGGAGAATACCGCTCCAGCTACCTACATCGCATTGGCCAAATTCATTATTACCTACCGCTACCACCGTTCCGTCTGATTTAAGTCCGACCGTATGTGCACAACCAGCCGCTATTGCTACAATATCTCGCCAATCACTTACATTACATTGGCCATACTCATTCCAACCTACTGCCGCCACCGTTCCGTCTGATTTAAGACCGATTGTATGATTCGTACCAGCTGCTATTGCTACAATACCCCTCCAACCACTCACGTCACACTGGTTATGTTTACCATTCCCCACTGCCGTCACCGTACCGTCTCGTTTAAGACCAACAGTATGAAGATAACCCGCTGTGACCGATACAATACCTCGCCAGCTGCTTATATTGCATTGGCCATATCGATTATTCCCCACTGCCGTCACTGTACCGTCCAATTTAAGACCGACTGTATGCCAGTCACCCGCCGCAACCGCCACAATATCTCGCCAGCCACTTACATTGCATTCTCCTTCTTTATTTCGGCCCACCGCCACTACCGTACCATCCAATTTAAGGCCAATAGTACGACGCCATCCCGCCGCAACCGAGACAATATTATGCCAATCGTGTACATTACATTGGTCATGCTTATTCCAACCCACAGCTACCACAGTACTGTCACATGCAAGACCGATTGTATGTGCATTACCCGTGTTCGTCGCCATATGAACATTACCCGCTGCGACTGCTTCAATATCACACCAGCTGCTTACATTGCATTCTCCTTCTTTATTTCGCCCCACTGCTACTACCGTGCCATCCAATTTAAGAGCAACGGTATGACCACGACCTGCCGCTATCGTATCTTTAGGCCACCGTTTCGCTTTTAACATTTCTTCTTTCGGTGAAATGTAATTCATCTTTTTCCTCCTTGCATATTAGCAACTGTATCCAAATAGATATTTTTATCTAATTTCATTATAAATGACCCAACTTTTTTTATAAATTTACAGCTACAAAAGAAGCCTATTATTACTTCTTCAAAAAATAAAAACCTCCAGTTTAAATACTAGAGGTTCCTTTTTTATTTCTTCAATCGTTCAATAAAATCGTTCAATTTATCAAGTGATTTCATATTCTGATTACAAGCTACACCATCTTTGCAAATATAGTTTCCCTTTTTAACGAAAGTTCCTGGTATATCACCTTTAATTTCCACTAAAAACATTCCTACTTCTTCATGCCCATGACATAATGAACAAATGCTTTTTTTATTTAAACTTTGAAAAGTTCCTTGCAGACCAACAAACTTATTTTTATCATTTTTCGCTATAATAAATTTCCTACTGGATCCTTTATCAATCCAGCTTAAATAGGATACTTCTTTCATATCCAGTTCTTCCATATCAGGAAGTTTTAATTTTTTCGCCTTAGGAAATAATTTTTTTAACGTTTGTGCTGTAACTTCCTGGAACGGAATTACATACGGATTTATTTTCATTAAAAACGCTTCTGCATCTTCTCTATTTTTAACCGTTACTACCGTATCAATTAACTCTTTCTGTTCATCCGTTACATTCTCAAATACATGTATTATCTTTTCAATTGCAAGTGATTTTAACGCTTGAATTACTCCTCTATCATTTGCCGTTGCATGCCCGTTTGCTAAAATATAAGCTTGTGATTTTATAAAATTATATTGATCACTTCTAATAAACGCTTCCATCTTTATCACTCCATACAAATTGTTGATCTAGTTTTATTGTATACAATGATTCAGTTTTTTGATATGTAAAAGATAACTTAGAAACAAACATTACATACATCGCCTATTCTCTACCGCTGCATTTCCTGACAAAAGAAACCATCGTCTGTTTTCCATTCTGCATATAATACGTCTTCAAATTTAGTAATTCCTTTTTGCTTTATTTGTTTATAAAGCCATCCTTCATCAAAACCTGCTTCCCTCAAATTATCCTTCACTACTTTCCCATCACTAATTAATGAAATCGGTAAGTATACAGGCTTATGTTTTAAACTTAAATCATTTATAGTAGGAGATTCGTATTTACTTTTTTTCAGAACGCTTATGTTTCCGTTAGGTTCCAATATCATATATTCAACTTCTCGGATTGAAAATATATCTTTTTGTTGCCTAAGCATTTGCTGTAATTGGTTAATATCCAAATGATTTGAACTTAGTTGTTCCCGGTCAATATATCCATTACGGATAATGATTGACGGAGAGCCTTCAAAAAAACTTCTCGTTCCTCTAAATTTTTGTGTTATTACTTCTATTGTATAAATTAACACTACCCATACAAGTACAGCATATAAAATAGACCATACTTTTATTTCCGGATCATATATAGTATTTCCAACCAATTCTCCGAGAACAATGGCAGAAATAAAATCAAAAGGTGTTAGCTGCGATATTTGTGTTTTACCTAATATTTTAGTAGCAATTAATAAAACAAAAAAACCAACAAAAAGTTCTATCGTTATTTGTCCAAGATGATTCATATATGTTCACCTTTCTGCTTTTCACTCAAATGCTATGTATCCAATTTAGTAAAAAACGGCACATTATCGCTATTATCATGTCCATTCACATCCAATAAATACAAAACAAAAAGAGTCTGATTCAAAATAATATTTGAACCAGACTCTTTCCTTTTTTTCACTTAGAATACACAATCTTTTTAATCGTTTCTCCGGAAAGAAAATATTCTTCTGCAAGTTGATGAATAGCAATTCCGCTTTTAAATGCTGCTTTAATCGCGTTATTTCTTTCATCTAATTGTTTTCTTCCTCCAGATCGTGTACCCCATTTATAATGTTTCGTTTCTTGTTTTGGAATGTAAATTGTTTCACCTTGTATATACTTTTGAATTTCAGCAATTAAACTTTCTGGTAAAACTGCCGCAGCTTTTACGTATTTCATCTCTGCTCGCCCCTTATTTTTTATGATTCATTTCAATAAGGTGCAAAGCCAAATATAAAAAATGATACGAGCTCATTTAGGCGATTGTATATTACTTGTCTACCTCACGCAAAGTATCGCCATTTCCATACTTGGCTTTGCATGAGACGTTGCAGTGTCTGGCAATTGAATTATAATCGCCATATAAACACCTCCTAATATACCTTTTGCATTTTATTATATGATAAATTTCCTCTCCTTGCATCTTCATGCTTTTTCAGCAATAAATAATTAATTTTGATATAATACTTTTTATTGAATCAAAAATCATTGTGAGGTTACATTATGAAGAAAAAAATTATCATTACAATCGTTACACTATTCTTTATTATCACGGCATTATTCGGAACATACAAATTGATGAACGCAAGAAGCTTTCAATTATTTGGAGATTTAACACAACGCGTAGAAACAAATGAAAAAGTGATCGCTTTAACTTTTGATGATGGCCCTACTAACAATGTAAAACAAATATTACCGTTACTGGATAAATACAATGCAAAAGCTACTTTCTTTGTTATCGGAAACGAATTAGAACACAATTTACCATTAGGAAAAGCAATTGTTCAATCAGGTCATCAACTTGGAAACCATACGTATTCTCATAACAGAATGGTTTTTAAAACACCTTCTTTTATTAAAGAAGAAATTGAAAAGACGAATTCGTTCATCCGCCAAACAGGATTTACAGACGAAATTGATTTTAGACCCCCTAACGGAAAAAAATTAATTGGGCTACCCTATTATTTAAATAAAAATAATATTGAAACGATTACGTGGGATCTTGAGCCTGATACTTTTTATAAATCTACAGCTGATAAAATTGACTACGTTAATAAAAATGTAAAACCAGGTTCTATCATTTTATTACACCCTATGTATGATAAATCTAATGAAAATTTACAGACCATTGAAGGTATTTTAGACTCTTTATCTAAAGAGGGATATCAATTCGTCACAGTAAATGAACTGCAAAAAAGAGCAAAATAAGGTGAAACTTTAATCAGTGGGGGGGACCCATCCCCCACTTAACTTCTTCGCTTTCGCTGAGTTTTGAGGTGGGGGTCTTACTGCCCGGCAAATAGAAGGATAAAAAAGGTAGCGTATCATATAACGATACGCTACCTTTCTTATTAAATAATTCCAAGTACATTTAGGAATACGATAATAATCGCAATTGGTGCGATATAGCGAAGTAAGAATAACCATAATACGAATAGTTTATAGCCTTTATTTTTACTTACACCAAGCTCTTTCATTAATACATCTTTCTTCATTTTTAAAGGAACAAAGATAGAAACTAATAGAACACCAAGCGGCATTAATACGTTACTAACTGCATAGTCCGATAAATCAAAAATAGTCTTTCCAAAAATCTTCAGATCACTTAATATACCAAATGATAATGCTGATGGTACTCCAACAACGAAGATTAATAATCCAACGATTAAAGCCATTTTTTCACGTTTCCCTTTACCTTTTGCAGTTAAAGATGCAACGCTAATTTCTAACATCGAAATTGCTGATGTAATAGTAGCAAAGAAGAATAGTAATAAGAAAACGATGAAGAATAATTTTCCGAACGCCATTTTACTGAAAATAGCTGGCAATACGATAAACAATAATCCTGGTCCTTGAGATGGTTCCATTCCAAATGCGAATACAACCGGGAATATCGCAAGTCCTGCAAGTAATGTAATAACGAGCGTTAAAGCTACAATAGAAAATGCTGAACGCGGTAAACTTTCTTCTTTCGGTAAGTATGAGCTATACGTTACCATAACGGCTACACCGACAGATAATGAGAAGAACGATTGCCCCATCGCATATAAAATAATTTCTGACGTTACGTTTGAGAAATCAGGTTGTAAGAAGAAGCGAACTCCTTCACCAGCACCGTCTAATGTAAGTGCACGAACAATTAAGACAAAGAATAAAACGAATAGTGCTGGCATGAAATATTTATTTACTTTTTCAACACCATTTTGTACACCTTTACTTACGATGAAAATAGTAATAAGGATGAATAATAGCTGTGACCCGACTGCTAAATACGGATTGGAAATGATTTCACCGAACGTAGCTTCGTACGCCCCATTTCCTTCCCACAGTCTACCTGTAATTGCATTCCATAAATATAATAAAATCCATCCTCCTACAACACTGTAGAAAGAAAGTAATATGAAACATGTTACAATTCCTAATTTACCTAACCACGGCCATAACGTTTTCGGTGCGATTTCTCTATACGCATCAACGGCCTCTTTTTGTGTACTTCTCCCAATAACGAATTCGGCTAATAATAGCGGTAAACCAATTAATAATGTGAAACCGATGAAAATAAGGAAGAATGCGCCGCCTCCTCCGATGCCGGCCATATATGGGAATTTCCAAATCGCCCCAAGACCAATTGCTGAACCTGCTGCAGCTAATACGAAACCTAATTTCGATGTCCATTGCTGTGAATTCATCTGTTAATCTCCTCTCTTTATCTTTTTCTGTTTTATAATTTGGTATTTATATTGTTCTATCAATACTTTTTTCGAATACGTTCACTTCCTCCCTAATAAAAAAACGTCCCTACGTAAATACGTAGGGACGACAAAAATATCGCGGTACCACCCTAGTTATGAAGATACAACAAAAGTAAGACCTAAATAAAAACGTCCCTACGTAAATACGTAGGGACGATAAAATATCGCGGTACCACCCTAGTTATGAAGCCACAGCAAAGTTAGGACCTAAATAAAAAACGTCCCTACGTAAATACGTAGGGACGATAAATATCGCGGTACCACCCTAGTTGTGAAAAAATCTTCACCACTTTATTTGATAACGGTATAAACTACCGTCTTCCATTTCCTCATAATGTGAGATTTATGAAAGATGCTCCAGGACGAACTTCATGAATAATCTATATACTGATTCACACCAACCATCAGCTCTCTGAAATAGGGAGATTTTCACTACTATACCCTTTCATTGCCCAAATATTATTTTCCGAATTGATTACTATCATTTTTATCACACATTAAAAATAGTGTCAACTTATATTTTAAGTTTTTATGTCTTATATTCTATTTAAAAATTTGAAATATGACTTTTGTATGAATAGTATTTGAACTTATATGGTTTATACTGTATTAACTTCTCTAACAGGTTTATAGTAGTATACGGTAAAGTGAAACTTTAATCAGCGGAGGATGCCCCACTGATTAAAGTTTCACCAATTTTGCGTTTACTCGTAGTAGCAGGGCTTCCACTTAACTTCTTTCTCCAGCCTCATTTTGAGGTAGGAGTCTTACTGCCCTCAAAGAGCGAGATACATGCAAGGCAACATGAGTAGGAGGAACAAATTTTGTCTACTTCAAAAGTTTTAAAAGGTACTGCTTTACTAAGCGGTGCAACAATGATTTCACGTATTTTAGGTTTTATATACTTCTTCCCTTTTCAATTATTAGTTGGAACACAAGGGGTCGCTTTATACGGATATGCATATACTTGGTATGGTATTTTATTAAGCTTTTCAACTGCCGGTATTCCTATTGCCGTCTCCAAATTTGTTGCAAAACATAATGCACTCGGTGATTATAGTACAAGTAAAAAATTGTATAGCTCGAGCATAAAATTAATGCTATTTATGGGCTTTTTAGGATTTTTAATTTTATTTATTGGAGCGCCTTACATATCACAATTTATTATTCGCTCTAAAACGCCAAATCCACAATTTATCGCTGACGTAACACTTACAATGCGAGCATTAAGTTTCGCACTTATTATCGTACCGGCTATGAGTGTTACACGCGGCTATTTCCAAGGTTTTCAACATATGAAACCAAGTGCTGTTTCTCAAGTCGTAGAACAAATCGCACGCGTTGTTTTCATTTTAGTTGGTAGCTTCATCGTTTCCAAAATATTAGGAGGTTCCGTAGCCTCTTCTGTTGCTGTTGCTACATTCGGTGCTGTTATCGGGGCACTTGCCAGCGTCTCTATTTTAATGCTGTACTGGAAAAAGTATAACGGATTAAAGCCTCCTGAAGGTGAATTAAAGTCAAGGGCATCCGATATTCCATTACGAAATATTTATATGGAATTACTTCGATATGCAATCCCAATTGTATTTGTGGGTATTGCAATTCCACTCTATACGTTAGTAGATCAATATACCGTAGCTGATGTCCTTAGAGCGATGGGAGAGCCTTTAGAAACCGCGAATGCAGTTTTCGCTTATATAACGAACTATGCACAAAAGTTAATTATGATTCCGGCTTCACTTGCAACTGGATTCTCATTAACAATTATTCCGGCTATAACGAAATCATTTACAAGCGGAAAACTAGAAGAATTACAAGAACAAATTTCAAAGATATTCCAAGTATTGTTATTCTTCACTATCCCAGCTGCATTTGGTCTTGCTAGCATCGCTTACGATGCATTCCGAATGATTTATGTAGATCCTAAAATTGCACTTGATGGATCACAATATTTAATTTCATTTGCACCTTCTGCTATATTAGGTGCGATTTTCACAGTTTCTGCAGCTATATTACAAGGCATTGATTATCAAAGAAAAACAATGATTGCATTCTCAATCGGTATTCTTGTGAAGATTGTAGTAAACATACCACTTTTACACTTATTCGGTGGACACGGTGCTGTACTTGGAACAATTCTCGGATACCTCGTTTCGAATATTATTATGTTGTATTGCATCATTAAGTTTGCGAAATTTAAAATTGGTGAAACGGTGAAAACAGTATTTCTTATTACGATATACTCCGCAGCAATGTCTGCTGTTGTAATTGCATTAAAAGCAATTATAAGCTGGATTATTCCTGGCCAATCTTATATCGAATCACTGCTCATTGTATTTATATGTGGTGCGGCAGGGGGGCTTGTTTACCTTTTATTCGTATTAACGAGTGGACTCGCTTCACATATTCTTGGTAATCGTATTCAACGTTTACCTGTACTAGGAAAATTAGTAAAATAAAAAAACAAAAGATGTAACTCGTTGTTACATCTTTTGTTTTTACTTTGCATATTGAATGCGTTTTTGTTGCTCCGCAATATTTAATTCTGGAGTATATTGTTTTACTAAATGTAATACCTCTCCCATTAACAATTCTAACTCTTTCACACTATTCTCTGGATGTCCTATTAAAATATTCGCCATACGCTCATATAAATTTTCAGGCTTAATCCCCATTCGTTCCACATTATATGGCATCCATTTAAATGCAGGATGATGCACGTACATGCGGTTCAGACCAAATAAGACTCCAAATATATTTCTTTGAACTTCACAAATAACATCATATAGCATAAGCCAATCTTTTCGTTTTAAAAGAGCCTCTCGATTATGCCAACGATTGCTTAACCAAAGGTTTTCTGCAATCATTTTTTGCGCCAATTCTTCTGGATACGCTTCAACTCTATCTTTTAGAGTATGTACTTTCACTTCTCCATACAAACTCACACCATCATGAATGGATGATACAATACATTGTTTCTCATAATTGATATCATACCGCTCTACAACTTCTGAAATAATTTTTTCTACGGTCACTGTTAAAAAATTACTAATCTCTAGTTTAATTCCTTCTTTCGTCAAATACGTCTCCGACCATTCTTCTTCCTCGTAAGGATAATATGATAAAATTTCTCCACCAATATGATTAATAGGCTCTTTACGATCCTCATCCTCTGGTGGTTCCGACCATAAAATATGTAATTCAATATCTGAATGTTCATCCTCTAATTTTCTAGCTACTGAACCTGCTAAAATAATAGCTTCGATTTTCGGGTTTTTTCTATAAATCTCCGACATTTCTATCGCTTTCTCTCTTAATCCCATTTCATTCCCCCCTAAAACTGCAGTACTCCCCTTACTCCTCATTTATCTATTTCGATATTGCATATTATATTACCTTTTCAAATTCACACTTAATCAAATTTCTACCCAATAACGCTGAACAACTTCACCAGTACGAGAAGAAACTACCTCATTTTCTAACACACCGCCAACCTTTTGAATCGTTTTAGCAGAACCGATATTGGATTTATCGCAAGTTATTAATACTTTCTGCAATCCTAATTTTTGCGCTTCAGTTAATGCAAGCTTTAGTTGTTTCGTAGCGTAACCGTGGCGACGTTTATTCGGATGGACACTATATCCAATATGACCGCTTTCCCGTAATAATTCTGGATTTAATCTATGTCTAATATTCACAAAACCTATAAGTTCCCCTTTTTCAAAACTTAAAAACTGACTAGATGGCACTCGATTCGCTTGTAAGTTTTCTCCTACTTCTTGTATACTCACTTTTTCAAACCATTCAGCTAGGGAATCAAAATTTTGTAAAGAGCTACTACCGTGTGGTTGTTCTCCTGCATGTAAAAAAGCCTCCCGATACTCTATAATTTGTTCACTATATTTATGCGTTGGTTTTAATAGTCTCATCGTGCTTTCCCCCTCTTAATCACCTAAAACAAACCCCTTAATAGCTCTATTTCACCATTAAGGGGTTTCTATCATTTTTATTCAAATAACCCCATACTCAAATAACGTTCACCAGTATCAGGTGCAATACATAAAACTTTTTTACCAGCGCCTAGGCGCTTCGCTATCATAATTGCTGCGTACACAGAAGCTCCTGAAGACGGCCCTACTAATAAGCCTTCTTGTCTAGCTAAGTTTCTCATTGTCGTTAAAGCCTCTTCGTCTGCAATTTGAATAATTTCGTTATACACTTCTGTATTTAAGTTTTTCGGAATAAATCCTGGGCTTGTTCCTACTAGTTTATGAGGACCTGGTACACCACCTGATAAAACGGGAGATCCTTTCGGTTCCACTACTGCAATATATAAGTTTGGTAATTTCTCTTTTAACGTTTCACCAGTCCCTGTAATCGTTCCGCCTGTTCCTGCCGTTGCAACAAAAGCATCAAGCTCTCCATCCATTTGTTCGTAAATTTCAAGTGCAGTCGTATAACGGTGAATATTCGGATTAGCTGGATTTTCAAATTGTTGCGGGATAAAACTATTCGGTATTTGTTTTTGCAGTTCTAACGCCTTCGCAATTGCTCCTGGCATTCTTTGTTCTGCTGGTGTTAAAACTACTTCTGCCCCGTATGCTTTCAATAAATTAATACGCTCTTTTGACATATTGTCTGGCATAATTAAAATCGCTTTATACCCTTTAGCAGCTGCGTTCATCGCTAAACCAATTCCTGTATTCCCACTTGTCGGTTCAATAATTGTATCCCCTGGTTTAATGAGACCATTTTCTTCTGCAACATGAAGTAAATTATAAGCAGCACGGTCTTTCACACTACGTGATGGGTTAAACATTTCTAGTTTCACATACACATCCGCTGCGTCTTCCGGAATAAATTTAGATAATCGGACGACAGGTGTATCTCCTATTAATTCTGTTACGTTTTCACATAATTTCATAGTACATCCCCTATTCTATCGTTTTCTTATCACTTGGTAATAACCATGAAGTAAGTCCAATTAACGGTAAACAACTACATAATATCATAATGAACTGAAGGCTATATATATCAGCTAACTTTCCTAGTACTACAGCACCTAGAGCACCAAGGCCGAACGCAAGACCTACAATTAGACCTGATACCATCCCTACTTTTCCCGGAACAAGCTCTTGCGCGTATACAACAATTACACTAAAACTACTTGAACTAATAAAACCGATACATAAAAATAAAGGTACGACCCACACAAGTGAGACATGTGGTAATAACAGTGCAAGTGGCGCTGAACCTAACATTGAAAATACGATGATGTTTTTCTTACCAAATCGATCTGCTAACGGTCCTCCGAAGAAAGTTCCTAACACACCAGCAATCATAAATGCGAATACGAAATACTGGGCATTTTTTATAGATAAATCATAATGCTCAATTAAGTAAAATTGATAGAAATTCCCGATACCGGCACCGTACCAAGAGCGCACAAAAGTAAGAAAAACAAGAAGTATAATAACGAATTTAATGTGTGTACTTACAATTGCATTTTCCGCCTCAAGTGCAGCTCTCTTCTTCCTTCTTACAGCGCCGGTTGCTAATTCATTTTTGTACCAATTCGATACGAAAATTAATAATATAATTCCTACTGCTGCAAATGCTGTAAAACCTAAAGAACCAATTTGACCAAGCGGAACGAAAATTAGCGCTGTAAAAATGGGAGCTAAGGAATTCCCCGTGTTTCCCCCAACTTGATAAATCGCTTGCGCTAACCCTCGTTTTGCACCTGCCGCCATATACGCAACACGAGCGCCTTCTGGATGAAAGACTGCAGAACCTAAGCCAATAAATAAAACAGAAATAATAACAATAATAAAGTTTGGTGCAAACGCGAGTCCAATCATTCCAAGCATACTCGAAAACATGCCGAGTGGTAATAAAAATGGTGACGGCTTCTTATCTGAATACATACCAAACACCGGTTGCATAATCGATGACGTCATATTTAACGCAAACGCAATCCACCCTACTTGCATATAGGATAAATTCATCGTTTTTTCCAAAATAGGAAACAACGCCGGCACAACTGCTTGCATCGAATCATTTAAAAAATGTCCGAAGCTAATCGCAAATAATATTCGGTATATTGTCGGTGTTTCTACAGTTTTTTTTTGTGAAACTGCCTGCATATGTGAATCTCCCCTTTCTGTACAAAATATTTATTAAAGTAGGTGTAATAAATTCTGACTTTTGAAACATTTCTATTCTATACTGCTTTCATTTCTTTTTCCAGAAATATAACTTAACTTCCGTCATTGGCTTGCATCCTTGTAACTTTCAGCGGTAAAACATTACAGAAAAAGGCAACCCAATCACATACTGGGTTGCCTCTCAAATTAAATCGCAAAACGCTTATACTTTTCGTAATCACTCGTCTTACATTCTAGTTCAATTTTTGTACCTTCGTTCTCATAACTCGTAGATAAAACGTGCGCATGATTGTTGAAATACGAAACTACCTGTCCTTGGTCATATGGAATTAACATTTCACACTTCGTATACTCTTTATAAATATACGAGCGAATCATTTCTACAAGCTCTTCAATTCCAACATGCTTCTTCGCAGATAAATACACGCGGTCTTCTTGTACTTTTGGAATTTCAACATCTATCATATCTGATTTGTTATATGCATATATCGTTGGAATATTTTCTACTCCAATTTTCTTTAACGTTTCATTTGTAATATCAATTAATTGTTCATAATTTGGATTTGCGTAATCTACAACGTGAATAAGTAAGTCTGCTTCTGCTACTTCTTCTAACGTTGAACGGAACGCTTTCACAAGATGATGTGGTAATTTACTTACAAATCCAACCGTATCCGTTAATAAAAATGATTTATTATCTGGTAAATCAATATTTCGTACAGATGTTTCTAATGTCGCGAATAACATATCTTTTTCAAATACTTGTTTTTCTTCCGTACCATTATAAATTTCCAGCATTGCATTCATCGTCGTTGATTTTCCTGCGTTCGTATAGCCTACTAATGCTACAACTGGTACTTCATTTTTCTTACGTTGCTTTCGCTGCGTTTGACGCTGAGCAACAAGCGCTTCTAAATCTTTATTTAAAACTGAAATTTGCTCTTCAATTTTACGACGATCTAACTCTAATTTCTTCTCACCGACACCTTTATTTTTCGTACCAACGCCGCCGCTCTGTCTTCCTAATGATTCACGAAGACCGATTAAACGAGGCATCATATACTGAAGATGCGCTACTTCTACTTGCAGCTGCGCTTCTTTCGTTTTCGCACGTTGCGCAAAAATATCTAAAATTAAAATGGTACGATCAATAACTTTACAGTCTAAATCTTCCTCTAAATTTCGAATTTGTGAAGGAGATAATTCGTCATTAAAGATTACCATATTCGCATCTACTTCATTTACATAGGCTGCTACTTCTTCAATCTTTCCTTTTCCAATATAATGTGATGGATTTACTCGTTGTAAATTTTGCGTCACTTGCCCGATTACCTCTACATCACAAGCTTCTGCAAGATTCGTTAACTCTTCCATAGAATATACAAAATCATCTTCATTTCCTAAATTCACTCCAACTAAAACTGCTCTTTGTAATAATTCTTCCATATATTTATTCCTCCATTTCGATTACGTAAAATAAAAAACACAGGTCGCTGCCTGTGTTTTCGTAAACGGATAAGGGTTCACCAAAGAAATAGAAGAAAGTTATACTTTCATCCTATCTCATAGTCAATAAGTCTCAAGATCATATACGAATCCACAACAAGTGTTCACCTATACGATCCCAATCTAATTTTAAAGGCAAAACAAAAAGAGGGCGTATTCGTCCCTCCCTCTTTTTCACATATAAGCTTAATAAAGGGTTCCTTTAAAATAGGCAGACCAATCCCGTTCACTCTGTACACAGACAGAGCCTTTGAGCGCTATTCAATTATCGGCACAAAGTATTGAGACGTAATCTGATTAAGATCAAAGGAAGCCCCTCCGTTCATTTTAAGTTACATAAAGTGTAGCATAAGTAATTCGCTTTCACAAGGTTAAAGCACCTATATGAACAGAAAGAAAATCTTTATATTTTTACTTTAATCGTCATTTTTTGCGTGTTCTTCTCACAAAAAAACTAACAACAGCAATGATCAATAGCAGACCTATGGATATGATAGCAACTTGCCACCAACTGAAACCACTCACCATTCCACCTTTTAAATTCACTTTCTTCGTCGGAACAGACTCTTTTGCAATATGACTTAAAGCCGCTTTGTCCACCCCTGCCTCATCCAATCTCTTCGTTCCACTACAACTATGTGTGTGTAATTGTTTTTCTGATCTCCTTTGAGAAGAAAACACTAAGTACTCTCCTCCCTCTACAAAGTGAAACACACAATCACCACCATTTGTATATACGATAATTTGCGAAGAAGTTGTCCCTTTCCATATTTTCTTCACTTCAAATAATACTTCAATCCCAATCCCTTCTTTCCTTCCAATCTCAATTACTTTCCCCTCAAACACTACATCATTTTTTTGAAATGCATCTTCTGCTGTTACATTAATACAATCACAAGCATGAGATTTCTCTGGAAAAATAATAAGAATAAAGCCACAAATAATGACAACAGGCAACATGCGCAAAATTCTTTTCAAGGAGCCCCACTCCCTTCATTATCAATTTCAAAAGCTTCTCGTATATTATTTTTACGCTACTCGTCAAATTCCTCCAGAGTAAATTAAACAGTATCGTTTCCATACAATAAAAGTCTTTATTGACATTTTTATAACCTGATATTAGTATCAGGTTATAAAAATAAGTTAGGAGATGTCCCTATGAATTCTAAATCTCGTATTACCGCAATTGGTACTTATGTTCCAAATCAAATATTGTCTAATAACGATTTAGAAAAAATGGTCCATACGAATGATGAATGGATTGTGCAAAGAACAGGCATGAAAGAAAGAAGAATTGCTAACGAAGACGAATACTCCTCACACTTAGCCATTAAAGCAGTCGAAAATTTGTGTACAACATATAAGAAAAACTTAGAAGATATTGACTGTATCATCGTTGCTACAACTACTGCTGACTATGTTTTTCCTAGTGTCGCTTGCCAAATACAACAATACTTCAACATACCTCATACACTAGCTTTTGATTTAAATGCGACTTGCGCTGGTTTCACATACGGACTGCATGTCGGTAATAGCTTAATCACTTCTGGATCACATCAAAAAGTACTCGTCATAGCGACAGAGACATTATCTAAAGTTACTGATTACACCGATAGAACGACCTGTATTTTGTTCGGTGATGGCGCTGGAGCTATTTTATTAGAAAGAGATGAAAACAAACCAAGCTTTATTGCTGCTCACATGGGAACAAACGGTGACGGTGGTATTCATCTATACAGAACAAACTTATCTACTACTATGAATGGCACACCACTACAAACAAATGAAAAAATCGTTCAAAACGGAAGAGAAGTATATAAATGGGCTGTACGAACAGTACCATACGGCATAAAAGAACTATTACATACTGCAAATTTGCAAATAGATGATATAGATTGGTTCATACCACATAGTGCTAACTTAAGAATGATTGAATCTATTTGCGAAAAATCAAAAATATCTATTCAAAAAACATTAACGAGTGTGGAAGATATGGGGAATACATCTTCCGTCTCTATTCCACTCGCTTTAGATTTAGCTAGAAAAAAAGGAAGATTAAATAACGGAGATACACTTTTGCTATACGGATTTGGCGGTGGACTTACGCATTTAGGGCTTATTGTGGAGTGGGATTTAAGTTAAGTATTGAAAAAGAGGTTCTAATTAGTAACTAGAACCTCTTTTTCATTTAATTTCTCGCCCCTTTTCGAGACCATATCACAATAGGAATAAGCAATAATGCTAGCACTCCTCCCGCTAATGATAATGCGGCATAACTGGAATTCGCTACTATCATACCTGACATCGCTCCACCAGAAGCCCCAGCTAACGCAACAAATACATCTATTTTGCCTTGTGTTTTTGCACGTGTAGAAGGTATAGTTGCATCAACAATTTGAGCTGTGCCACTTATTAAACCGAGGTTCCAACCTAACCCAAGTAAAGACAGAGCAACAATTAATAATAGTAAAGAATCACTCGGCGCCATCGCAGCTATGACACCCGCCGCTAATAAAATTATTCCCCCAGCTATACTCATCGTAGTTCGTCCGATTTTATCAATTAACATTCCTGTAACGAGAGACGGAAGATACATTGCACCTACATGAAAACCAATTACAAGCCCTACTGCACTTAACCCATGACCATGATGCCCCATATGAACTGGCGTCATCGTCATAATCGCAACCATCACTATTTGAGTAAGTATCATAACGATTGCTCCAACTGTAATACCTCGTTTGTTTTCTTTCACTTCTTCTGTTACTGGTTTCCCTTTATATGTATGTTCTCGTTTATATGTTTCTATTATGTTAGCAATAATTAATGGATCTGGACGAAGCATAATAAAAAGGACAAGACCCGCCAGTATAAATGCCGCTGCTGATAATATAAACGGACCTGCAAGGTTAGGAATTCCGATTGAATGGGCAAAATCTCCCATTACGCCTACTAAGTTCGGTCCTGCAACTGCACCGAAAGTCGTCATAACCATTGTAATACTAATAGCAGTTGCTCGTTGTCTCTTATCTGCTAAATCGGTACCAGCATAACGAGCTTGTAGATTCGTCGCTGTACCTGCACCATATATGAGTAAAGAGACTAGTAATAAAATAATACTATTTGTTAAAGCAGCCAATACAACTCCAATAGCCCCTAGCCCCCCTACTATAAACCCTGTTGCAAGTCCTATTCGGCGACCATATTTTTGCGATAACTTCCCAACAAAGAAAGCCGCTACCGCAGACCCCATTGTAAACATAGCAGCCGGTAATCCTGCATATGCATCTGTCCCAAGCATTTGCTGCGCAAGAAGTGCACCTACTGTAATTCCAGCAGCTAATCCCGCTCCGCCGAACATTTGTGAAATACTTACGATTATTAATGTTCGTTTATATAATTTTTGTTGCTCTTCTTCTGTGTACATACGATTACGTATTGAAGCATCTGCTGTCTCTATCATTTCCTCACCCTCTCTATAAAACTAATACCTCTTGTTAATGTACTATAGAACAACAAAATCCCAAAATTTAAAATGCTACAGTTTATTTATTAATGTAAAGAACCCCACGGTTTATGTTTCGCTCATTACCGAGGGGCTCCCAAAATCACAGGGTAGCTCTTCCTATATCTCACATTCAAACTTTAGGCTATTTTACAACTACATCTTGATTATTTTCAAAGTCCTCTGCCTTACCTTCTTTCATTTCATGATAATAAGAAGGTAATTCTATACCATGCTCTAAGAAATAATCCTCAATTAATGAAATAATCACTTTCAATGTTTTCAAACGTGCGTATAATTTATCATTACTCGCGATAATTTGCCATTTAGCATTTGGCTTATTTGTTTTTTCAAACATTTCTTCCATTACTTCAACATACTCGTCCCATTTTTCACGATTACGCCAATCTTCATCTGTAATTTTCCATCTCTTCAAAGGATTATTTTCCCTATCTTTAAACCTCTTTAACTGTTCATCTTTGCTAATATGATAGAAGAACTTCCCTATTATGTAATGGTCATCTGTTAATAGTTTTTCAAAATCATTAATCTCATCATATGCTCTCATCCACTCTTCCTTTGTGGCAAAACCTTCCACACGCTCAACTAACACACGACCGTACCATGAGCGATCAAAAATAGTAATTTGCCCATACTGAGGAAGTTTCCGCCAGAAACGTTGCAAATAATGGTAACGTTTTTCATGAGGTGCAGGTGCTCCAATTGGAGTTACTTGAAAACCACGTGGATCAAGATGCTCCGTCACTCTTTTAATCGCTCCACCTTTACCTGCCGCATCCCAACCTTCCATAACGAGCATAACCGCGATTTTTTCTTCTTTTAAAATTTGCTGTAATGCTAATAAGCGCCTTTGATATTTTTCGAGTTTCTTATTGTACTTAGATTTTGATTCAATTTTTTTCGTTAAATCTACTTTAGCAAGATGCCCATTTCCCATAAAACAAATCCCCCTTGTTGTATGATAATATTATTTTAACATATTTTTGGTAAATTTTTCATATTACAAAAAACTGTGCAGGAGAATCTCTACACAGTTTTTCACTCTAACTTTACATCTATCTCGATATTCCCTTTTCTATTGCTCACAGCTTTCATAAAGAATATAGCAATTAAAACAACTGTAATAACCGTGCCTGCAATAGGAGATATGTTTAGTGGAATGTTATAAGCAATTTTCACATTTTACAATCGAATGATTGGGGGCATCCCCCTTCTAGTGAAAAATAAGCAAATACTGTAAAGCCAATGATTACTACTGAAAATTATGTAGTTACAACTCCTATTGGTATTATAAGCAGCGTAACATTTGAACTTTTTCTTACAGAACTGACAATTGAATATATACCTAAAATAAGACTAAGTATCGCAACACTTATATACACAATTACTGCATACCAAGGATTAAAGTCTAATAAGAGTCCAGAAATAACTATATACAAAAATAATAGTTGCAGAAAAACACCGCTCCCCATACTTATTAATATTCTCAACATACACTTCCCCTTATGTTCGCTATTTCATTTTTTCCGATTACATTTGATGTGTATTAGCATATGAATCAAATGTAATAATTCTTAACAATCACCCTTACATTAAATGGTATATCCTCTTATAAAGAGAAGATAATAACAAATAAATCCGTTACAGAATGGGAGTTCTCAAAAAATGAAACGAAAAATATTCTTTCTCTTTGTGCTTATTTGTGTAGTACTACCAATGCAAGCTAGCGCTTACACATTTCAATCGCTACCAATTGTGTTAAAGTCTAAACAATGGTATATCGAAATTGATAAATCTCATAACTCAAATGAACAAGTAATCCGGTCAAAACAAGGTGTATATGATACGTATAGTTTACTCGTAAAAAATATCGGTACTGATGTTTCAAATGTATCTGTAGAAATACTTGATAACACGCCTACATCTAAAGCTACCTTTACACCTACTACATCTGATGAAAACATCTCAAAAAGTCATACAAGCTTTGACCACATGGTATTTCCATTAGACTTTAATAGCCATAATTTTAAAGTCGTTATTACTTGGGAAGAAAAGAATTTCTCTTACAATGGTCATCCGGTAAATGAGGGTAAAAAAATGAAACAAACATTTGTATTTAATGAAGACTAAGCCTTATTTTAAGTATGGCTTAGTCTTTTTTTTATGAAATCCGATTGGATTGCTTATGTCAATTCTTTTGCAATTGCCATTTTCGTTGCTTTCTTGCAAATACATGTTTCCCATATATGTACAGAAGACTCTTCATTAGAAAGATGCTTCAATAATATGAACCGTTCATACTCTATTTTATTATCAACAGGAGTCACAATATATACAGTAAAATTCTTCGTATTAAATACCTGTTATTTTACAACATATTCGCCTTGTAGTTCCGATTCTAAAAATTCGTTGAAGCAATCTACAACCATATAAGATAACTCCTTTCATTATTCATCCAAATTTTTAATCAAACTTACGAATACTTGGGACAGATAGCGCTATTACAATTGTAAAGATTACGAATAATGCTAGCATTAATATAGTTACCTCTCCGCCTATTACATTCGCTAACCAACCAACAACTACATATCCTAATGGCAATAAAGCAAAAGAACCTAACATATCAAGGCTTGCTACTCTTCCGAAAGCTTCTTCCGGTACGAGCTCTTGTAAACTCGTTTCCCAAATGAGTCCAAATATCATCATACCGAATCCTTCAATTGCCATTAAGAATATTAAAGCAGGCGCCCAATAAATAAAAGGCATAACTAATAGAGTGAAGCCGCTAATTAAAACACCTCCATAGGCCAGTAACCCTCTCTTATGCCACCGCTCTTTCCCACCAAATATTAATGCGGCAATTACAGCACCGCCACCAGAAGATGCCATTCCCAGTCCGTAAACGTAAGCTTCAAAATGATGATGAATATTAAATAACCATGGAATTAATACGACGATAATGCCGGCATAACAAATATTTACGAAAGAAAAAACGAAGATTGTAATCCAAAGCCACGGATGACTTTTTAAAACTAAAACACCCTCCATAAACTCCTTTTTATAATCGACCTTACTCTTTTCAATCGATTTTATTTTTTTAAACTTAATTTCTTTTAAAAATAATAAACATAAAAATGATAATAAGTACGTTGCTGCATCTAATCCAAATCCTATCCCAGCAGATGCAACTGAAACGATTAATCCACCAAGTGCTGGTCCAATTAACCGTATGCCTTGATTACTCATTTGCGTTAATGCATTAGCTGCATTGCGAATTTCAGGTACGAATACTTTCGCCCTCACGGCAGAATATGCTGGCTGAAATATCCCTTCCATAAGTCCATATACGGCAACGAGGACATATAACAGCCTAATCGTTAACAAATCCGTAAATATAAGCGATGCAAGTAATAGCATTACTATACAGCGGATTATATCCGTAAATAACATTAATTTTACTCGATCAATTCGATCTACAACTAACCCTGCAAACGGTAAAGCAAGAATATTAGGTAGCATATACATTGCCATAGTCATCCCCATTACAACTGTTGAACCAGTTAGTGAGTAAACAACGACTGGCAAAATAACCATTGTTATAGAACTCCCTAAAGTTGAAAGCAATTGTCCAATCCACAAAAACTTAAAATGCCGTGATACTTTGACTGGCAACAGTAATTTTCCGACATATCCTAAACCTTTTTTGGTTTGTATTTCTCCCTGCATTTTCCTCACCTCTTTTCACTTAACTATAAACTCTATAATAAACATCTGAAAAATATTAATATTCTATTTTAAATTATAATATGAAACTACTATATTTATGGTAAAATTATCAAAAAAATACAAGGGAGAAAATATGGTCATGCCTTCCAATTCACCTAACATCGAGCACCAGATCTATACAATGTGTATGATCCAGCGTAACAATGAAATTTTACTTTTAAAACGTCCCAATCATCGAGGCTTTCCTGGCTATATAGCTCCTGGCGGAAAAGTAGATTTCCCAGAAAGTATCGTCCAAGCTGCTATACGAGAAGTAAAAGAAGAAACTGGACTACACGTTTCTAATTTAACTTTTAAAGGGGTAGACGAATATGTAAATCCTAAGGGGCATGTTCGATATATGGTATTCAACTATTGGACCGACTCATTTGAAGGCGAGCTTCTTATTAATCCTCCTGAGGGTGAATTAGTATGGGTGCCAATCGATACAGCACTCAATCTTCCTATGCAAGATTGGTTTAAAGAAAGATTCCCATTATTTTTTGAAAAAGGTACGTTTGAAATTCAACGTGTTTGGGACCGAGACTTAGATAAACAAGTCGCTATGACAATTACCCATACGTAAAAAAGCTTGGAATCCCTCCAAGCTTTTCTTACTTCACCTCTATTTTCTTAATCTCATAATCAATTTCTAAAAACTTAACTCCGAATATCCACATTTTATGGTGAGCAGTTAGCATGTGACCCTTTCCCTCTTTAATGATAAAAATCTCTGTTAACGGTAAACGGATTGTAAAGAAGCCAGTATGTAAATAAATCCCCTCGTCTCCCTTACTATTTTCTCTCAACTTACTAGTAATGATTAAATCATTGCTATCATTACATACTTTTAAAATACCTGTCATATTCGAATAAGGTAAAGGCAATGCGATATTCATATATGCCTCGTTCTTATGCGTATGTTTTGAATACAGAGCCAAAAAAATAGACTCTCCTGCTTCATTTTCCCTTAGCCAAGCCCTTACATTCTCTCTTCCATCTTTCTCATCATTTACACCTATGATAGAACCATACATTGTTTCCCACTTATCGCCCATCCCTAAATGTATTTGTCCTACTCGTTTACTCATTTTCGTATAACAAAATGCAAATGGACGGAACCAACGAGCCCATTTAATATTCGATTGTAACTCATACGCTGCTGTATTTTCATAAAAACGAATCATACTTAAAGGAACCTTTGTCACGTCAAATGACTCACTATGGAAATCATTTATTTTATCAACTAAACCGTTGTATTCCTTACTATCTACTAAATTTCCATTCTGTAAAAATGTCCCACCAATTCTCACGCTTCCTCTTAATCTACTCATTGGTTTCCCATAGTACTTATAATTTGGAGCACTCTTTTCAATCATCCAACCTACAAATGCTGGTAATGCTACTCCAATACCATTTACCACACCGTGAATCCAAACCATTTGAGCAATTGTAATCGTCAGTACTTGTTTTAAATTTCCGTATGAATATATGAGTGAGAACATAATTGTAACCATGAGCGTACTAGACGAAATGATTAAGAGAACCTTTGCACGAATAGCATTAAATTTCGCTTTCCAAACGTAAATACAATATCCATAAATAGCACATAAATATATCACAACTGCAAAAAATTCAAATATCCTCGAATATGTAATTCCTATTGCAACTGTCATAGGTGAAATCATGATGATAAACATAATAACATCATACACCTTACTTCTCTTTTCTCTTTTTCTCCCTATTAAACCAGCTGATAATGGCAATAGAAACGCCGAATAATGAAAATGGGCAGCTGTGAGTAAAACAATGTCAGAGCTAAACTGCATAATCGAAAGTTTTGCTACTGAGGCAAAAAACCAAAAACCACCTAAAAACAAATATATAAACGCACTATCTATCGCAGTTTCTTCTAACGGTTTCCAACCTCTTTCTAGTAATCTACTGACACCAAATAATGCAATAATTCCTGTATATACAAACCAAATTAGCGCAAAGAAATAGTGATTTGTTACGAAAGCTAGCATGGCGCTACTTGCTGCGATTGGATATAAAAACAATACGAATTTATAAAATAATAAATACGATCCATTTCTTGTTCTTTTATCAATAATATAAAAAGACATCGGTATAAATAATAAAACAGATAATAATATAATTGCTTCAACAGGATTTAAATTTGACCACCCACATATTAGAAAAATAATATAACAAGCAAGTCCAAATATTATATTTTTCATCTCGTTTATTTCCTTTCCACAAATGTTCCTTTATATGAAAATAGAGGCCCAATTAACGGATTTCGTACTTGTACATGAATTCGAAAACATTTCAGTGCTTCATCATAACTTTCAAAAATTTTTGCTTCTCCGTATAAAAATTTCGGTAACGGAATTTTTCTCCCTAACATATAAAACCATTGTTTTTTTGAAGAAATATGCATTCCACCTGCCTCGTCAATATGAAAATTCAATGTAGAAACAAGTATATGCGGCTCACCAAAATAATCTACGATTTCATGTTTCTCCTCATCCAGCTGCATAACGGCGTTAAAATATCTTTTCTTATTATGAAAATAAAAAGTACGATTCCACCGTACAGATTCATTTCCATGTTCATCCCGCTCAGCGTAATTATGTATTGTAAACGGAACTTCTTGCCCTCGCTCAGAAAAAAACATTCGGAACTTGGCTGCAATTTTTAATATCATTTTAACGAAAAAAGAACCTCCGTAAATTTCATCCATCTTCCCTTCTCCGACGAAGCTATTTTTTTCTGTAACCTCATAGCGTTTCTGTAATTTCGGATGAAGTTTTTTATAAGAATCCCCTAATAGTCTTTCATAAATATTAGTCATACACTTATCCCTTTCTCGTCCTCTTACAATTGTTTGCGCTTGGCAAATCAAAGCTATTCAAATAACCGACAATCGATAATCCGATTAGAAGAAGATTTAATGTGATTGGATTAAACGGCCCTGTAAAGCTTGCGATATTCGTCCATCCTGCTGCTATCGTTAAAGCTATTAACATAACAATATGCATTATAAATATTTTTCGTTTTGGAAGTGGAAGTACCCATATGGCACCAAAAATAATTTCTAATATCCCAATCATTTTAAGTATAAATACACTGCTTTCATTCGACCCAATGAGTGAAAGCATCTTCACTTCTTCTGGATGGCTAAAAATTATTTTCGGGACAATTCCTTGATATATCCATACAAAAGCAAATAAAAAACATACGAGCCAATACGTCATTGTTCTTCTAATTAGTAACCTAGGATGAAGCCCCTTTTCTAACCATAATTTTAAGGCATCAAAACTCCAAGCAGTCGCCCAACCTAATAACGGACGAAAAATATAGGAATCTACCACATTTCCTATACGACCAAATCTTGTATCATAATCATATTGCGTTTCAAAATGAATACATTCTTTATGCGGTGTATACTTCCAATAACCACGCCCTATTCGTATAAGTGATAATGTATTGTCTGTCCAAAATTTCAAAGAAGAAATCCGTTCACCAGTTTCTTTTCTTATTTCACCTATCGATTCCCCTTCTCCGCCTATTTCAAGCCCAAATCCTATCTTTGTTTTATATAAAAACTTCTGTGGTTCTCCCTCTTTTTTCTCTAAATACGAAATTTCAGTAAAACGAGCATCCCACTCTGTATGTAGGTCTGGTTCTTGCGTATATTCCCATAATTTCTCTATTGTCGTTTTCATTTCTGTCGCAACATAAATAGGCCTTTTTCTTTTCATACTCCGACCTCCTATACTCTATATTTTTAATGTACATGTAATATATGTATTTTGCTACATTTTTCACAAACTTTATCTCTAAAAAGAAAGAATTTTGAAAATATATATAAAACACTTGATTCCCTGAATAATTTAAATTATTATAAAACAAATGTTACCAACAACTTCATAAATCAAACACTCTCGCCTAAAACGTGAGATAGAGGTTGCAATACTTATGAGTATTCTAATGGAGACACAGAGATGTCTATGAAATTGGATGAAAGGAAGTGTTGCCGAAATTGATAAATTTCTCTGCATTTATCAATTGGGGCTGTTTTCGAATAGAAACAGAACTGTCATATGTACAGACATGTACGTATGAAGAGCTATCTACAAAAAAGAGATATCATTTTCATGGTATTCCTTTTTTGGCGGTTTTTTTATTAGCTCCGTTTTCTGTTTCCCTTTTCCTGTAACAGCACCATCCTCACTTATTTGAGATGGTGTTTTTTGTTTTTCTCTCTGGTAACTACAGGAATATTGGGATTTATATATGTCCTAATCTATTCTTAAAAATGGACGAAAGAAGGAATTCGTAATGAAAACGATTGTACAAAAATTTGGTGGTACTTCTGTCGGAAGTGTTGAGCGCATTCAACATGTAGCAAATTTAATTATCGAAGAATATGAACGAGGACATAGTATCGTCTCTGTCGTTTCAGCAATGGGGAAAAGCACAGACGAACTTGTAGCACTAGCTAAAGCTATTGTGGAAAATCCAAGCAAACGTGAAATGGATATACTTCTATCTACAGGAGAACAAGTAACTATTTCATTATTAACAATGGCACTACAAGCAAAAGGTTATAATGCAATTTCATTAACAGGATGGCAAGCTGGTATTACGACAGAATCTGTACATAGTAGTGCACGGATTACTGACATTAACGTTGAGCGTATTCAGTCTTACCTTACTGAAGGCACGATTGTGATCGTAGCTGGTTTCCAAGGAATCAGTGAAGAAAATGAAATTACAACACTTGGACGTGGCGGTTCTGATACGACAGCTGTTGCATTAGCGGCGGCACTAAAAGCGAAAAAATGTGATATTTATACGGATGTAACAGGCGTATACACGACGGATCCACGAGTTGTAAAGACAGCTTACAAATTAGATGAAATTTCTTATGATGAAATGTTAGAACTGGCAAACCTCGGCGCCGGCGTATTACATCCACGTGCTGTTGAATTTGCCAAAAATCACCATGTCGTTTTAGAAGTTCGCTCAAGTATGGAACAAGAAAACGGAACAATTGTAAAAGGAGAATGTAACATGGAACAACAATCAATCGTTAAAAGTATTGCTTTTGAAGATAATATTACTCGTGTAACAATTAAAGGATTAGAGCAAGGTTCACTTTCAACAATTTTCTCTACGTTAGCTAACGCACATATTAATGTAGATATTATTATTCAAAGTATTACAAATGAAGGAACTGTTCATCTTTCCTTCTCTATCCATTCTAATGACTTACAAGAAACACTAGAAGTATTGGAACAGAATCAAGAAACTCTTCACTATGAGTCTGTAGAACATGAAAATCATTTAGCAAAAGTATCAATTGTAGGATCTGGTATGGTATCTAATCCAGGTGTTGCTGCGAATATGTTCACTACTTTAAAAGAAGAAGATATTCATATTAAAATGGTAAGTACATCTGAAATTAAAGTGTCTGTCGTTATTGACCGCCTTCATTTAGTAACAGGTGTGGAAGCACTTCATCAATCATTTATGGCGAAAATTGAGCCTTTAGTGCAAATGAGCTAATTTAATATTTTTATTGCAACTCACAAAAGCATATTAATCTATTTCTTTCCTATATAAATAAAAAGCTGTTTGCATAGATTTCAAGACT
This sequence comes from Bacillus cereus group sp. N24, assembly GCF_016483345.1. NCBI lineage: Bacteria > Bacillati > Bacillota > Bacilli > Caryophanales > Bacillaceae > Bacillus > Bacillus cereus group sp. N24. The sequence continues at coordinate 46,083 of NZ_JAEHCA010000003.1, forward strand.
CTACGCAAACAGCTTTTTAATATATTATCGATATCCAAAAATCATTATAAAACAATAAATTTATTCTTTAAACTCTTTCCTAGGAAATATAGTTGACTCTTCTTACTTCTTATCACACATATCGTTTCTCTCTTTCCCTTGAAAAAACGATCTATATTCATTGAAAATAATTTTCTTCACATCCGAGTAAAAGACCATCATGAATAGTGCAATTCCTAATACAACCACCTGTATTTTTTCATACTCAATGAACGCACTCATAATGAGCAAACCAAATCCAATATAAAAACCAAACTCATTCTCTTTCTCAAAATCCGCCTCTTCTTCATCAATATGTATTTTCTCTTTAAAGCTTTGATTCCCTTTTATTAACTCATCTAGCGTAACGTTGTACATTTCGCTCAGTAAAATTAAATTATCAATGTCAGGGTAACTTTTATCATTTTCCCACTTATAAACCGCTTGCCTCGTCACACCAATTTTTTTAGCAACATCCTCTTGCGAAAACTCCTTTGATTCTCGTAGTTTTTTTAGCTGTTCTCCTATACTCATAACGTCCTCTCCTTTAACAAATTATTACATAAAAGGAGATAAAAAAGAAAGAAACCATTAGTAACACGCACTGTAAACCACTAGTTTACACAATAAAAAAAGGGAGAGTAACTCTATTTTCAAGCTACTCTCCCTCTCACTTATATTAATTAAAACAGATGAATGTTTTCTTTCTTACAATCTTCACGTAAATCGTCAGGCCATACAGAAGATTGAACTTCACCGATATGTGCTTTGCGTAAAAAGTACATGCACATTCTTGATTGTCCAATACCACCACCAATTGTTAATGGTAGTACATCTTCTAAAATACCTTTATGGAAATCATACTCACGTTTGAAATCATCACCCGTTTTTGTTAACTGTTCATCAAGTGATTTACTATCAACACGAATTCCCATTGATGATAATTCGAATGAAGCTTGTAATACTGGGTGCCAGAATAAAATGTCACCGTTTAATTTCCAATCATCATAATCGGCTGCGCGTCCGTCATGCTTTTCACCTGAACGAAGTGCATCACCAATTCCGATAATGAAGACTGCACCGTGTTCTTTTGCAATTGCATGTTCACGATCTTTCGGCGTTAATTCTGGATATTTATCTTCTAGCTCTTGGGAAGTAATGAAAACAACTTCTTCTGGTAAATACTTTCCAAGGAACGGATATTTTTCAAATAAGTGATCTTCCAAATCTTTGAATATTCCATAAATTGTTCGTACTGTTTCTTGTAAGTAATCTACAGTGCGCCATTCTTTTTGAACAATTTTTTCCCAATCCCATTGGTCGACGTAAATGGAATGTGTTGCATCAAGTTCTTCATCACGACGAATCGCGTTCATGTTTGTATATAAACCTTCACCAGCTTCATATCCATATTCATGTAGTGCAAATCGTTTCCACTTTGCTAGTGAATGAACAATTTCTAATTCTTCTCCTGAATGTAACATATCAAATTCAATTGGACGTTCTACACCGTTTAGATGATCGTTTAATCCTGATTTTTTCGTTACGAATAATGGTGCAGATACGCGGAATAGTTCAAGACGTTTTGCTAATTGGTCTTCGAAAAATGTTTTAACTTCCTTAATTGCGATTTGAGTCTCTCTTACTGTCATTAATGATTGATACATGGTGGTTTCCCCCTAAAATGTTTGGATGTTGTGAAAAGAAGCCAACAAAAAAAGCCCTTCTTCCCCAAAAAACTGGGACGAAAGGCTTTGGTTCCGCGGTACCACCCAAATTAGCAACAGAGGTTGCTCACTTATACAGTACGGAGATGAAGATCTCGATACTGTTCTTCTTGTAACGGCGAAGTGCCCGGCTAAGTCTACTTTCCTATAAAGGGTTTCGGTTAGCAACTCCAGGAGGTTCTTCATAATAGGCTTCGTATCAGGCTCACACCACCCCTGACTCGCTTAGACTACGTCCTACTACTACTCGTCCTTTCATAGTCGTTTTGTTGTCACATCTCTGAAACATTTTATTAATGATTATTCTATACAAAAAATAAAGAAAGTCAACAAAAAGTTTTAAAATATTTTTCAATTCTATATTTTACGGCTTTATTGATTGTTGTTAATTTAACATCTTTACTTCTTCTGCCTCGTCAATCCAAAAAATGTTTCACTAACCGAAACTAACGTATACACAACAATTAGTGTAATTGTTCGAAATATAGAATCCGCAGTATTTCTTATTATTTTCATTTTCTTTGTAATTCCTTTCAGTTTACTTGCAATTTCATGATATACTATAGCATTCAAGCAGTTTGTTTTTACTTAAAGCAAACATAGTCATTTATCAAGAGTATTTTCTAATTCATTGACTATTATCAAACAAGATTTTTATATAACGGAGTGATCATATGAGCAAAACGAAAGCGAAACCGAAAAAAGGTGTAGGACAAGGTACAGGAAGTAAAGGATGGAACCGTTGGCAATCAAGTGCAAAGAAAAAGAAAGCAGCAAAGCCATACAAAAGTAAAGGCACAAAGAAGTAATTTAAATACCATTTGATTTCTTTACTTTGTTCAAAACAAAATATAATTATTACAACAAAAAAACTATGCTCTCATAAATTTGAAAGCATAGCTTTTTTTATTTTAAATCATAAGAATTTCTCGAATTTCTTCCTCAGTTATGGAGGATAATTTCCCTTCTCCTGGCTCAATTACTTCAGCAATTAAATTTTTCTTCGTTTCTTGTAGTTCATGCATTTTCTCTTCAATTGTTCCGTGGGCTACTAACTTAATAACTTGCACCGTATTTTTTTGTCCCATTCTATATGCTCTATCTGCTGCTTGTTGTTCAACAGCTGGATTCCACCATAAATCATATAATATCACTGTATCTGCACCAGTTAAGTTAAGACCCGTACCACCAGCTTTTAAAGAAATAAGAAACAAATCGCCTTCACCTTCGTTAAACCGATTGCATAGCTCTACACGTTCCTGCGCTGGTGTACTCCCGTCTAAATAAAAGTATGGAATCGCTTGACGATTTAACTCACGACCAATAATGGAAAGCATCTTCGTAAATTGAGAAAAGATCAAAATTCTCTTCCCAGTACTTCTACATTCTTCTAAAATCTCTAACAGTTGTTCAAATTTAGCTGAACTGCCTTTGTAATCATCAACGAATAAAGCAGGATGATTACAAATTTGTCGTAATCTCGTTAAACCAGCTAAAATTCTAATTTTATTTTTACGTAACGTATCTTTGTCTAAATGTTTTAACGTTTCTTCCCTTAATTTCGCTAAATAAGCTGCGTACAATCTCTTTTGGTCTGGTAATAACTCCGATGACTGTAAATGCTCTATTTTATCTGGCAACTCATTTAATACGTCCTCTTTTAATCGTCTTAATACGAATGGTTTCACTCGCTTCGCTATATCCTCACGCCTTAAATCACCGAACTCTTTTCTTCCTGGTAATAATTCTGGGAAGACGACATGGAAGATAGACCATAGCTCTTCTAACGAATTTTCTACAGGTGTTCCTGTTAATCCGAAACGATACTCCGCTTGAATCGTTTTCACCGCTTTTGCAGTTTGCGTTGTAGGGTTTTTAAACGCTTGTGCTTCATCAAGAAATAGTGTATGAAACGGCCTTTCATACAACCTTATATCTCTTCTCAGCAATGGATATGACGTAATTATGACATCAAATTCTGCTATATCTTTTAAAATTTTTCGGCGCTCTATTTGATTTCCATCTGCAATAACTGCTCTAATATGCGGGGCGAATTTTTTCAATTCACTCAGCCAATTATAAACGAGGGACGACGGAGAGACTACTAATATAGGCATGTTTTTCTCTCGAATTTCAGGCAAAACAGAGTCTATAAAAGCAATGCTTTGCAGTGTTTTCCCTAGTCCCATATCGTCTGCTAAAATGCCTCCAAAACGGTAATAGGCGAGTGTTTTCATCCACTCGAATCCATACACTTGATACTCTCGCATTTCTGCATGTAAAGTATTTGGCACAGCAAATTTCAATTTTTTCGGGTTTTGAATATTTTCTACTAGCTCTTGAACAGAATCATCCAAACTTAAAACATTACCTTCGTGAAGTCCGTTCATCCATTTTACACTCCGGATAAGCGGAACATTCACTTCTTCCCCATGTAAAAATTCTTTCCGAATACCCGTTTCTTTTACAAATTGATTAATTTCATTAAACTCTTTACTCTCCAGTGATAATAAAGAACCGTTCGCTAATCGGTAATATTTCCGTTTCTCTTCAAGAGCTACTAATACTCCTTTAATTTCCGCCTCCGGTATTCCTTTTATATCAAAACGAAATGACAACCAGTCTATCCTCTCTTTTCGTCTAACTCTAATAAGAGGAGCTGTATCTCCTTTATGAATTCGTAATTTGATTGCTGTCGTCGCATAAATATCAAGTAAACCTTTTAATGTTGGAACGACGTGATATAAAAAATTGTACTCAGCTTCTTCATTATGCATAAAGTAACCGCCTTCCGTTTTCGCAAAGGCACTTTCACTCATAATATCTAAAATCTCTTTTTCCTTTTTCTCATCACGATTAAAAACAGACGGCTGTCCATCCTCTTCTAACGGATTAATTATGACGTTTCCATAGTGAAATTCAAGACCTGCTAACAAGCGATTTTTCACTCTATCTAAATATAATTTCGCTTTTAATACGGGTGTTTCAACACGATCTGATACTACCTCATCTATTCGTACAGTTCCTAGCTTCATTAAACCTGGTACAACTTTCGCTACAAAATATTCCATCTTATCTGCCGGAATGTATAATTGGTTACTACTAGAGCGATTCATCATTTTTTGTAATTCGATAAGCCGCTTGCAATCCTCAGCGTTCAACTGATACAGTTTCCCTCCAAATAGAGCATAACTATACGTATCCATTACCTCAACTCGTTGTAAGCCATCAATATAAAGCGTAAACCCACTGTTACTCCCTTTATTAAACTCAAAATGTAATGGAAGGAGTCCTTTTGAAATTTGTAAACCATGAAAAGATTGTCCATTTTGATTCAGTCTCACACACTCAACTTTAGAAAGTAAAGAAAGCATATCCCCCCAAGACGCTGGCGGTATTAAAATCATGCTATCATCTTGTTTTGCATGTACTTCTAGCGTATCCTCATACATTTTTTCATTATGATGAATTTTAATAAGTTGCTGAATAATCGCATCTGTATCTTGTTTAAAGCTATGTACATCTGGTGTATATGTAAACTCATTGGAACAATTAAAAAGTTCTCTTCTCTCCACCTTAAAAAGAAATTCTCTAATCTGATTTACGAAATACGTTTTGGCAAGTTTCAGCTGCATTCCTAGAAGCGCTCCACCTTGTTTCGTAACTACTGGTGTACAAATAAATTCAACATGAAGTATTTCACGTGTATCAAAACGATGTTGTTTACTTTTCGGTCTCAGTGGCTTGTCTGCAAACAACTGAAACATCCCACTTGTTAATTGATCATTCCCGCTCATGTGTTCACTACTAGCTGGGCGCATTCCACCCGTTTGCTGATTATAATTTATTTGTATCAATACTGCTGCAACATGTTGACAGTACGTTTGAAAAGACGCTAATGACGGACAACTACATTTCGCAACAACATCACCCTTTTTAATTTTTTCGACTGTAACATGAAAATCTTCGTTTCCTTTTACTGTCGCCTCGCAAATTTCTTTATTTTCATCATAATGATTTATTATTACTTTATTTGATTTATAATAAGCTTCGCCTCTTTTATATGAGGTCTCTCCGCACACTTCTTTAATAATCGATTTATTTAACGTAAAACTCATTGCTTTGACACTTCCTTACTGTAAAACCATTTTCTCTTACTTAACATTTTACATGCTTCACGAGAAAATATAAAATGTTGGTTTAACAAAAAAGATACTTATTTATAAACGCCTCAGACTGTAAGCAAATAGAGTTTCAGTACTTGTCCCTAAACTCTTAAAACCGCCTATTATACAGGCTATTCTGAAAGGTTCCAGCATAGTATTTAAATATCTTCTACATTTTTCATGTAAAAGTTTTACTGGCCATCGCATCAATAATTTAAAAGATATGATTTTATGAAAAAGAGTAATAAAAGTTTTTCACACACACCGTTGAGATGGATGTGCATATTTTGATGCAGGGGGCTTACTCTCTATAATAGGAGGATAAAGTAGGTAATTTACATATTTTCATGCGTGCCCTTATATAAGACTGTTATTGCGGCTAGTATAAGGATGATCCCCATACAAGCAGGTGCGGCATGCCCAAGTGAAACATAAATTTGACCTCCAATGATCGGCCCAATCATTCTTGCTAAAGCCTGAATAGATTGACTACCTCCTTGAATCCTTCCTTGTTCACTAGAATCAACAGTCTTCGAGAGCATCCCATTGAATGAAGGTCCAAAGATGGAATCACCAAAACCAAATATAAACATTCCAGCGATAAGAAACGGATAAAATGAGAACAAAGCTGATGCTGCAATAAGACTATAACCTATAATCTCCGAAACCATTCCGAGAATTGCTATCTGTTTATCAGTAAGTTTTGTCAAAAGTTTTGGCATTATAAAACTTTGTGAAATGATATCTTGGAATCCCATAATTGAAAACATAAGTCCGATTAACGCAGGCTTCCAACTAAAAGTATCCATTGTAAATTGTGAAAAAATTGCCTGTAAAGATCCATTTGGTATCCAAAGTAAGAATGCTGAGACAAGTAGCCATTTTAAATTTTTCATGGAAAGTATATTTGCAAGTTGTGTAAATGGATTCAATCTTACAAAGGTAATCTCTTTCAATCTATTATTTTTGTCAAGGCTCTCAGGCATATATAAGATTCCATAAACAACATTTAATAAAGTTATGATTGCTCCAAAATACATAGGTACAGAATAACCAAACTTGGCAAGATATCCACCTATAGTTGGTCCAATAACAGTGCCTACTCCTACAACCGCACTTATCCATCCGAAGTATTTCGTTCTTTGTTCTGGAGGAATAATATCTGCAAAATATGCGAAGATAGTGCTTATGCTCCCTCCTGTTATACCTTCTATTATGCGTCCAGCAAATAGTATCCATAGAGCTCCTCCTATGCCAAAAACTAAGTACCCGATTGCGGAACCGAAAAGGCATACTAAAAGTAATGGACGACGACCATATTTATCACTCAAAGCTCCAAGTGCGGGAGCCGCAAAAAATACGCAGACTGCATAAACAGAAGTTAATAGCGTAACGACGACCGCTTGTTCTGCCGAATTACTTGCATACGGCTGCACTAAAAATGGAACGACAGGTATTATAATGCTGAATCCTATTCCACAAAGAAACACAGAGATAAGACCGAATAGTAAGGCGTGTTTATCTATGACTCTTTCCGTATTATGTTCATTATGTGATCTGAATTTGGACATTTACATTCTCACCCCAACAGTTATTTTTGTTTCCTTATCAACAAAACAATAACTCCATTTTGTTTCCTTGTCAACAAAATTACAACAATAAAAAAGGCAATCCATCCTTGGACTGCCTTTCGTTTCATTTTTATTTTTCAAATAGATTACGACTTAATATGTACACCTTGTTTCTTTATTTCTGTATCTAAATGTCTACTATACTTTTCCACAAAGCTAAGTATACTATCAAATTCTTCCTCGGTTACTTGATCAAACACAACTTTATCCCGTTCTTCAAACTCTTTGTGCAGATCCTCATGTATTTTATAAATTACTTTCCCTTGTTCAGTAAGCCTAAAATAGATTTCTTTCTTATTATCCGACTTCTGATAACTTTCGATAAGGCCTTTTTTTATAAGTTTTTTTGTTATTCTACTTATGGCACCGCGAGTCATATAAAAGGACTCTGCAAGTTTTGTCACGTTAGAATCTACATTTTTTTCAATGTATTCGATACAATGTACTTCAGAAGAATTATACCCCTTAAGACTGTCTTCCATCTTATCCTTATTAAGCCAAACAATCTTATTATATAAGTCCCTGAAACCCACTATGATCTTTTCTTCTTTATTCATGCCCTGTCCTCCTCCCCGTTGGTGCATTAACCATATTATATTTATTTTTTGCTTCTATTCCAACTCTAATAAAAAAAGAGAGTCAAAAGCGTGTTGAGCACCAAGAAACTCAATGTCATTTGAACAAGACTTTGTCTACAATCTGAAACACTTATCTCTTTTCATTCTATCTCCATCAACCGTTTTGCCTCAAAATACAACACTTGAATAAACTTCTTCGTGTTAATACGTATATGACCAGAAGCCGCTACTTCATCTTTCGTCATTTCTGTCATCCGTTTTCTAACTATAGTAAAATCAAAAAATTTCGGAGCATAGCTTTCAAATTTCGGATTCGAAAAGTCTGTTAACCCGAGGGAAGCTAAGTGATTTAACGATTGATAAATCGCCCTTCTTACCCTTTGCTCAGATGCTTTCTTCTCTTTATCAATATCCGTATCTAAAGCTACATCCCCTAATTTTCTTATTGTAATATGATGGAAAATATCTTTTAACGCAGGAAATCCAAATTCAAATGTTTGTGCCTTTTCCTGCCCATATAAATATTCCAACATACTAAGCAAGTCTTTGCTTCCGTTCTCTCCCGCAATACCGAGTTCTGATAATAAATAGCGCCCTGAATCCGCTATTTTCTTCCCTTCTTGTATTGGCTCATTTCGAACTTGCGGCTGTTCCCACTTAAAAACGTTATTCAATGATTTTTGAATATCATGTATAGAACGCTCCAAACGAATACGCTCCATTACTTTTCGTACAACAGATACAACTTCAATTTTATTCAGTGGCTTTGTAATATAATATTCTACTCCAAGTGTATACGCCTCACCTATAAGTTGCTTCGATTCAACTTGAGAAATCATAATGATCTTCCCAGTAAAAGCGGACGCAATATGACGAACTGTTTCAATTCCGTCTCGCATTGGCATTAATAAATCAATAAACAAAATATCTACTTTTTTAAAATTCAGTTGGTCCGCTTCAATAAAAGCTCCGTCTTCCGACTCTCCAATTACTTCCCCAAGATCTCCATCTTCAATAATTTGCGAAAGCATAGAACGGAAAACTTCATCATCATCTACGATATAATAAAACAACATTATTCCCCTTCCCGCTTTAAACTGCACTCCGGTAAACAAACGATAAACTTACACCCGCCGCCAGTTTCTCGGTCTTCTAATCTCACTTCTCCACCTAGCTCTGTTACCATTTCGTTTATGTAAGAAAGTCCAATACCTGTTGACGGTGTTCCCGTTTGATCATACTTTGAAGTAAACCCTGGCTTAAATACTAATTTCTTATACTTCTGTGCAATACCAGGACCATCGTCAATTACTTCAAAGAATATATGTTTATCTCGTTTATATAGCTTTATACTAATGAGACCTCTATCCTCAATTGCTTCCACTGCATTTGCAACTAAATTATTAAAAATTGATAGAACTGTATACACGTGATATGCAGCGTGCTCACCTTCTATATGTTTAGAAAAACGTATATCTTTTCCTAGCATTTCAGCATACTTCTCATTTATTCTTACAATTATTTCCGCTAATTCATGTCCTTCTACATACTCAGCCACATTTTTATCTAATAACAGTTTAGATAACCCTGCAAAAATCCTTTGATTATCCTTTTTTATTTCATGCACTTCTCCTGCTATTTTTAAAGCTGTTTTGCTATTTAAGTCATCGTTCGCTTGTAAGTTTCGATATAGTTGATATGCTTCTTGTGTAATTAACTCAGCATTTTGTAACGTTTTTTTCAAATGGACAGATTCCACATATAAATTAGAGAGATACATTAACATATTTTCATTTTCTTTTCGAACTTGGGATTCTTTTAATTTCGTTTCATATAAATTCATCATATTTAAAAAACCGAGCGCAAAGAAACTACGGAAAATAGCTATAATGATTAGTTTATTCACTTCAGAAACTGTTATTGTTGTGCCTAGTACGAGCATATGATAAAACGCAAGTTCTGACATACTTGCAATAATTTCAATTGAAATTCCAAGGCACCCAATAACAATTGGCTTCTGATGAAACTTATTTACCCTACAAAACGAAAAGAGGCTTCCATAAATAAAATAATAAAAGAACACAGGATAGCGCAAATAAAATGATTCTGTCATATGGAATGAACCTTGCAATACCCAGTCAAGACTTACACGGAATAAAACTACAGATATACCGACGAGAACACCTGCAGCAGCTGCTGGTATTCTTCTTAAAAATAGTAATAAAAAGAAGAAAAGCGGTGTCCCGAAGCTAACACGAAACATATCATTAAAAGGATGAAAATTAAGCTCTCCAGCAATTGGGACAACTACCATTAATATAATTAAAAGATACATATCTTTCTTCCATAATTGATTCCAATTCAAAGCTGCCACTTCCTATATATTTTTTCAAAATGTATAAGTAAAGCCCGTTTATTATTATAAACGGGCTTCTTCTCTATATACTAACCTTTTCTACCGCTTTTATTTGACGATACTCAGGCTTCCACATTGCTTCTTTCACTGCAATCTTAATATCGTTATCACTTAAGTTCTCTCTAGCAATACCTTCTGCAACTGCAACTTTCGCTACTTCAATTGCAACTAGTTCAGAGATATTACGTAACTCTTCAACTTCTGGCAAAATAGGTGCTCCTGGTTGACTTGTATCTACCATACTTGCAACTGCTTCAGCTGCTGCTGCGAACATTCCATCCGTCATGACGCTTGCACGAACAACAATTGTACCAAGACCTAGTCCTGGGAAAATAAGTGCGTTATTTGACTGTCCAATCACATACGTTACACCGTTATATGTAACCGGTTCAAACGGACTTCCTGTTGCAACTAACGCTCTTCCTTCTGTCCACTCGATTAAATCTGCTGGTTTCGCTTCCGCAAGTGGTGTTGGATTCGACATTGGTAAAATAATTGGTCTTTCTACGTGAGAAGCCATTTCTTTAATAATCTCTTCTTTAAATGCGCCCGCAACTGTTGATGTTCCAATTAAAATTGTCGGTTTTACATGTTTCACAACTTCAGCAAGCCCAATCACATCATTTTGTTTCCAATCACTTACTTCTGCTTCTTTTCTTGCATATGGAATTTGGAAATCAAGAAGACCTTCCATATTATCTGTAACTAATCCGTTACGGTCAATACACCAGAAACGATTATGAGATTCTTCGTCTGATAAGCCGACGCGAACCATTGCATCTCTTACTTGATCTGCGATACCGATTCCAGCCGTACCAGCACCAAACACAACAACACCGTGCTCACTTAGCGGTACACCAGAAGCTTTTACTGCCGATAATACAGCAGCAAGTGAAACTGCCCCTGTACCTTGAATATCATCATTAAATGTACAAACGTCATGACGATATTTATCTAAAATTTTTCGTGCATTTCGAGAACTGAAGTCTTCCCAATGTAGAAGCGCCTTCGGGAATTGTTTATTTACCGCTTGAACAAACGTATCAATAAATTCATCGTACGCTTCACCTGTTATACGAGGATGACGATTTCCAATATAAAATGGATTGTTTAATAATTCCTCACGATTTGTACCTACATCTAAAATTACTGGTAATACACGGCTAGGATCGATTCCAACTGCGGCCGTATATACAGCTAATTTCCCAATTGCGATGTTAATTCCACCAACACCCCAATCACCAATTCCTAATATACCTTCTCCATCCGTTACAACGACTAAATCAATATTTTCAGCTGTTGCACCGATATCGGCAAATGCATCTTCAATACCTGATGGATCGTTAATTGATAAATAAATACCACGTGGTTTACGGTATTCATGACTATACCTTTGAATTGCTACACCTACAGTTGGTGTATATACAATCGGTAACATTTCACGTAAATGATCTGTTAATATACGATAAAATAATACTTCATTTCGATCATGTAACGCCGTTAAGTATACATTTTTTAATAAATCATCCGGCTGAGAACTAAATTGTTCATATGCTCGGCGTGCTTGTTCTTCTAATGTTAAAACCGCTGGCGGTAATAAACCTTTTAAACCTAACTCTTCTCTTTCCTCTTGTGTGAAAGCTACCCCTTTATTTAAAAGTGGTGTTGATAATACTTCTGCTCCTCTTAATGTTGTTTCTAATGCACCATTAGAAGCCACTGTAAACTTACTCATAACATCCCTACCTCTATTCATATATAGCATTTCTATATTGTAAACAAAAAAGAGGGGATTGTCCCCCTCTTCTTTTAATTTTTCTTTAAAAGAGTTGCTCCTGCAATCCCTGGATGTGTCATTTCAAATGGATCTAGAATTAACTCTAAATCTTCTTGTGACAATACACCATTTTTCACACAAAGTTCACGAACGGATTGACCTGTTGCAATTGCTTCTTTCGCAACACGAGCTGCTGCTTCATAACCGATATGAGGGTTCACGGCTGTAATAATTCCTACACTTTTCTCAACATACTCTTTTAAACGATCTTCATTCGCTTCAATTCCTTTTAAGCAATTATCTGTAAAGGCACGGAAACCGTTATTCATAATGCTAATAGATTGAAGTAAGTTGAAAACAAGTACTGGTTCCATAACATTTAATTCTAATTGTCCTGCTTCTGAAGCAAGGCAAATTGTATGATCGTTACCAATAACTTGGAACGCAATTTGGTTAATAACTTCTGGCATAACAGGGTTTACTTTCCCTGGCATAATAGAAGAACCTGGTTGACGAGCTGGTAACATAATTTCTGCTAAACCAACACGTGGACCTGATGCCATTAAGCGAAGGTCATTCGCAATTTTAGACATGTTCATCATACATACTTTTAGTGCTGCAGACACTTCTGTGTACGCATCAGTATTTTGCGTTGCGTCCACTAAATCTTCTGCACCAACAAGCGGTAATTCACTAATTGTAGCAAGATGTTTTACAACTGCTTCAATATACTCTGGATCTGCATTTAGGCCTGTACCAACTGCAGTTGCTCCCATATTTACTTCATATAAATGTTGACGTGATTGCTTAATACGTTTCATATCACGTTCAAGTACGCGAGAATACGCTTTAAACTCTTGTCCAAGACGAATTGGTACAGCATCTTGTAAATGCGTACGACCCATTTTAATAACATGGTCAAATTGTTCTGCTTTTAATTCAAATACATCATGCATATAACCCATCGTTTGTAATAAGCCTTCTAATGCATTTAATGTCGCGATATGAATCGCCGTTGGGAATGCATCGTTTGTTGATTGTGCCATATTCACATGGCTATTTGGACTAATATAATGATAGTCTCCCTTTTCCATTCCTAATAATTCAAGAGCACGATTGGCAATGACTTCATTTGCATTCATGTTCATTGAAGTACCCGCACCGCCCTGAATTGGGTCGACGATGAAATGATCGTGCCATTTTCCATCTAGAATTTCTTGAGCAGCTTCTGCGATCGCGCCGCCTTTATTCAATTCCAATCTACCTACATCTGTATTTGCAAGTGCTGCTGCTTTTTTTACAACTGCGAATGCTTGAATTAAACCTTCATGAATTTTGTAACCTGTAATTGGGAAGTTTTCTACTGCACGCATTGTTTGTACGCCGTAGTATGCATAATTTGGTACTTCTTTTTCACCTAAAAAATCTTTTTCAATTCGCACACCATTTTTAACTTCAGTTAATGTTGCCATGATTATTCACTCCTTAACGATTTCTTATGCTGCTTTTGTTTCTTTGACTGTTTCTACATATTGTTTTGCTTTCTCATTATCGAATTCGCCTTCCCACTTCGACATAACAATGGCCGCTAATGCATTTCCTAATACATTGACAGATGAGCGAATCATATCTAAAATGCGGTCAATTCCCGCAATTAATGCGATACCTTCTAGTGGTAACCCCATTGAACCTAACGTTGCTAATACAACAACGAACGATGCACCTGGAACTCCCGCCATACCTTTGGATGTTAACATGAGAACGAATAATAACGTTATTTGCTCCGTCAGTGACATGTGTACACCATACATTTGTGCAACAAACAATGCCGCTAACGCTTGATAAATAGCCGATCCAGTCAAGTTAAATGTATAACCTGTCGGAATTACGAAAGAGGCAACTGCCTTTGGACAACCGAACTCTTCCATTTTTCTCATTATATTAGGTAAAACAGCTTCTGAACTTGCTGTCGTAAATGAAAGAATAAGTTCTTCTTTTAAAATTTTTATTAATGTAAAAATGTTTACGCCAACCATTCGTGCATTAATACCTAATACAATCACAACGAATAGTATAACAGTTACGTATACAGCTAGCACTAGTTTTCCTAACGGAAGTAGTGTTGCTACACCAAATTTTGCAACCGTAACAGCAATTAATGCGAATACACCGAATGGTGCAAACTTCATAACTTGATTTGTAACCCAAAACATTGCTTCGAGTACACCTTCAAAAAAGTTAAAGACAGGCTTTCCTTTTTCTCCAATTGCCGCAACTCCTAAACCAAATAACACGGAGAAGAATATAATCGGTAATAAGTCACCTTGTGAGATAGATTCAAATACGTTTTTCGGTACAATATGAACAATCGTTTCAGCAAATCCTTTCTTCTCTGTTGCATCTGCAGTTTGTTTATAAGAAGAAATATCACTTTGCTGTAAATTGCTCATATCAACGCCAGTACCTGGTTGGAATATATTCGCTGCAAGTAATCCCATTAAAATAGCAATCGTCGTAATAATTTCGAAATAAAGAATTGTCTTACCGCCCAGTTTCCCAAGCTTTTTCATATCTCCCACGCCAGCTACCGCAACAATTAATGCTGAAATAACAATTGGTACTACAATCATCTTAATTAAGTGAATAAATATATCCCCAATTGGTGTGATATAAGAAATCGCCGTTTTATTGCCATAAAAGACTGCCCCTACTACAATCCCTAAAACAAGCGCGACAAAAATTTGTGTTGCCAATCCGAATTTTTTCATTTATGTTCATCCCCTTCATGCGAACGCTTTCAATTTGAATTTATAAAAGCTACTCACACATCATATAAGCGAACCTACAAAATCATACAAAAACCTACAAGTTTGTCACAAAAAATTCAAATATTTTTCTTCTATTTTTCATTGACACCATTTTGTTAAAAAACGATAAAATATACTTGATAAGTAATCAGATTGTTTCGTATAATCAAAAAGATATATACTTAAAACAAATCGAAATGAAAAGGAGTGGATAGTATGAAAAACTACACAAAGCAATTCGTCCTATCTTCTTCTTTTCTTTTTCATTTTCTTAAAAAGGAACAAAGGCATTCGCCTTTGTTCCTTTTTTATTGCGATCTATATAGGGGGAATTGTTATGAGGCCATATAAAAGAGTTTTAATAAAACTAAGCGGCGGCGCTCTTGCCGATCAAACTGGAAATAGCTTTAACTCCAAACGATTAGAACATATCGCAAACGAAATTTTATCCATTGTTGATTTAGGTATCGAAGTATCCATTGTTATTGGTGGCGGTAACATTTTCAGAGGTCATCTAGCTGAAGAATGGGGAATTGATCGTGTAGAAGCTGATAATATCGGTACGTTAGGTACGATTATTAATAGCTTAATGCTCCGCGGTGTTTTAACTAGTAAAACAAATAAAGAAGTACGCGTTATGACTTCCATCCCTTTTAACGCAGTAGCTGAGCCATATATTCGCTTGCGTGCAGTCCATCATTTAGATAACGGTTATGTCGTTATTTTTGGAGGTGGTAACGGGCAACCTTTCGTTACGACAGATTACCCAAGTGTACAGAGAGCAATCGAAATGAATAGTGACGCCATATTAGTCGCAAAACAAGGAGTAGACGGTGTCTTTACAAGTGACCCAAAACATAACAAATCGGCGAAAATGTATCGAAAGCTGAACTATAACGATGTTGTTAGGCAAAACATACAAGTCATGGACCAAGCCGCTTTATTGCTTGCTCGGGACTACAATTTACCAGCACACGTCTTTAACTTTGATGAGCCTGGGGTGATGAAGAAAATATGTTTAGGGGAACATGTGGGGACGTTGATTAATGATGATGTTTCGATGCTTGTGCATGAATAATAGTTATTCCCATCAAAAAAGGTGCCTATAAAAGACACCTTTTTTTCCTTATTTATCACAAATAAAAATCAACCACACCCGCAAATTTCTCCTTGCATCGCTCCCAAAATGATAACTTCTCAAAAAACTCTTTCGTCATTTCTTTCGAATCATGAAAGTCTTGCGTTAACGCCTCATTCACTTCTGAGACGATAGATCCACCATGAATATACAAATTCATCTCATCATTTATATAGAAGCTACGTGCAGTAAAATTTGTAGTACCGATAACAGTTAATTCATTATCAATTAGCATTAACTTTCCATGGAACATTCCTTTTTTATAGCCATATACCTTAATTCCATTATTAACAGCTTGCCGGATATAAGGATATGCTGCCTCTTTAATAAGAGGAATGTCTGGTTTATATGACCAAAGTATTTTCACTGTAACACCACGTTTTTGCGCCGCGATTAAAGCATTCATTAACTCTTTATTTTTCGCTATAAAATATGGCGTCGTAATGACAATCGAATGCTTGGCTTGGTTTATTAACTCTACATATTTTTCAGCGACGTGATGCCCATTGTAACTAACCATTGTATGTAACGTGTTCCCTTTACTAGCCTTATTCGTACTCCTCTTTATATCTTCATTCGTGTCTCGCTTCCAGTCTAAAGCGAACTGTTCTTCTAAATCCTTTGCCCCTTCTCCTCTTACCCTTACATGATAGTCACGCCAATATCCAAATCGCTTATCTTTCCCTAAGTACTCATCCCCGATATTAAAACCACCCGTATATCCAATCTCACCATCTATCGTCGTAATGCGGCGATGATTACGATGATGCAGAGAATAAAAACCAAATGGTAATTGCGGCTCCCTACTATATGTAAAATGCACACCACTTTCCTGTAATTCTTTTTTCATCTTTCTTTCAAATGATAAATCATTAATTAAATCAACCGATAAATATACGTTTACTCCTTCTTTCGCCTTCCCTTTTAATAAGTTTAAAAACGTATGGCTGCTTTTATCATCCGACAAAATAAAAAAATACGTGTAAATAGAACTTTTCGCTTCTCTTATATCAGTAAATAATTGTTTATAAAAAGACTTTCCTTCTACATATAATTGAAAGTCACTATAATGAGGTGCATACTCTGTCGGCATGTTTTTCCCAGCTTCCATTTTCCTACCGAGGGTAACATCGATATGCATCCAAATTAAAATAAAAACGAAAATAGCAATAATAATAGAAGTAACTCGTAATATTTTTTTAATCATTTTGATTTCCTTCCGATCATTTTCTTTCCACCCTTCTATTTTGTCATTCAAGTTTAGATTTCATGCTTCATACAAAAAAAGGATGCGACTTAACGTCACACCCATTTCACATTAAACAAAATTCCTCGCATCATTATTTCTTCCAAACTTATAAATCGCAATTAAGAAAAATGCTATTGCAAAGGCGAATAAGATTAAAATATTCAAATACAACTCAGAGAATGGAATACCTTGCTGTAGTTTTGCTATCGTATCTAGTAACCAGCGCTGCGGTAGGAAATCAGCTACTTTTTGTACCGCTTTTGGCATAATGTCATATGGAAAATAACATCCAGCAAGCAAACATGTTGGTACTATCACTAGATTTTGCATTGCATTTGAAGCAGCCGAACTTTTTGAAAAAGACACAATGACTAATGATAAACCAATTGCAATTAAAGCGAATATCATAAGCACACCAATCATTACTATGACAGGCATATTAATATTTGTATGAAAAACATTCGTCATAAATAATACTGCAATGACAATTTGCAATGTTAGTATCATCATATTTACCGCGACGTTGGACAATATAAATTTCTTTCCATCAATTGGTGTTGATAATAATCTAAAGTACGTTCTATTCTCTTTTTCTTTTAAAATAAATCCTGATAAGTTCACTGCTGAAAACAGCATAAACATAATAAGGTAACCCATCGTTTGGTTTGTCATATCTTTATTTTTCGAAGTATCTTCTAGCGTCTCAGTTTTCATTTTAAATGAACTTTTTTGATACCCTGCGTACATAGTATCAAATGTACTTTGATCTGTTCCTGCTACTTTACTAATAGCTGCTACATTATCAATATAGTTATATAAATATGATTTTATAAATGCTGTTACTTGATCACCTTTAATCGATGCAATCTCGATATGATTAGGTTTCCCTTCTCGAACACTTTTTGAAAAACCAGAATGTAATGTAATAACTCCATCAAGTTTTTTGGAAGTGAGTTTATCTTCTACTTCCGACTCCTTAACCTTACTCACTTTCACATGATTTAACCCTTCTAAAAACTTTATCGTATCATTTGCTATCGGCTCATTTTCTTTATTTACAATCCCGATATTTAACGTACCTTGCCCCGCATTTCCGTATATCGAAAAAGAGATGAGCGTTCCGATTATCGGCAAACTAATAATAATGAATAATCCTTTTTTATTTTTCAAAAGGACAGATAGTGTTTTTTGTATGAGCCATAAAATATCTTTCATACTATAGCCCCTCCCGTCTACGTAATGCAATAATTGCAATTAATAAAAAGAGTGCTGAAATCCCAAGATTTAAACATATTACCGGCAGTGCCGCTCCTACATCGTTTGCATAAATAATTTTCATGACAGCTGTGTTTGCCCACGTTAATGGTGATAAGTTCGTAACGAAATTTTCTTCTACTACGAAGTATGCACCACCAAAAATAGAAGCTAACTGTATAACAACAAGAATAATTGCTCTCGATGATTCAGCTGTTTTCGTAATATACCCGATCCCTAAACCGAAGCTAATTGCTAGAAAGACTTGTGTTAACAAAATAATAAATATAATTCCAAGATGGTCGCCCCAATTCGCTTGAAATACAAATTTGCTAAATAACATGACAAGTAATACGCAAAGGGCGTTTGCTACTAGGCTACCAAGTACTTTTCCAATGAATATTTCAGCCTTACTTATAGGCGCAGCAATGAGACGATCTCCTGTTTTACGTATTCGTTCTCCTCGAATTAAAGAACTCGCTCCCATCCCAGCATATAGTGCGATCATCGTCGTCATTACAACCGCATAGTAATCCATAGAACCTGGCTTTTTCGCAGCTTGTAAAGATGTTTCTTTTATATAATCATTATGATTCCCATTTGAAATAACTGCGCTCACCTTACTAGGATCTACTTTTGCCACTTCGGTTGCTACATTGTACTTATCAACAAATGTTGTAAGCATACCTTCCACAATACTTCCCTCAATACTACTTTTGTCACTTCCGTAAAACTTTGCACCATCTTTATTTAATTCTACATAAGCAGCATATTTATTTTGCTTCACTGCCTCTTTCCCATCTATACCTTCAGAAGCTTTTTTAAAATGAATACCCGATTTATCGACTTCTTTCGTAAATGCTTCAAACGATTGAGAAAATGTGCTACTCGCTTCATCTTTATATAGCACTTGTATATCCTTAATCGATTGACTATCACTATTAAATGCATTCGTTAACGCTGTCCCTAGCACAAGCATAAGCACAATAGGAAATGCTAACATAAAAACTAAAGTTCTTACGTCCCTGAAATCTCTTTTAATATGCATAACTGCAATATTGAAGATGTTCAATTGATGAACCTCCCTTTACCTTTTCTTCATTTACCTTTTATTTATCTCGTAAGTTTCTTCCAGTCAACGTAAGGAATACTGTTTCTAAGTTTGGAGCCTGTTCCTCTAACGAACGGATTTCAATGTCATGATTAATGAAATGCTGAATAATTTTATTTAAATTGTTTAATCCTGCATCCGAGTTTACTTTAATTACGTTCTCTTCAATTTGAACAGCTTTCACACCGTTTATCTCTTTTAACTGCTCTACATCTAATTTTTCTACCGACTTTACTTCAATCCAAATATCTTTCGTGTCGGTAATAATTGCTTTTAACTGTTCTTTCGTTCCTTCTGCAATCACTTTACCGTGATCTACAATTGCTATTTTCGTACAAATCTCTTCTACTTCTTCCATGTAGTGGCTCGTGTAAATAATGGTACTTCCCATTTCATTTAATTTTCGAACAGACTGGAGAATATAGTTTCTTGACTGTGGATCAATTCCAACTGTCGGCTCATCCATAATAATTAACTTCGGTCTATGAGCGATCGCACAAGCGATATTCAGTCTTCGTTTCATCCCGCCAGAAAAGTTTTTCGGGTAATTTTTATGTTTATCACTAAGCCCCACAAATTGAAGTGCTTCCTCTACTCTCGCTTTTAATTCAGCTCCTCTTAACCCGTAAAGTCCAGCAAAGAATTTCACATTTTCATAGGCAGTTAACTCTTCATAAATTGCAATATCTTGCGGAACGATACCAATATTCATCTTCGCAAACCGATTATGCTTCTTTATATTTTTTCCTAATATGCTAATTTCACCTTCATTACTTCTTAACAACCCAGCAATCATATTTATCGTTGTACTTTTACCAGCACCATTTGATCCTAAAAATCCAAATATCTCTCCTTCTTTAATAGATAAAGACATATTATCAACTGCGATGAAATCACCAAATTTTTTCGTTAAATTTTTAATTTCTAATGTATTCATCATTTCACCCCTATTTCGGTTTCTCTGCTATTTATTATAAACAAAAAAAATGAACCTGCTCAGTGCAGAAGTTCATTCTTTTCACATGAGATTATTCACTTTTTTCATATGAGATGATTCATCTTCGTCCCATTCTTTTATATCGGCAGCAACATTGTTACTGAAAAACCACTTGTCCCATCTACAATAATTTTTCCGTTTACTGATGCCGTTCGCTCCTCCATCCCCATAATTCCGAGACCTTTCTTAACGAGAGCTGCACCTTTTCCGTTATCCTTCACTTGTACTTTCACCATCTTGTTAAGTACATAAATATCTATGGAAATGACTGTCGCATCAGCATATTTCATTGCGTTTGTAAGTGTCTCTGTAACATTTTCACCGATAATTTTCCACTGAATAGGAGAAATCATATCTAAGTTACCTTTATATACGAAAGGAATATTTACATCATGCTTACCGGCAAATTCCTCTATGAATAATTTCATACGATGGATACCAATTTGCTCAGTTGGTGGCTTCATATTTTTTAATGTAATGCGAATACTTTCAATTCCATCTTTTGAAATGTGAATTGCATTTTGTAATAACTCGGCAGATTTTTCTTTATCTATTTCCATTAACCTCTTTGCTGCTTCCATTTGAATTAGTGCACCCGTCATCGAGTGGCCAATTTTATCATGAATTTCTTGTGAGAGCCGGTTTCTCTCTTCTAACTTAAATGTGTATTCTGATTGCTTTATGTACTCTTTATTTTCATGTAAGCTTTTCGTCAGCCGCTGCATATCTTTTCGCATCTTATCATTTTGTGATTCAAGCTTTACTACACGCGATATATATCGATCTGCCATAGTTAAAACGAGAAAAGAAAATGCAACAATTAATCCATACGTCATTCGAATATTTTCATCTGTAATAATAATAGGTATCATCATAATGATAAAAAGTTGCCATTTCTTCTCTATATAATGAAATGTCACTTCGTATACATTCAAAGGTAAAAACAAAATAAAAAACGGATGAATCTTCCATGTAAATAACATAACTACGCCAATTGACACAGAAGTTAATATGTTTTTGTACGTATCTTTTTTAAATATAGAAATCAGTACGTTTACAGAAAGATATAAAAGCAAAGTAAATATAATCCATGGTAAGTTCGCGACATTTAAATAAATGTAACTAAACACAATATATATAAAAACAATTAATTTACTTACAATTAACCAAAATTCCATATCATTAATCTACTTTCCCTGTTAAGTAATAAATCGCAATTTGTGTGCGATGTTCTAGTCCAGTTTTCCCTAAAACCGATGTAATATAATTTGCGATTGTTCCCTCTGATATGAAAAGCTGCTTTGAAATTTCTTTATTCGAGAAACCTTTCGCAATTAATGCGATAATACTAAGCTCTCTTTCTGTAAAAAGACTTGTATCTATTTTACATTCGTCCTCTTTGCTTTCCATTAAATTGCACTTAATTTTATCAAGCACTACATCTTGCATAACAGTTTGACCGTTATATACTCCTTTTATTGCATCACGAATACGCTCTGGATCATTATTTTTTAATAAATAACCTTTCGCTCCATTTTTTACTGCGTCCAAAATATATTCATCATCATCGAACGTTGTTAAAATTAGCGGTTTCGTTTTCGTCTCTTCACAAATGAATTTCGTCGCCTCTACCCCATTCATGTTTGGCATACGAACATCTAAAAGAGCGATATCAACGTCGTTCTTTTTGCAATAGTCCACTGCTTCTTTCCCATCATTTACTGTATCTACCACTTCGAATTCTTCATATGTATTTAAAATAATTTTCATGCCTTCTCTAATAAAAGAATTATCATCTGCTATTAATATTTTTATTTTCATGTTTGTTAGTATGGATCTTCCTCTACTAACATTCACATCCTTTCTTCCCGTAACATTTCCCACTTGCTCATTATATACTCCTTTTTACCATTTTTTCACACCTTTTTTCATATAGCCTCCTTTCTAAAAATATATTATTCTTTTTTTACAACATGTGTAGGGTGACCAGTCATTTCTTACGTCTATATAATAGAATGCGTCAAAAAGGAGGGAGAGACCCATTGAGGAAAAACAATTAATTGAAAAAGCACAGCAAGGAAGCGAACATGCTTTTCGTATCCTTGTACAAACGTATCGTCATTATATTTTTCAAGTTATCTTTTCTATTTTAAGACATGAAGAAGATGCGAAAGATGTTACACAAGAAGTATTCGTAAAAATTCACGCCTCTCTCCCAAATTATCAATTTCGCGGATTAAAAACGTGGATGGCGCGTATTGCCACCAATCACGCTATTGATTATAAAAGGAAGAAAGCTAGAGAACACGAAGAACTCTCCTTATGTAAAGAAACTGAGGAAAATATAAAATCCTCTCATAACATTGAAGCTTTACTATTGACGAAAGAGCAAAAATTACTCATTGCTCAAAAACTAAGAGAACTTCCTGAAAATTACCGTGATGTCGTTCTCTCGCATTATTTAGAAGAAAAAAGTTATCAAGAAATTGCTTTGCAGGAAAACATCGAAGTGAAAACAGTCGAAATGAAACTGTATCGGGCAAGAAAATGGATTAAAAAACATTGGAAGGAGGAAGAGTTTCTATGATGCATTATTCAAAAGAAGATTGGCGCAATTATACATTAGATTTTATAGAAAGCAATGAACGTGAATCTATGGAAGAACATCTTTATGAATGTGATCATTGTTTAGCACTTTATATGGAAAGTATTGATGAACAACATGAAAACCTTCCAATGATAAATGATGATTCATTTACGAACGAAGTTATGACGCAAATTAATTTTGAAACACTACAGTCTAATGAATATATAAAAACAAACTCACTAAAACGCACGATTATTCACTACATAATTGCGACTGCGGCTACAATTATTTTTATGGTAAGTGGTTTATTCCAATATATTTTTACAGCGACATCAAATTTCGAGAAATCTTCAAAACATAACGAGTCTTCTATCTCACAACAAATTGTAAACAAATCGGTAGACACATCAAAAAAGGACGGAGGTTCAAAGCATGAATAAAAATCCCTTTTTAGCACTTGTATTAGGGCTAATTCCTGGGCTTGGACATTTATATTTAAAGAAGTTTGGACGGTTTATTTTATATGGCGGAGGGGCTGTATTTCTATTTATCTTTGCAGCATTTTGTACAATAGCATTAGGAGCACGTGATATTGCTTTTCTTTCTCTATTTTTACTTGTCGTGTTATGGGCCATCAATTTATTAGATTTAGTTATTACGATTATTAATCAATCGAAAAAACAAGCTACCGGAGAATTTACAGAGTCCTCTAAAGAGAGCGAGCGATTTTATATCATTCTCCTATCCATCATCCCTGGACTTGGTCATTTCCAATTAGGACTTATGCAACGTGGACTTACATTTTTAGTAGCTTGTACAGGAATTGGAAGTATGATCATTTTCGTTGCCCTTTTAACATCTCAAGAAAGTTTCCTTATCTTTCTCGTAACGTTACCTGTTTTATGGATTTATAATTTCTTCGATGTTGTTCAGCAACTCCAGAAAAAAGAACGCGGAGAGCAACTAGATGACCGTACTATTTTCGAAGAGTTTGAAGAGCATCGAGAACAAGGAAAGAAAAATAAAACATTCGCTTCCATTTTAGCAATGTTTCCTGGAGCAGGACATATGTATTTAGGCCTACAGCGCCGTGGTCTTCAGCTTATGGCAGCCTTTTTACTTTCCATATATTTACTCGACTTATTAAGACTTTCAGCGTTTTTATTTTTAGTACCCATCATTTGGTTCTATAGCTTTTTTGACGCTTTACAGCAAACTGCAAAATACGGAAAAGAACGTGTAAATGACGAGCCTATCATTGATTATTTTATCAATCATCAAAGATGGATCGGTATTGGGTTAATTACACTAGGTGGTTATTATTTATTAGATCAAACAGTCCTTCCTATTTTGAATGATTACTTCGCAACTATATTTAACATTCATCTTAGCGAACTATATTATCGCTATTTCCAAACATCTATCGTTGCACTCCTCTTAATTGGTGGCGGCTTTAAATTGTTACTTGGAAATAAAGAAAACAAAGGTGGTACGAAAGAATGAGAACATGGCGCGTTGGAACATTTTCAATGGGGCTTTCTATTATTGCATTAGGTTGCTTCTTACTATTTTCAGTTATAAAAGGTACTGAGGTATTAGATTCCTTAACAGCATGGTGGCCAGTTTTACTTATCATACTTGGAGCTGAAGTTTTACTATACCTTCTATTCTCTAAAAAAGAGCAATCTTTTATTAAATATGATATTTTTAGTATTTTCTTTATCGGCGTTTTAGGAAGTGTCGGAATTGCTTTTTACTGTTTATTATCAACTGGATTACTAGAAGAAGTTCGTCATTCTATTAACACAACGAGGCAAACGAGTAATATTCCAGACGGACAATTTGATATACCTGAATCTATCAAAAAAATCGTAGTAGATGCAGGACATCAGCCTCTAACGATAGAGGGAAATAATACAAATCAAATTCATCTTTTGGGAACTTATGAAATGACGACGAAAGCAAATGAAAAACTCAATTTAAAACGAGATGATTTCCTTTCCGTTCAAACGGCTGGAGAAACGATGCATATCACATTAAAATCATTACCTGTTCAGCATACGTTCTTTAATTCAGCACCACAGGTGAAACCAACGCTTGTTCTTCCGCAAAATAAAAATGTGGAAATCCGTGCTTCAAATAACGAACTATCTCTTTATCCAGGTCAATTACAAAATAATTGGTTTGTACAAGAAAGCTCAAGAGTGTCTGTCCATCTTGCAAAAGAGAGTGATGTATCTTTAACAGCAGTAACAAATCAAAAAGAAACACATGGAAACACACCTTGGGAACAAGTTGAAGATTTAACGAAAAAAGAAAATAATACTTCAGAAGAAAATCCAGAATTAATCGACCGAGAACATTGGTATAAAAATTCGATTAAAACTGGAAATGGAACGTACAAATTAAATATTGAGAAAGCTTATAATTTGAATATGAACGTTATCGAAAAATAAGAAAAACCTTCCACAAATGTGGAAGGTTTTTCTCATATAATCGCTTTAATTCCTTCTAAAATTAAGCCAATCATAAATCCGCAAACAGCCCCGTTCACTCGGATCCACTGCAAATCTTTACCGACGTTATTTTCGATCATTTCAATTAATTTTTTATCGTCTAGTTTATCAAGGTTTTCTTGTACAAGTTTTCCAATTTTCGAATGATTCTTTTCAACAAGTGTGACAACTTGCTTTTGTAACCAATCTTCTATTTTTTGAACCGTCACTTCGTCTTCTTTTATTTTATTCATTTGCGTTTGTAAAAATGGAATAACATATGTATCAGCAAATTCTTCTTTGTTTACAAAGGTAACTGCTCTTTGTTGTACTTGCTCCAGCATCTCTTTTATTTTGTCAGTAGCATCCCAATTCGCAATCCACTTTTCTTTCCAATTTTCTAATTCCTGTAGTAAAGCTTCATTTTCTTTCACATTTATAATTTCTTGACGAATCTTCGCTAATATAAGTTGTCTTGTGATATTATCAGCATCTTGTAAGCTGTTAATATTACTAATGATAAACTTCTGCAAAATGCCTCCAATTTTATCTTCATCTACAATATTCATAAACGATTTCAAAGTAAACTGCAAAAATCCATCTACTTTTATATTTTCCATCGCCTTCATTCCTAAGCTTCCAAGCTGGTAACGAGCTTCATCTTGCGCTGTCCAATCTTTCACTTTTACTAATATGTAATCAAGTGTCTTTTCATCATATTCTTGCACAACTAATTGATCAACAAGCACTTGTAAGATGTTACTCGTATTAATTGTATGCAAATATGTTTTAAGTTCTTTTTCAATAATAACAGCTAACTTTTCTGTATCTATTGAAACAATCGCTTTCTCAGCAATCGTTACAATTCCCTTTTTCACAGCATCAGACTGCATTTCTCTCTCAGCAATTTGTAGCACCATTTGCGCTAACTGCATTTCTTTTACTTTATTCGTAATACTCTCTTTCGTCAGCCACTCATTTTCTAGCGTATGAATGAGCCCTTTCGTTACTCGTTTACGGTTTTTAGGTAACAAAGCTGTATGCGGAATTGGGATTCCCATCGGATGACGAAATAATGCTGTAACCGCGAACCAATCCGCAAGTCCGCCAACTAATCCAGCTTCAAATCCCCCTTGTATAATCTCTCCAGCTATCGTTCCTTGAAAAGGGATAGAAGCAGCAAAGCCTATTCCCATAACCCCAAGCGAAATACCCGCTATATATTTAGTCTGTAATGACATCGTATACACACATCCTCTTATTATGTAAAATAAAGCTGTTTTGTTATATTTATTCGATATTAGTAATCCTTCATATCTATACTATAAAGAACTATTGTGAAAATAACAAAGATTTTTATGTACATGAAAAAATGAGGCTACAACTAGCCTCATTTTTCTTATATTGTTAATTCCAAACCTTTCTTATAATACCCATTCATCACATCTTCTGGAACCATGCTCCCACCAGTTCCCCACACAATATGAGTACCTTTTTTCACCGTCTCTGTTAACTGTTGCTTTTGTAAATACTCATCTTCTTTACATACATTCACTGGCCCAACCATACCAGCTAATGCAGAAGGCTCTAAATTAATATTTTCCGTATCAGCTAGTTCTTTTAATAGTCTATATAACTCTTCATCACTTACTGTGTAATTTCCACTCAAAAATGGTTCCATCGTTTTACCGACAAATCCAGACGGTCTTCCTACTGCTAGTCCGTCCGCGTCTGTTATATTATCAATCCCGATATCTTGAACGGCGATTTTATCATGAAGTCCTGTCATTAACCCGAGTAACATACATGGAGAATGTGTTGGCTCTGCAAAGAAACAATGGACGTTGTCTTTATACAATAACTTTAAACCAAATGCTACCCCGCCAGGTCCCCCACCTACTCCACACGGAAGATAAACGAATACAGGATGTTCTTCATCTACTATAATCTCTAACTCTTCTAATTGCTTTTGTAAACGAGATGCTGCTACTGCGTATCCTAAAAATAAATCATGTGAGTTTTCATCATCTACAAAATAACAGCTAGGATCTGCATCTGCTTGCTCACGCCCCTCTTCTACTGCTTTACTATAATCAGCTTCATATTCAATAACATTTACACCTTTACTTCTTAATAAATCTTTTTTCCATTCTTTTGCGTCTGCTGACATATGAACAGTTACGTTAAAACCTAGTTTCGCACTCATAATCCCAATGCTTAGCCCTAAATTACCTGTAGAACCTACCGCAATTGAGTATTTTGCAAAAAACTCTCTACATGTATCACTATCTAAAATAGAATAATTATCTTCCTCTGTTAACATTCCATGCTGGAGTGCTAATTTCTCAGCATGTTTTAACACTTCATAAATACCGCCCCTAGCTTTAATTGAACCTGATATTGGAAGATGACTATCACATTTTAATAATAATTCTCCTAGTATAGGTTGCCCGTATTTTTTCTCTAAAGATTGTTTCATAGCTGGTATTTTTACTAAAGGTGATTCTATAATACCATTCGTTTCTTTCGTTTCAGGAAAAACTTTCGCAATATATGGTGCAAAACGCTTTAATCTCTCTTCCGCGTCTTTTACATCTTCTTCATTAAGTGGTGAAGCTGTTATTGCTGTTTCATACTTTTCTATATTCGGGTTTATCCAAAATACTTCTTCTGTTGCAATAAGCTTGTTAACTAATGGATACTCTGCTTTTAATACCTCTATTTCCTTCATTCCGTTTCCTCCTCATATCCTTGTAGCTTGCTATACAATAAATTATAATTAAATTAATTTTAATATAGTTTAACATAAATTATTCATTTCAGTTAATTTTAATTTAATTTATTTAAATATAATTTAATAATCATTAAGGAGAATGTTTTATGGAAAATATAGATATTGGTAAAAAGATTGAAAAGCAAAGAAAAGAAAAAGGTTTAACTAGTAAACAACTAGCAAATATGGCTGAAATTACACCATCTATGTTAAGTCAAATTGAGCGTGGTTCTGCTAACCCTTCCATTCAAACGTTAAAGGTACTCGCAAAGGCACTGGATGTTCCAACATTTAGTTTTCTACTTGAAGAAACAAATACAGACGATTTAATCGTGCGCTCTCATAAACGAAAAAAAATGATTATCGATAATTTATCATATGAAATGCTATCGCCTGATTTCACAGGTAATTTAGCAACAGCAATTATGACTGTTCCCCCAAATACTTCTTCATCAGATAATATTCTAGAACATAAAGGTGAAGAATTAGCATTTGTATTAGACGGAACAATTACATTGTATTTAAATGAAGAAGAGTACACATTAGAAACTGGTGATAGTGTAAAAATACCTGCTTATTTAAAGCATAAATGGGTAAATCAATTCGAGAAAAATGCAATTGTCTTATTTTCTGTTACCCCGCCGATTTTTTAATATATAAAATAAAAATAGCCACGCACGGATACTCTCCGTACATGGCTATTTTTATTTTTTCGGCATGAACAAAATGCCTAAACTAATAACACAAAAACTAAGTATTTGCTGTATTGACAGGCCAAATAGAACCGAATTTTGTTCACTAATAAGCGAAATAACAATATGAGCAGTCCCCTCACAAATTAGAAAAACACTTATATTTTTTCCAGTTCCTAATCTTTCATTTTTCATCCATAACAAACCCATTACACAAAGGGCGAGGATGATCTCGTATACGAAAATTGGATGATATAAAAATTTAGATTCATATATTTTCATTCCCCATGGTAGTGTCGTTTGTGCACCTACTTCTCGATGAAATAGAAAATAAAAGATACTACTCACGCACAATGCAAAAGGCAATGCATCAAGTAAAATACGAAGCGAAAATTGCTCCTTTTTACTTTTCCAAACAATATATGCACTCGCAATTATGCCCCCTATTAAAATGTGCTGCATGCTTCCTACAGCTAGTAATGCTTGCAATGGCGACCTAAAAGCCCATACTGGATTTAAAATTGCCGGTGCAAATTTCCATACAAATACGATAATAAGAAACGCATTTGTTACAGCATCCATCATTTTTTCATACGGTACATTTTGATGCTTCATCTTTCGTTTCATCAGCATAAATCCAAATAGACTTCCAATTATAAGAGATACGGGTTGTAACCTCATGATCCACTCCATCACTGCAAAATCCCCTCTTAACCCTCAATTAATTTTTGAAATTTCTTTTCTAATTGATCTGGAGGTAATACCCCTCGTACATGATCTACTATAATTCCATCTTTATTAACAAAAAATGTCGTTGGTAAAGAAAATACTTTATAATCTAATCCAGCTACTCCATCCATATCTAGAAGAACTGGAAACTCAAATCCATAGCGATCCGCAAATGCAGTTGCTTCTTGTACTGGGTCACTAACAGTTGCATTTACTGCAAAGATTTCAATATCCTTTTTATATTTGTCATAAAAACGAACTAAGTCAGGTGCCTCCATTTCACATGGTCCACACCACGATGCCCAAAAATTAATAATATATGGTTTTCCCTTCGCATCATTTAGCGAATACAACTTTCCATCTAATCCTTTTAATGTTATATTTGGTGCTTTAAATCCTATTTGTGGTAATACTTCTTTCTCTTTTAACTCCGCTTGTTTCGCTTTTCTTTCCTTTTCTTCTTTCTTTGAATTATAAAAGTTAACACCCGCCCAAACGAGTGCTCCTACTAATATAATAGCAATTAGTTTCTTCACTTTTCTTCCTCCTCATTTTTTAAAATCCTGTAAATCCACCAAATAGGCGAATAAAGAACGCTGTAATTTTCGTCATTTGATTTGTATACAATAAAACACCTGTTACAATCATCATTCCGCCGCCAATTTTCATCATGACATTGGCATATGTAACAATCCACTTTACCTTTCCGATAAAGAATGCCATCACGAAAAATGGAACTGCAAATCCAAGCGTATACGCTGTAATATAAAGAAGTGCCCCTTCAGGATTCGTCGCACCAAGCATGAGTACAGCTGAAAATATCGGCCCAACACATGGCGTCCATCCCGCTGCATATGTCATACCGACTAAAATCGAACGAAGATATCCAGTCGATTTACTTCTATACTGCACCTTTTTCTCTGCCATAAGCCACTTAGGCTGAAACAATCCAGTCATAAATAACCCCATCAAAACAATAAAAACCCCACCAATTTGTTGAATCAATTTTTGGTTAGATGAGAATGTTATTCCAATCCAGCTTACCGACAAACCTAACGCATAAAATATAACCGAAAATCCAATCATAAAAAATACGGTATGTATAATCGCTGATTTTTGCATAATCCCACGATTCTCTTTTAAATCTTGAATAGAAACACCTGTAATATAAGATAAATAAGATGGATATAGAGGTAAAGAGCATGGCGATATAAATGACAATACTCCCGCCCCAGCTACAAGCCAAATTGTTAAATCTGCTGCGTTCATTTTATTCCCCCCAAAAACACTACACCTAGTAGTGTTATTTTTTAAAAAAAGAGGCTATATGCACTCTCCGACAATAAGTACAATCGACATACAGAATAAACCTAGTGTTACATATACCGAATTTGTATGTAATGGGATAGTAAGCTTCACAACTTTTTCATTTAACACTTGCTCAATTCGTAAATTTATTGCTGTTTTTGCAAATGAAGCTGTCACACATCGATTTTCCATTGTCTTTATTTTAATTAATTTTAATAACGCGCTACCTAACTCGAATGAGGATTTCATTTTTTGCATCGCATATTTATCTGCTGCTAACTCTTGATACGTATGGTATCGCTGTAGCAGCCCTTTTAGTATCGGGATGTACAACATTCCTTCTGCTAATAACGTAAAACAAAATAATTTTAGTGGATCCCGATTGTTTTGATGATATTCTTCATGAAAAACAATCGCATCAATTTCTTCCTCTGAAAACGTGTGAAGTATCCCTTCTGACATGACAACTTTCGGACGAAATAATCCAATTGTAAATGCTGCAATTTCCTCGGTCGGTAATATATATATTTGTTTTCCTTTTCTAATAAAAGGTACAAGTACTTTTTGTAATTTTTTACTATAGAAAAATTGCCGCCAAACTCTTTTGCACACTATCAGTACAGTAAGTAATAATAATCCAGCTATTATGATACGAATCAACGATAGTTCTTTCATATGTTTTTCTAACTGAAACAAGCAAAACTTTGAAAGAAAGAACGCCTTATTTTGAAAAAGAAATGGATATGTAACGTAATACGTTAACATACAAAAAAAGAGAGTACTAACAATTACTGCTAACAATACGATTTTACGCATTTGCCATTTCATTTTATCGATCCTCTTTTTTTAACTGACTCAATTTATCTTCTAATTTTTTTAGTAAAGTCGGATCAGCCTGCTCTAACTCATCTAACATATGATTTACAACTAAATCTCCAAATTCCCCCATTAATTCCTGCGTCATTTTCTTCGTTTGATTGGATAAAAATTCTTCTTTTGTTTGTACTGCATGATATATGCCACTTCTTCTCACAGTCTGTTTTTCTAAGTGTAGTTTCTCTACTAACCTGTTCATAACTGTCATAACAGTATTAAAATTCACCGGTGATTCTTCACTTAATTTCTGCTGTACTTCTTTAATGGTAATACCTTCAGTGGACCAAACAATCTCCATTATTTTCGCTTCAAGCGGTCCAAAGAAGTGATTTAACCCTTGCTCATTTAACTTATAATTTTGAGTAAACATAGTATGGCTCCTTTCACACTACAGATTGTAGTACAAATTAAATGAAAGGTCAAACACGAATGATATAAACTGCTATCCACTAATTATGAATATCCATTCATTGTAAACCTAACTTCTCTCCAAATGTATCAAAGAGATACTGCTCTAATATTTGTACACTAAACTTCTCATTACGCCCAAGTGCAAATAATTCCCGATTTTTCGCTACGATAGTGTCTAACGGAATAGCTACATTATCCACTATTTTTGTAATTTCAATTATATTACTTTTCACATTGACTTCCGTTTTAAATTCAACGTTCTCCAATACTATATGTGAACGTCTTCCTGATGCAAAAAAAGTAAAGTTAGGATTTTTAACGACGCCAATTTCACTCTCTAATGCATATAAATAATGAAAAATTATATCTCTATGTCCATCTTTTATTACTTTTTCATCCTTCTCATCATCTAAGTATTCTTTCAACTTCGTTGTAAATTCAAATCGAAAATCCACTTTTTTCACGCTCCTTTTTTCATTCTATACCGAATAAATATATTAATATAATTTTACCATATTGTAATACAAGTTCCTATAAAAAGTGAAAAATACGTTTGTAAAATCCCTAGTATTTCCGACGCCTTTATAAAATATATACACTAATTCAATATTAATTAATGAGTCGTTATATCCATTTAACCATATTGTTTCCATATTTTGAAACAATAGTATGCAATATTATATATCAATAAACTGTTTCTAATTCATCACTCTATATAATCATCGTTCCCTTTACTATTCCAATATATTTAAACTGTATTTTCTCTTTATTCATTACATTAGAGAAGGAATGTAACTCTCTTCTATCGAATTTTTACATAACAAAAATGATTAGGTGGTGCTTTACTATGAAATTAGCTGTCATTGGTGGTGGTGATTTACAAGATTTAAATCACTTTCATATTAATGAACGACTTATAGAATTAACAAATAAACAGTACCCAAAAATATTATTCATTCCAACAGCTAGTCATGATGATGAAAGCTATATAAAATTATTTTTAGACACGTTTGAAAACCAATTCCATTGTGATGTACAAATTTTACGTACAATAACCGATATACCTTCTAAATATGAAATAGATGAGATGATTCATTCAGCCGATTTCATTTACCTTGGTGGTGGAAACTATGTTGAAATGCTTACACAATGGAAAGAACATAAACTAGATGAGAAATTACTATTGGCTCTCGAGCAAGGAACACTCATTGCAGGGTATAGTGCTGGTGCTATGTGTTGGTTCACATCTAGTATCCGATCAGATTATGAAGGTTCTGGTTATGTAGAAAGTAACGGATGGGGGATTGTTAACAAAAGGTTTTGCCCACATTATAATCAATTAAATAGAATGAATGCTTTTCATTCCTTTTTACAAAATCACCAAGGTAATATAGAGGGGATTGCACTAGAAGATGATTGCGCTTTATATATTACAGAAGAATCCTTTGAAATTATCGGTGCACCAGAAAAAGCGTGGGAGTTTTATATGAGTGATAAAAAACTTATTAGACAACATTTTGATATCACTTTAAAAAGCTATTTATAAAGTGATACTTTAATCAGTGGGGGTTTTCTTCATCCCCACTAATTATTAGCCCTCATCAATCAGGCTTTTGCGAGATAAACATACGCTTCAAAAAAATGTCCCTAAGTATAAATAACTTAGGGACATTTTCACTATTTAACTAACTAATCGTGTAATTCGTTTCTTCTGCCATGAAAGCTTATAATATGCATACTGTAATATGAGACTAACAATAAATGCTGCTGGGTATCCAATCCATATCCCTTCAATTCCAAGGCTTGTATGGTAAGAAAGATAATATGCTACTGGTACTTCAACTAGCCAAATTGATACAACACCAATAACAGTTGGCCATAATACTGTACCACTCGCTCGCATTGTCGCACTAATAATTTGTGCATGACCGAAAATTAAATAACTCCATAATGTAATCATAACTAAACTATGAGCAATATCAATTGTAGTTTGACTCGTTAAAAATAGTGATAAAATGTCTCTTGAGAACAAGTAAATAAGAGATATTAACATACCACCGATAACATAGTTCATAATAATTCCAGCCTTTACAACTTTCTGCAATCGATCAAATTGATTTGCACCAATTGATTGTGCCGCAAAAATAGAGACTGTAATGCCAAGGCTAACGGCTGGCATTTGTACATAACTGGCAACTTGATTCACGACGCCATAAGCAGCTGTTGCATCCGAACCATAACGATTTACAAACGCGATTACCGCAATTTCAGATAATGAAACTAATATCATATTAATACTCGCTGGAATACCGAGTCGTAGCAATAGCTTTAATAACTCACCATCCATTCGAAGGTATTTCCTTACCGTTCCATCTAGTTGTAGTGGATGATTTTTCTTCTTTAAATACACTAGCATGACAATAAACGTAATAACTGTCGATATAACAGAAGCATATGCTGCTCCATACACATCTAATTTCGGAGCTCCTAACCAGCCAAAAATAAGAATTGGTAATAAGATCATATTTAGCGCTGTACTTACAATTAAAAAGTAAAATGGCGTTTTAGAATCTCCTGTCCCTCTCATAAATGTTGTGTATGCAAAATATAAAAATAATACTGGCATCGATATAAATAAAATTCTTGCATAATGTACACTTATTTCAATTATATTTTCTGGCGTTCCCATTAGACGCATAATATCCATTGCAAAAATACTGCCTATTATCGCCAATGCAACTCCGATAATAAACGTAAATGTAAGTGTCGTACCAACGATAGCTTTTAAACGATCTTCATTTTTAGCGCCAAACGCCTGACCAATTAAAATAGAACTACCCGACCCAATTCCAATTACGAATGAAACGAGTAGGAAAAATAAAGGAAAGAATGCTGATATAGCTGCTAAATCATTGACACCAAGCCATCTCCCTACTACGACCATACCAAATAATTGTCCAACTGATTGAAGTACATTACTTAATAATAACGGTACTAAAAACATAGACATCGATTTCCAAATCGGTTTACTCTCACTTTCTAACTTATGTGACTCCACACCTTCTTTATTGTTATCTGTAGGTGGTTTCAAATTACATTTCTCCTTTTATTAAAAATCTTTTTTCCATCTCTATCTCTTTGTATAGTTGTTATAATGATTTGCTTCTATTCATTTTCTTTCCGCATTATTATAACTTCACCCAATATTGACTTCCATCTACTGTTCTATCTAAAAATCCATATTCAATCAAATATCTTCTTAAAGTCACGAAATCTGGATATACATTTTCTAAAATTGTATTCACTTCTTTTTCGGAATACTTTTGATTACTATCAAACTTTTTCACTAAGTGACGTAATATAATTAATTTACGCTTTTGCTTCTTCGGAAATTTAGAAAGCGGCCCATCTAATCCATCTATAAAATGAGTTTTTAATACTTCATCATTTTCTTCTTCCGTAATATTATATCGATCATCCACCATCGTTGCTGTTCTATGAATTGGTACAAATTTCGTTTGTACCTTCGATTTTTCTTCTGATAATTCCATTAACGCTAAAAATACTTTTGCTTGCTTCATCTTCTCTCGCAATGTAAAACGATGATTACGAATCGTCGATGTGCTACCGCCGTCCATCTCTTTTACAATTTCTTTATCATTCAGTCCCATATGGAAAAACTGAACCATCTTCTTTTGTAAATCGGTTAAACCAGTAAACTTCTTATCAAGATTTAATAAATAATCAAACATAGACGTATGCTCACTATGCATATGCAATTGGACAAACTTCTCTGCTTCATACAAAACTTGATTATGTTGATAAATAACTCCTTTAATAAACGCTTCTCCACATGCTAAACAAATATACTCCTCTGCTTCCTCATCAAACACATACCCTTTTTTCAATTCCTCTACCGACGCATCCCAAAACTTCTCTGAAATATCGTTCACACTAAACACTCCTTCAAAATGTTTATTTAAAAACAAACAAATTACAATTACGTTTATTACCACTTCATCATCTTAACATACAGAAATCAGACATTTCAATGTTTCGTTTACCTATTTTGCAAACTTTTATAAAATCATCTATAAATTCCTCGAATAACCGCTAACTATAATGAAATTATTATTCCATGGAGAAACTGTAATAACTTAATTAAAGTGATATCCGAAATGAAACAAACCCTCTATTTACCCCCTATCAAATATTCCATTTTAACTACAAAAAAGGCGCTTCCTTTTATGGAAGCACCCTTTCATCTTTTATATTTTTTGTAAACAACCTCTACTAAAACTTTACTTGTCTCTATAAATACATGTTTTCGGTTTCCATCCTCAACCATTTTATTTGAACAGCCACTCATAATCATTATACAACTAAATATGACTAGCGCTACATTTCTATTCTTATAAGCCACTTCATGCCACTCCACTATAAAAAAACTTCATTTACATTTATCCTATCAAAAAATTTTACACGAATAACAAACCCCAAAAATATGCAATCTTGCATATTTTCGCGTTTCATTAAGATATTGTGATTTAATTTATTTAAAGAACACTTTTATCGAGGTGACTTACTTGAAATTTAAAGCAAAAAAAAATCCATTTCACGTCATTTTCATTATATTATTTATAATTATTTTTTTCATTTCACTATTCTTCCAAAATGAAAATTCTATTTTTTTTACTCTTATGATGCTGTTAAATATCGTGAATCTTTCTTCATTCTATTTTTCACACTATAATATAACGAAATCATCAATTGTTGTAAAACACGGTTTCATACTGCGCACTGAAATTCCATTTGAAGACATTCGTCACATTAAATACTCTGGCAAAAAACTCCGTTCAGAAAAATGGACTCGACAACAATTAGAAATTGATTACAATTTATTTGATGCCGTGAAAACTTTCGTACCACAAGACGAAGAAAAATTCATTTCACTCTTAAAAGAGAACTGCCCACATATAAAAGTAATCCATTCGACCACTACCAAATAATATTTCAGAACTTACAGTTGTGCAGTTGAAGAAAACATAAAAAGGGATTAAAATTTATATGTGAGAAAGAAGCCCAGATTCGAAATTTCGAATCTGGGCTTCTTCTATTATTCTTTTGGAGCGATCATTTTTTTCGGATCTACAATTTCGTCAAATTGCTCTTCTGTTAATAATCCCGATTGCAATGCTGCCTCTTTTAAAGTTAAACCATCTTTATGAGCATGTTTTGCAATTTTCGCTGCATTTTCATACCCAATATGAGGGTTTAATGCTGTAACAAGCATTAATGAACGATTCACGTTTTCGTTAATTACTTCTTCATCCGCTTCAATACCAACTGCACAATTATCATTAAACGAAACAATTGCATCCGCTAATAAGTGCGCTGATTGTAAGAAGTTATAAGCAATAACTGGTTTAAATACGTTTAACTCAAAATTCCCTTGGCTCGCAGCAAATCCGATTGTTGTATCATTTCCCATCACTTGCGCCACAACCATTGTTAACGCCTCACTTTGTGTTGGGTTTACTTTACCTGGCATAATCGAGCTTCCTGGCTCATTTGCTGGAATAATAATTTCTCCAAGACCACTACGTGGACCACTTGCAAGCCAACGTACATCGTTAGCAATCTTCATTAAATCAGCCGCTAATGCCTTTAATGCACCATGAGTATATACAACTTCATCATGGCTCGTTAATGCATGGAACTTATTTGGTGCAGAAATAAAGTTCTTACCTGTAAATTGGCTAATTTCCTCAGATACCATATCACCAAATTTAGGATGAGCATTAATACCCGTTCCAACTGCAGTACCACCAATTGCTAACTCTTTCATATATGTATTGCTCTCAGCAATCATACGCTCAGTTTTTTCAAGCATACGGTGCCATCCACTAATTTCTTGTCCCAAAGTTAACGGTGTTGCATCTTGTAAATGTGTACGACCGATTTTTATAATATGTTCAAATGCAGTTGCTTTTTCTGCTAAAGTTTCTTTTAACTTCGTAATTGCTGGTAATACGTGATTTTCTACCGCAATTACACATGCTACATGAAGCGCTGTTGGAAATGTATCGTTTGAACTTTGAGACATGTTCACATCATCATTCGGATGAATATGTACGTCAGATCCCTTTTCTTTCAAAATTTGATTCCCGCGGTTTGCAATTACTTCATTCACATTCATGTTAGATTGTGTACCACTACCCGTTTGCCATACGACAAGTGGAAAATGCTCATTCCATTTCCCTTCAATCACTTCATCAGCAGCTTCCACAATTGCTTTTGCTTTCTCTTCTGATAACTTCCCTAGTTTTTGATTGCTAAGGGCCGCACTTTTCTTTAAAATCGCAAATGCTTTTACAATTTCAAGCGGCATTTGCTCTGTTCCAATTGGGAAGTTCTCTTTACTTCTTTGTGTTTGCGCTGCCCATAATTTATCAGCCGGAACTTTTATTTCTCCTAATGTGTCTCTTTCAATTCTGTACTCCATTTTTTCATCCCCTTGAAAATTTAATACCTACATTTCTTATATTAACAGACTTCCCTTCAAATGATAAGGATTCTCACTCATATATATAAATATTTGATATTTATTTTTTAAAATTCCTCTTGACCTAAACTTAAGTTTAGGCTGTATCCTTTCCATTGTGACCTACTAAAAAGATACTGGAGGAATTCAATATGAAAAAATACGCTTTTGTAACAGGTGCAAATAAAGGAATTGGATATGAACTCGTTCGCCAATTAGCAGAGAAAGGCTATCACGTATTTTTAGGTGCTCGCAATGAACAACTTGGTCAAGAAGCTATGAAATCTTTAAATATTTCCAACGTTTCTTATGTTCAAGTAGATATTTCAAATTCACAATCCATTCAAAAAGCAATGAAAAAAATGTATGAAACGACTGATCACTTAGATTTACTAATCAATAACGCAGGTATAGCACTAGACTTCAATACGCTACCTAGCAAATTAAATATTGAAACTTTACGTCAAGGATTTGAAATTAACTTTTTTGGAACTTTCCAAATGATGCAAGCCTTTTTACCATCATTAAAGAAGTCAAACAACAGCAAAATAATAAATGTAACAACTGACATGGCTTCACAAACAATGTTCGCTAATGGTGAAACACATCCAATTAATGCTTTAGGATATAATTCTTCAAAAACAGCTATTAACGCTTTAACATTAGCTTTTAGCAAAGAATTTGGTACTAACGGTCCAGCAGTTTTCGGGGTAACACCTGGTTTTACAACTACCGACCTTAATGGAAATGCACCTGGTGGCCATACAACCAATGAAAGTGCTAAGATTATTATTAAATATGCATTAAGTGCAACAAACTATAATGGTAAAATATTAAATAAAAACGGAATTATACCCTGGTAACAAGAGGATGAATCGCATGTATTATACAATTGGTCAAGTCGCCAAAATGCACCACTTAACTATTTCTCAAATACATTATTACGATCGACAAGGACTGTTCCCTTTTCTTCAAAGAAATGAAAAAGGAGATCGAGTTTTTAACGAAGAAGCACTCAAATATTTAGAGATGATTTTATGTTTAAAAGAAACTGGTATGCCTATTCAAAAAATAAAACAATTTATTGACTGGTCCATGGATGGAGAATCTACTATCCTTCAACGATTAGAATTAATGAAACAACAAAAGATAAATGTTTTACAGCACATTCAAGATACTGAAAAGAACTTAAAAAAGATACAACAAAAAATCACTAAATATGAGCATGAAATAACCTCAATAGCTCAAAATACAAAATAAAAAAATCACCTTCTACAATGTGTAGAAGGTGATTTTTCATTTATGATGCTTGCTTTCCTTTATCCGCATCATCTACATACCAAATGAACTTGCCTGTATATCCGTAAATAACTGCTAAAATTAACGATACAAAACTTAACCACATAAATGGAATATATGATAACGTTGCTACCCCTAAAATACCAGCCATAAAAATACCATTATCCGACCATGGAACCATACCTGAAGTTAACGTTCCACCTACTTCTGAGTTACGTGCTAATACACGACGGTCTATTTTTAGTTTATCATAGCTATCTTCCATAATTTTCGGCGTTAAAATAAGTGATACGTACATCGCACAACCAAATACGTTCGCTAAAAATGCAACGATTAATGTAGACAACGTTACATTACCTGCAGAATTTAATTTCTTCTCAAATTTCGATACGATTACTTTAAGAACACCTAGCTTTTCAAGTAATCCACCAAAACCTAAGCCAAATATAATAACGGCTACTGAGCCAAGCATACCGTTAATTCCACCACGGTTTAATAACTTATCGACAAACTCAACACCAGATTGAATTGAGAATCCATTATAAGCTGTTCCAATTGCCTCCCCAAAGTTCATCCCTTGGAAAAGAGTTGCCCAAATTGCACCGATTAAAGCTCCCATTGCAATTGTTGGCATCGACGGTTTCTTCATTGCTAATAGAACGATAACAATGACCGCTGGAACAAGCATCCATATTTTAATATCAAATTGCTTTAATAAAGCTTCTTTTAAAAACTCTACTCGGTTCAAATCTACATTATCCCCGCCGTACATCCAGCCAGCTACAGTAAACATAATACTAGTAATAATATACGCTGGAACGTCTAATACAAGCATAGCTCGAACGTGAGCAATAACATCTACTTTTGCCATAGAAGCTGCAAGAACTGTACTATCAGAAAGTGGTGATAATTTATCTCCGAAATAAGCTCCCGAAAGAACTGCACCAGCAACAAGCGGAAGTGGTAATCCAAGACCTTCACCAATCGCCATCATAGCTATACCAGCTGTTCCAACTGTTCCCCATGATGTTCCGGTCGCAATAGAAGTTATGGAACAAATAATTAAAGTTGCCAGTAAGAATATGCTTGGGTGGATAAATTCTAATCCATAATAAATTAATGTTGGTACAACCCCACCAGCAATCCACGTCCCAATTAAAGCCCCTACTGCAACTAAAATAAGAATTGCTTCTAATCCATTAGAAATTCCTTTTGTAATTGCATCTTGCAATTCTTGATAACGAAATCCTAACCTTAATCCAAGCGCAATAACTAAAAACCATGAAATAAACAGCGCTAATTGAATTGGGAGATCAAAAATCGTTTGGAAGGAAAAGACGACAGCAAGAAATAGCATTAAAAGAACGATAATTTCTGGTATCGATGGTAATCTTACACTTTTCATTTTTTTCTCTCCTTACAAGTCGATAACATGATATATGTCGTCTTACATGTATGTAGTATACAATTAGCGAAGACAAAACAAAATTTTCATATTATTTCGATTTATTTTTCCAGTATAATATATTGGACACCTTTTCTATTGTAAAAGTAGATGTTACTTTTCGCAATGGAAAATATAAAAAATGTTACATTTTTATTTAGATAGAATAATCTAAGAATAACTTTTTTAATATTTGCCACAATAAGATTTTTTACTATTATCTTCACCTTTTAAGGACTACCATTTTTCTCCCCCAAAAAAGCACACATCATTAAAATGATGCATGCTCCACTTTTATTTATACAAATTTTGTATTTCTTCTTTATTTTTAAGTATCTCCGAAAACTTATCACTACACCCTTTCGGAAATAATACTCCGAGTCCATATGAATGTCCAAACTGAAAATGAGGGTGCTTCGCCTTGATCTCATCCCAAAACTTATACACGCCAAAATCACCACTTCTCACTTCAATATCATGAAATAATACAATACCGTTTTTGGCGACTTTAGGTAACCACGTTTTATAATCATGAGAAACAGCTTCATACGTATGGTAGCCATCAATATGCAAAAGATTTATCGTTTCATCTTGAAACTGATCTATAGCATCATCAAAAGTAGACCGAATTAATTTTCCTATATTAAGGTAGTTAGCGCTCACAACTTTTTCTACTATTTGAAAAACCCCTTCTCCATATGGACCTGTATGCCCATCTCCAGCCCAAGTATCTACAGCAAAACATTTTGTAGTTAACCCACCATCTTTTACTCCCTGACAAAAACTGAAGAAGGAAGCACCTAGATGTGTGCCTAACTCAACTAAAGTTGCTGGTTTTTCAAATCGTACTAAGTCATATGCGAAATTTAAATGCCCACTCCACGCAGATTGTGACCGAATAATAGGACTAAATTTTTCAAAGTCAAACGATGGTTTATGAGTAACCCAGTTCATTGCATATCTCCTTATACACATATTTTTAACAAACCAAATTACTCTTATCTTTATTTTTTTTTCATTGCGATTATGATTATATTTCATAAAAATATGCAGAATTTATTCTTTTGAAATTCAATTAAAGATTCATTGTCTCGCCTTCACTTTAAGCCGGATGATTGTCAAAATGATTCCTAATACAGCACAATTTTTATGGTATATTCCAACCTTAAATCGTAATCATTATGATTTATCATTGATTTTTTCTTTTCTATCTATTATCATAAAACGTAATGATTACGATTTAAAGGAGAGAAATTATTTTATGAAAAAAGTACCTATTACCGTTTTAAGTGGTTTTTTAGGAGCCGGAAAAACCACTTTACTGCATCATATTTTGACTAATAAAAACAACTTAAAAGTAGCTGTTATCGTTAATGATATGAGCGAAGTAAACATTGATGCGTCCCTTATAAAAAAAGGTGGTTTTTCACGCACAGAGGAAAAATTAGTAGAAATTCAAAATGGTTGTATTTGTTGTACACTACGAGAAGATTTAATGATAGAAGTGAATCGTCTTGTTGAAAATGGTGATATTGACTATATAGTTATTGAATCTTCTGGTATAAGTGAGCCTATTCCAGTTGCCCAAACCTTTACTTATACAGATGAAGTTCTTAACATTGATTTAACGAAAAATTGTCACCTCGATACGATGGTTACAGTTGTAGATGCACATAGATTTTGGGATGATTTTGCAGATGGAGAAAGTTTGCTAGACCGAAAACAGGCAATCGATGAAACTGATACTCGGGAAGTTATTGATTTATTAATAGATCAAATTGAGTTTGCAAATGTAATTATTCTTAATAAGATAGACCTACTAGAAAAAGAAGATGTGATAGAACTCCATCATTTACTAAAGAAATTAAATCCTAGCGC
Source organism: Bacillus cereus group sp. N24 (assembly GCF_016483345.1). Taxonomy (NCBI): domain Bacteria; kingdom Bacillati; phylum Bacillota; class Bacilli; order Caryophanales; family Bacillaceae; genus Bacillus; species Bacillus cereus group sp. N24. The sequence continues at coordinate 89,988 of NZ_JAEHCA010000003.1, forward strand.
CAAGGTTATTGAATCTTCATTTAGCAAAGTACCATTGCAAGAAGTTTTAAACACAAATTCATTTAATTATGAAGAGGCCAGTCAATCGGCTGGCTGGATGCAAGAATTAAATAGTGACCATCATACACCTGAAACGGAAGAATACGGTATTCATTCCTTTGTGTACCGTCGTAAATATCCTTTTCATCCTGAACGCCTTATGAATTGGCTAGAAAAATGGCCATTAGATGTTGTAAGAGCGAAAGGATTTTTCTGGCTCGCCTCTCGTAATACTATGATAGGGCTTCTATCACAAGCTGGTTCCTCTATTACAATTCAAGGTGCTGGTGAATGGATAGCGGCATTACCTGAGGCTGAAAAAAATCAAATCATTACAGAAGAACCAGAAGTATTGAAAAACTGGGATGAACAATATGGAGATCGAATAACTGAACTCGTATTTATCGGAATTGACATGGATCGTTCTTTAATTGAACAATCATTAGATAGTTGTCTATTAACAGAAAAAGAAATGAAACAAGATTGGAATAGCTTTGTTGATCCTATTCCAGCTTTTACTTATACTTCATAACAAAGTGAAAAAAGGCTTCCGTAGCATGGAGCCTTTTTTCACTTTGTAGCACTCTTATTTAACATATTTGCTTTCATAAGAAACACCATTGTACCCAAAACAATTAAGGTAGCATATACGACACCAACTACATCACCTATTTTTTCTAAGCCAAACGGTAATAGTATAGTAGCAACTCCGACTATATAGGAAAATACTCCTGAAAGCTTCGCTAATTTATTTTTATCTCCAACAAACGTTTCTTCTTGATATCCTGCAAACAAAAACAATCTCTTTTTCACATGTATTTGATACCCTAAAAAAATGATAAGTAATCCAACAAATAAACAAACCAAAAATCCTGCTAGCATTTCAATACCACCCTCTCTACAATATTTTACCACGTACAAAAAAAAATTCGTCTCCATTATTAATAACTTTTCATTTAATTAGAAGTTTCAGTTTATTGATGCTCTTTTTTGTGATATATTGCATATTGTATCCAATATATATTTTTGGAAGGAGGATTATATGTCTTATGGATCCAAATCGATTAAAAGGAATTATAATGGTCATAATCGGTGCTTGTTTATGGGGCTTGTCCGGAACAGCTGCGCAACAACTTTTTCAATATGAAAATGTTTCAACCGAATGGTTAGTTACGATCCGTTTGCTTATATCTGGGGTTATTCTACTCATTATTTCATCATTCGGAACGAGAAAAAAAGAGATTTTTGCCATCTGGAAGCAAAAATCCGACGCTAGTAAAATGATTTTGTTCGGTCTTTTCGGCATGCTTGCTGTACAGTATACGTACTTCGCCTCTATTAAAGAAGGAAACGCTGCTGTTGCAACTTTGTTACAATATTTAGCCCCTATATTTATCACTGTATACTTACTTTTCAAATGGAACGTTCGTCCATCAAAAATTGATTATATTTCAATTACACTCTCATTAGTAGGGACTTTTCTCTTATTAACAAACGGGTCTATGCATAACTTAGCTGTATCTACACCAGCTATCATTTGGGGCATTTTATCTGGACTATCTCTTGCATTTTATAGTTTGTATTCAAAAAAATTGTTAGAAAAGTGGTCTTCATCTGTTACCGTTGGCTGGGGTATGATTATTGGGGGTATTGGTGTAACGATTTTACACTTTGTTTCCACAAACGAATTCATTTTATTATCCACTATAAAGTATGTAAAACTAAGTACCCTCCCGCTCATTACATTTGTAGTCATTTTCGGGACACTCATAGCATTTTATTTGTACTTAGATAGTATAAGATACCTTACGCCGAAAGAAACAACGTTATTTGGTTGTACAGAGCCGCTCGCAGCTATTATTTCTTCCGTACTTATTTTGCACGTACCGTTTCAATCTTTTCAGTTATTAGGTGCTTTTTGTGTCATTGTAATGGTGCTTATATTAAGCCAAAAGCCGGATGAAGGAAAACCGAAGCTAAAACTTATGAGTAGAAAAAAACAAAACATACAATGAAAGGATTGAATTATTTATGCCTATCCCTCAAAATTATAAAAAACCTGGAAGAGTTTCCGCAAAGTCACTCGTTTTAACCCAACTACAAGATTGGATTATAGAAGGTGTATTACAACCAGATGAAAAAATTAATGATGGGGAATTGGCGGAAGCACTAGGTGTAAGCAGAACACCAGTTAGAGAAGCTTTACAAATTTTAGAGCTTTCTGGGCTAGTAGAAATGATTCCCGGTCAAAAAACGAAAATTGCTCCTATTAAATTAGAAGACGTATCTATCATTTATGAGACGCTGGCCGGTCTTCACTCAATTATAGGAAAACAAGCACTTCAAAAAGTTACAGATGCTGATATTAAACTACTTTCCGAGATAAATGATACTTTTCAACAATCTATACATGAAAAAGATTCAAAAAAAGCTTTAAAACTAGATATACAATTTCACAATACAATTACTTCTATTGCTAAAAACCGATATATTGAACCTTTTCTAGAAAATATGCAGCTTCACGTTTTACGACTTGAATATTTGTTTTTCCAAAACTTTGTGCCTGCAAGTCAATCTATTAAAGAACATCACTCTATCATTCAAGCACTTCAAAAGCAGGACGAAAAACAAATGGAACAAATGATGGCTCAAAACTGGCTCCGTCCCATGAAAGAAATACAAAAAATGATTTCTATGAAAGAATAAGAAAAGCTGGTTACACAAAAGTGTAACCAGCTCCCTCTTTACTAATCTATATACTATGCCTGAATATTCGCGTAATCTTCAATATCTTCGTACTCTTTTTCCAATTCCTCTAAAGATAGCTCGTATAATTGTCTGTCGCGAATCTTAAACACCCCTGCTCCAATTAACTCATCAATTAAATGCCTCTTACGATTTTCAACAGCAAAACGGAGTTGACTACTCATCTTTTAAAAAACTCCTTTCTACGATCATTGAAAATGATAATCCTTATCAATTACCACTTTTGATTATAAAAGATGATTCTTAATAAGTAAAGTAATCTTATGAAATATTTACCTTACAAAGTATTTGTGGCCACATTATATATATGTATGCCCTGCGAAAAATGTTATGACACTTTTTCTGATCCTTTTTCTTTCATACTTTGCAAGTTGTCTCGCTATGATAAAACTCACCTTCCTTTTCTACTTGGATGGTGACATGTTCTACATGAAACTTCTCCTTTAATACATCCGTAGCTTCTTTTAATACACTTTGCGTTTCATTACCTTTTATAATCAGGTGGCAAGTTAATACTTGAAAATCCGATGTGACAGACCATATGTGCAAATCATGAACTTCTTTTACAATCGCAATCGTTAATAATGTATTTTTCACCTCATCCATATCTATGTGCTGCGGTGCACCTTCCATTAATATATGGACTGTATCACGTGTTACACGCCACCCACTAATAATGACTAAAATAGACACAAGAATACTAGCAATTGCGTCTGCAACATTCCATCCGAAAAATTTAATAAGTAACGCAGCAATAATCGCTCCAACTGACCCTAATAGATCACCTAGTACGTGTAAGAAAGCACTTCTTAAGTTCAAATTACCTTTCACATCTCCGCCTCTCATTAATATCCAAGCTGATAAAATATTAATAAGCAAACCAAGTACAGCAATAATGAGCATCCCATTACTAGCAATCTCAACTGGTTCTTTAAAACGACGAATTGCTTCAATAAAAATGTATATAGAAATGACGATAAGAACGACACCGTTACATAATGCCGCTAACATTTCGACGCGCTTATACCCGTATGTTTTTGCAGTCGTCGCTGCTTTTTCTCCAAGCTTAAACGCAAGTAAACTTAAAGCCAAGGATACTGCATCACTTAACATATGCCCCGCGTCAGATAATAGTGCTAAACTATTTGTTACAAATCCGCCAATAACTTCAGCAACCATAAAGCTTGTTGTTAGTAAGAATGCAAGTAGTAACGCCTTTTTATTTTTAGAATACCCGTGATCATGTGAATGTCCCATACTTATACTCCTTTAAGTGCCATATCTGTATGTTAGTATGAAACAAACTCCCCATCTTTATCCCGGATTGACCGCCCGTAAACCCCGCTTCCTCTGTATACACACTTCGCTACTTTTTAAACAATCCCTTTTTCTCAAATAAAAACAAGACTACTTCTTTTTTATTTTCATATTGTTTACTATTGAAAGAAATTTTAAGGAGGTTACGAAAATGAAACGTTTATTTCTCTGTATGGAGCGTGAACTTGTTGTAGTGAAAGAACAAGATGGTAACTACGAAACGACTTGTCACTTGCAAAATATGCAACCTACCTGTATTGCCGTTGATCCGTTCCAACAAAATCGTATATATTGCGGAACATTTGGACGAGGTTTATGGTTAAGCGACAATGGCGGAGATTCGTGGAGACCAATTGGGGATTCCTATCGCTACTTTGATTTCCCTAAAGAAGATGGTATTTTACACTCCTCTATCACTTCTATAACGATAAGCCCTAATGAACAAGTTAACAGATATGGAGTCGTTTATGTAGGGACTGAACCGAGCGCTTTATTCCGTTCAGAAAACGGTGGTGAAACGTGGACGGAACTTAAAAATATGAAATCATTATTATCTTCTTATACGTGGGCTTTCCCGCCTAGACCTTTTACCCATCACGTACGCTGGATCACAGTTGATCCAAACAATCCAAATACAATTCACGTTTCAATCGAAGCTGGTGCTGTTATTCAAAGTAACGATAAAGGGCATACATGGATTGATAAAAAATTCGGTGCTCCTATCGACGCCCATCAATTACTCATGCACCCCGAAGCCCCCAATCGCCTTTATGCATCATGTGGTGACGGATTTATGGGCGGACCTGATCGTGCCTATCTTGAAAGTTATAACAGTGGAAACAGCTGGATCTCATGTAGTGAAGGACTTGAGCATCATTATTTATACAGCATGGCTATCGATCCAGCTGATTGCGATACTGTTCTCGTTTCTGCTGCGCCAAGTGCCGATCTCGCTCATCACCGTATTCCTTATGAATCTTATATATATCGAAAAACGAAAGATACTCCTTTTGAGCAAGTACAGCAAGGACTGCCGTCTGCAATCGGTACAGTCATTTCGATGTTTGCGACAAATCCAGCAGAACCACATACGTTTTACACTTTAAATAACAATGGCGTCTTTCAATCCAATGATAGCGGCGAATCGTGGGAACAACTAAACATTCCGTGGAAAGATGAGTATAAAACGCAGCATCCGCATGCTTTACTCGTAACTAGTTTTTAACGAAAAAGAGACTGCCTAATGTTTTTAGGCAGTCTCTCTTTTATTTCTTTAAATCAATTACAATATCATCTAACACAATACCCTTATTGCCTCCCAGTTTTCGAGACACGAAACTCTCCTTTACTTGTCCTCCAACTATTGTTACCGAACCATAATTTTCAGGAGTGTGAATTCTTAAATTAACGTGAGGCGTTATTATTAGCTTGGTTGCATTCTCATTGAGTTGTTGGAATGTTTTACTCCAATTAAAATTATAAGAATCCTCACCTGAGCCTCCATTTCCTTCCCCAGAATACTGATTACCTAAATCATCCCTCACTTCTAAATCGATATCCACTCCATCCCATACACCCCTTATTTCTTGAGATACTTCTTGGTTGTAGTATAAAATAAACGACATTGGTGTTATTTCCATTCTCTCCATATTTACTTTTACACCATCTTTTTCTGTACTACCTCTAATCAATTGCTCCTTATTTTCTATTCCTCTTAGATTAATATTAAAATTCCAATCCCCTTTTATCGTTTCTTCTGTTTCTAAAATGTCTATACTTTTTATACTCCATTCAATGTTCACTGTAGTTTCTTTACTACTAACTAGATCGCTGCTTGTTTTTATTAAACCTGTATATTTTCTATCAGCGACTTTAGTAATTTCATTGCTTCCTGATTGGGCACCTGCTCCTTTAATAGTTAAAAAATCCAATGTACTTGGATTTTCGCCTAAATCTCTGTTACTTTCTATAGAATAGTTTATTGATACTGTCTTCCCATCGAAAATCGCATCATTTACCGTTATCTTAATTCCATTGCTTTCTTTTATCATATTTAGTACTATAGCGTATTGTTTATAATTATTATGAAGCTCCGCCGTCTTCTCTACGTCAGCTTTATAATTTTCATATAACCCTGTTCTACCATTATCTAAAAATCGGAATATGTCCCCTACTATTGGTAGTCCTCCAGCGTATGTAGGAAATCCGATGCCAAGCATGGCAACCGATACGCCGACTAAAATAGATGCTGCAGCAACACCTTTTTTCCAACTTTTCATCTTTTTCTTCGTACGTATCGACTGTTTTAAGTTACGCTTCACTTTTTCTTTTTCAATTTCAGAAGTCCCAATTTCCTCAAGTTCTTTTTCATCTATATCAATATCATTTAATAGTTCATAAATATCTTTCATATTGCACTACCTCCAAAACTAATATTCGTAGCATTTTGTTGTAGTTTCTTTTTCCCACGGTACACGCGATTATCGATCGCTGCCCGAGTTAACCCTAACTTGTCTCCTATTTCTTCTGTCTTCATACCGAGAAGATATTTCATAATGAATACTTTTTGATCTAACGGTTCCAATTGATTAATAAGATTCAATAATTCTTCCCTATCTTCCATAACGATTAATTCGTCTTCTGCCGATTTTTTGGTACTAATATGAAACTCATCTGAAATGATTTCTACTTTTTTATTCGCTTTTCGGTAATAATCAATTGCTTTAAACTTTGCAATCGCCGCAATCCATTTTTTAAAGTCACTCGGCTCTCCATGAAATTTATTTGCGTTATTCCAAATGGAAAGAAATATATCATTTATGCATTCCTCCATCAATCCATCATTTTGAACTGGAAGAAGAACTTTATGCGTGATCCCCTTTATAAGTGGTAAGTATGTATCAACAACAAATTCTAAGGCATCTTCTTTTTGCCGCTGTAATCTTTTTATAAAATTTTTCTCATTTGATTTCATGTAGCGATTCCCCTTATTTTTTTGTAAAAGCTTTTACACCCTATATAACGTCCTGAAAAATGTTTTCTCTCATCTTTTTTATTATTTTTTTATGTAATGGAATACTTTTCCTCAGCCATTGTCTCATATAACTTTGCATTTGAAGAAAATTTTCTCAAGTCTACAGTTTAATTCATGTAGTACACTATTTATGTAGTCATTTTTTAACTTAGTGTACATTTTATTTTGTTAATCTACTTTTAATTATTTTAAATTAGGAGATGAGATGTGTATGTGTGGAATTACAGGCTGGGTAGATTGGAAGAAGGACCTTTCCAATGAACATGTTGTTTTAGAAAAGATGGCGAATAGCATTGAGCATCGTGGTCCGGATGCTGAAGGATTTTGGTTTTCACCTAGAGCGGCTTTTGCACACCGGCGATTAATTGTAATTGATCCAGAAGGCGGGACACAACCAAAAACATTCCGTGCTGGTGATTATACGTATGCTCTTACTTATAATGGAGAAATTTATAATTTCCGTGAGCTGAGAGAACAACTTCAAAAATGTGGACATGCATTTGAAACTCATTCAGATACAGAAGTGTTACTACATGCTTATTTAGAATGGAAAGAAGACTGCGTACAACATTTAAATGGAATTTTCGCTTTCTCCTTATGGGATGATCAGAAACAACAATTATTTTTAGCGCGCGATCATTTAGGTGTAAAACCACTTTTTTATACAGAAAGAAATGACAGTATTATTTTCGGTTCTGAAATTAAAGCATTATTAGCGCATCCATCTGTCCCTGCTGAAATTGATGCGGATGGAATAAATGAAATATTTGGATTAGGGTTATTTCGAACTCCAGGATGTGGTGTGTTTAAGCATATTCAAGAAGTACGTGCTGGACATTCTATAACATTTACACGTGATAAAAAAGTAGTTACGAAGTATTGGAACTTAGAAAGTAAGATCCATACAGACTCTATAGAAGATACATCTTCTCATATTTTATCTATTTTACAAGATACAGTAAAAAGACAATTAATTGCCGATGTTCCACTCGTTTGTATGTTATCAGGCGGATTAGATTCTAGTGGTATTACTGCACTTGCGGGGAAAGAATTTGCAGAGGAACACAAAACACTTCACACATATTCAATCGACTTTTTAAATAGCGCGAAAGATTTCGAACTGACATTTGCTCGAACTGGTCTAGATGCTCCTTGGGTAAAACGTGTTTCTGAACATGTAGGGACGTCGCATCATGACATTATTGTGAATGCTGAAGAATTAGCAAATCACTTATTCGTTCCCCTTCATGCGAAAGACTTACCAAGTGCAGGCGAAATGGAAACTTCACTATATTTACTATTTTGCGAAATGAAAAAAGATGCAACTGTAGCTTTATCCGGGGAATCTGCCGATGAAGTATTCGGTGGGTATCCTTGGTTTCATCAAGAAGAACTATTATATGTAGATAAGTTTCCGTGGTTAACAAACTGGAAAAACACATCTTCTCTAATATTAAACGACGTATCAAAGCAATGTAATCCTGAGCATTATATTCATACACGATTCCATGAAGCTGTTCTTGAAGTACCTACTCTTGAAGGGGAAAGTAAAAAATCCGCGAAACAACGCCAAATGTTTTATTTATTTTTAACGAGATTTCTCCCGTTCTTACTTGATCGTAAAGACCGTATGAGCATGGCTGTAGGATTTGAAGTTCGTGTACCGTTTTGCGATTACAGATTAGTTGAATATTTATGGAACGTTCCTTTCAACATAAAAAGTATTGATAATATTGAAAAAGGCATTTTACGTAGAGCACTAAAACCAGCTTTACCTGACGATATACGAAATAGAAGAAAAAGCGCTTATCCAACTTCACAAGACCCACACTACTTACAAACGATTCGTAATTTAACACTTGATATGTGTAGTAATAAAAACAATCCTATTTTCTCACTCATTAACCATTCCATTCTACTTTCAATTGCTGATCAAAGTAATAAAGAGATTAACACTTTTGAAGCGAGGAGTGCTATGGAGTATATGCTACAAGTAAATGAATGGTTGAAAACGTATCATATTCATATTGCTTAACAAAAAGGAGTTCAAGGACAACAAACCTTGAACTCCTTTTTATTATGAATTAGCGCATTGTCTATTTTCAGTATCGATAGACCATCCGATAATGGTGGCACAATCTCTACCTTTCCACTGCAGTACATTTGTTAATACCGGCTCAATCTGTAAGCTATTTCCGTCGTGTAATATTTCTACTAAAGATTGATCATCATCAAACCTTCGTTTATCACACTCTAAAATACCGTCCGTTGCCATTACAATGTGATTCGTACCTTTTTCTAATCCCCTCACACCTGAAGTAAAACAAGGTGTATTTGCTGCGAAAATATTTTTCCTGCCAATATATTCGTAATTCTTCCGTTTATTTAATCGTCCTTTTCCATTCTTCGTTTGCTCAGAATGGAATAAGTATGCGAAACAATCACCAACTGATAGCCAATATAAGAACTCGCCTTTTCGCAAACAAATTAAACATGCAAGTTCTTCATCATTTTGATCACATTTTTCAATAAATAACTCATCTGTGAATAAGGCTAATAAGTACATATGTGTATGATGAAAAGCTAAATGTATTGGGTATGAAAATAATTCTTTTAGTTTCTCTTTTCTTTCTGAAATTGCTTCTATTATATAATTGATATTTTTCGTTTTATGATGTGTATCAAAAATCATAACAAATTCAAATTGTAATTCAGGATCCCACCAAGCAAGCACCGCATCTCCTCTTTCATATGCATCACTTTCTTGATTTCCACCGTATACGCCGACTGAAAGAGGACCACATTTTTCAACATGTATTTCATCTACATACATCTGTTCATGACTAATCCATTTAAATGTATTCACAGCTATCATCCTCTCTCTTGCTAAATGTATACCTTTACACATAGATTACCTTATATTTCAATAAAAATAAACTTTTTCAATATTTTTTATCCAAATAAAAGGATTTTATTTCTGTATTAACGAATATATCTTATTATACGATATAAAAATAGGGGGATTTATTATTATGAAAGACATCAATCAACATTGGGAGAGCATTTATTATCACTTACGATGTGAATATGAGGACAACCTTTCCCACCAAGCAATTCGTATTTTACAAATCGTTTCCCGTGAGAAAAATATAACAATTGGAAAAGTTGCTTCTGAGCTTAGTCTCTCTCATAACACAGCATCTGAACACGTAAAGCGCCTTATTCAAAAGGATTTCCTCCTTAAAGAGAGAAATAAACAAGATGAAAGGGTCGTAAATCTTACATTAACAACCGAAGGAATGGAAGTATTAGAAAAGCATACTTTACTAGATAAAGAAAAGATAAAAATATTAGAATCACAGTTATCAAAAGAAGAACAACAATTAATTGAAAAAGCCTTTTCTTTATTAGCGAAGGAGGCAAAATATGCATTTCCTCGTTAAAGTTATCGTTTCGGCACTTATTATCGGTATCATTACTGAAGTCGCTAAACATTATAGTACGATAGGCGGCTTTATCGCTGCCCTTCCTCTTGTCAGTTTACTTAGTCTATTTTGGATTTCTTTCGAAGGTGGTAACAAACAAGAATTGAGTCAATTTGCTTTAGGTGTATTATATGGATTTCCTGCATCAGCACTACTACTATTTATCGTCTATATTAGTTTAAAAAATTCATTTGCACTTAGTACATCTGTCCTACTCGGTATAGGTGCTTGGTGTATCGTTTTTGCTTGCCAAAAATTATTTCAAACTTAGGAGGAATTATTATTCATAAATTTGTAGAGATATTGGGACAAAATATAGAAGTATATATAAAAGGAAGTAGTAAACAAACTATAGTCATTCAAACTGGAATGACTTGCTCCTTTTATGATTGGCTTCCCATTATGAAAAAGCTTTCCGAGCACTTTACAGTCGTTTCATACCATCGCCCAGGTTACGGAAAAAGTGAGTTGGGAATGTATCCGCGTACTACGATACAAGTAGCAAAAGAACTACATATGTTACTAGACAAACTATATATTCATGAGCCAATCATTCTAATCGGTCATTCCTATGGAGGATTATGTGCACAACATTTTGCGATGTTACATGAAGATAGGCTACAAGCAATTCTTTTAGTTGATTCTACTTCCATGAACTTACACCGATTAGACGAACTTCATTTACCGATTTCTGATCAAACTGATTCTGATGATATGTGGCTTCAAAAATATAATACGTACTCCAAAATGGATGTCGACACACTTTATAATGAACAAAAACCTATGCTCGTCAACAAACCAAAACATTATATAGAATTCTCTACATCACCCTCATTATATAAAGCGACGGTTTCTGAACTATCCGAGTGGAAAAACTGTGCTCGTTCAATAAAAGAGCTAGATATAATATTAGAAATACCATTAATCGTTATCGGTAGAGATCCTCATTATTCTATTACTCAAATGATTGAGGGCGGCATGCCAAAAGAGGAAGCAACACAACTTGAATCGACGTGGCAAAAACTAATTCGTGAACAATTTCACCTCTCTATAAACAGTCAATATATTCTAGCTGAACATGCTAGTCACGGAATAGAAAATGATCGACCAGATATTATCATTGAAGCTATTCACTCATTACACACAAAAAAAGGAAGCAACTAAAGCTGCTTCCTTACTTATCTATTCATAATCTTCTTCATCATCAATTTCTTCATAATACGAATACCCATTGCTTACATATATAGGACCATTCGCAACATCAATACGTAGTACCCATGCCCATGGCACAGCTAAACGTTTATGTAGTGCTCGCCAAAAGTTCATCGATTTTCTTTCATACTCCTGGAACTCCTGTAGTAACTCTTTATAGGAGGAACCGTCTAACTGAATATTTGCTTCTAACAAACGAGAATGGGCACAGTACTGTAACTCTAGCTCAGCAGCAATTTCCATTTCTTCTTCCGTTGCCATACCAATAATTGTTCCATCTGCTGGTGCAATTTCATATACGTTGTGAACTTCAATAAGCCCTTCTTTCTCTTTCTCAAACATGTAAACAGCCTCCTTTAACATATATTTTTTATGTTACAAAGTCATACTTCTACAATAACTTCTCTCTTTCCTCTTTTTTTGATAAACTTTTACAAAATATTTATCCAATGACCTGCTTCCTCTATTCTTTCAGCAGAAATGAAACGATTATTATCAAAAGTTAATTTGTACACGTCAGGCATTTGAATTGTTTTCCAAAACTGAAAATCATATTTCGAATCAAAATAATTCATAAGTAACACCATAATATTCCCATGAGTACCTATTACAATATTCTTCCCTTTATATTTTTCCAATATATTTTGCATGCATAATATAGCACGCTTTTGTGCTACATCATTTGATTCTCCGCCTTCATATGCAAAAGTCCAATCTTCCCACACATTCTCAATGGCATCATTAAAATCTTCTACTGGCTCTGAACTTAATAACCTTTCCCGTAAATCTTCTTCTATTTGTATCGATACATTATATGTATTCGCAATTCCTTGTACAGTTTGAATTGCTCTTTTGTACGGGCTAGAGATCACAACATCAATATGCCCATCTTTTAATAAGCGTGTTACATTTTCTGCATCACAGTGTCCCTTTTCAGATAAAGGCCGTTCACATTCTTCTTTTGTATATGTTGAGTGGGCATGGCGAACGAAATATATTGTCGTCATTTTTCAACTTCCTTTCTTATTTTCAATCTATATTCAATTGCATAATTAGAAAATCCTGTATCATTTATAGAAAAGAGTGCTTTTTAAAAAGCACTCTTTTGTTTACATAATAAAATTATTTCATTATAATTTATTTCTAAATTCCTTACTTGTTATAAAATCTTGAATAAAATAATCTATGTTATTTCTAAGTTTTTGATATGCAACTTGATCATCTATATCGTTAAACATAATTACAACTTCCACCTTATTGCCGTTTTTATCCGTAGTATACAAACTTTTTGTCAATACGAATGCGGTAGAACCACCCTTTTGTCCAGCGTATTCAAACTTACTATTTTTAACTGTTCCGTTAAAAACATTCTCAATTTCATCTTGCATTGATTTTGGAAAATAATTTCTACTATTTATTTTCCCCATTATACTCATATAATCTTTAGCGTTTGCACCCACTAATCGATCTGACCAAATTCGCTGAAATTCCATATCTACCTTTAATGGGATATCCCGTTTTTTCCATTCTTCTTCATCTTTCATCCATTCATGTATTTGTAACACATGTTTATTATACTCATCCTTTGACATGTTACGTATCGTTTCTAAAGATTGATTTTCTGGCTCATGAAGCTCTTTTTCTACATACCCTCTCATATATAGTGAAGCAGTATACGAAGAGAACTTGTCATGACTAGTAAGCTCTAACTCTTTTATACTTTCATTTACTCTTTCTATTCCAAGCTTTTCTAACAAATATGTTGTATTTGCATTCGAACTATAATGAATCATCCCTTTAGCGACTTCTTCCAAAGCGATTTGTCCATTTTTCACTAACTCTCTCGCTTTAGCATCTTCTAACCAGTTAGGATGCGCTCCACCATCAGTGTTTTTAACGTAATATTTTTCTAGCTCCTGCAATGAAATTTGTTCATCTCGACTTATTTTCCCTTCTGATACTTGCTTAGCAAATTCAACTGCTATTACGATTTTCGCCGTACTCGCCAATGGTAATTTTTTATTGGCATTTATAGAAGTTAATACTTCTCCATTTCTTTTAATAAATAATGAACATGTTTCATCGTCTTTATGTTCTTTTATGTACTTTAATACGTAATCAGGATCTTCTTTTGACAAATAGTACTTCATAATGACAAAGAAAGCTATAACAGCTACTAGAATCACTCCTGCAACAATTCCTATAATCTTAAATATGTTCACAATATACCCCCACTGATTATTAGTTGAACCAATCGGCGTTTACGGGCAGCCCGACTATCACCTAACATCTTCGCTCCAGCCGAATTTTAAGGTGGGAGTTTTACTGCCCGTTAATGCCAGATACATTCCCTTCTATATAATTATTATAACGAATTTAATTACAAAATTATACAAAACAGAATAACTCTTCCTAAAAAAGAAAGAGTTACTCTATTTCACATGAAGTTATTTGTCCATTTAACGTAACGACTATATTTGAGTCGTCACTTTCTTTAACATCTTTTAGCCGTTTGGAGTTAGGTGGACCAATTACAACTGACTCCTTAATTGGCGAAAGGTCCTTCTCTAATTTCTCTGCACTTACACCGTATGCAGCTTGAAATACTTCTGGTGGTGTTAATCTAAGTATGTCTGATCCTTCTGCTGTTTCAAACTGATCGTTATTGAAGAACAAATGTAATTGTACTTCTTCTGTTATGGCTGTGATCCAATGCCACCATCCCATTGGAATAAAGACAATTTGCCCCGCTTTTACATGATAATTTTGCAATTGATTCGTTTCAGGATTTAAAATGGATGTAACTGCTTCTCCTGATACAACAACATCTAATTCCCATGCATTCGGATGCCAATGCGGTTCTCGCATATGTCCCTTCGTCATAAATAAATCAACAAATGCTCCTCCAATCATTGCTGGTAACTGCGTTGAAGTAACTTCATATGCAACGTTTTTCTCATCCCTTTTAAAAAAGACATTTTTTCTTGAATCAAAGAAAAGGTTTGGAGTTCCTGAGCTTTTCTTTAAATTTTTATTATCTGGAACATAACCTGACGTACTCATATCATCCCTCTTTTCCGCTCCTAACATTTTGTACTTAACGATGTATCGTATGGAAAAAATAGATGATATGTGCCTATTCAGCACATAATAAAAAAACATGCTTTCATTAGGAAAACATGTTTTGTGATATCCTTCACATTGTTTAGTTAAATAATAACTCTTTTACTTACCATGATGTAACATTAAATCACTAAGTTCTTCTTCAATGTGATTTAATTTCGCAACGCCTTCTTTCCATTTATGAATATAACGTGAAACTCCAACGAAAAATAAAACAATAATTGTAGAAAGAATAATACCATACACGATTGCTACAGTACTCATAGTTACACTTCCTTATAATTAGTAATGTGGTTATTAGTTATATTTTTATTATAAACCTTTTTCTTTTAAAATACTTCGATTTCAACTTTTTGTAACAAAATTGATTTTTCTAATATTTCGTTCGTAAAAATGGCATATTTTTCACAAATTATACAAAACTTCACCATATGTACTATTACCATATGAGTTATATTATTAAATAGAATAAAGGGGATGATATACTATGACGACTTGGTTTATTGTACTGTTAGTTGTATTTGGGGCATTTAAAATTATCGTTTCTAGCCTTCCTAACTCTGTTATTGAATCCATTATTAGCAAGTACGAAACACATCCACAACTTGAAGAAGAGAATGTGACTGTTACTATTAATGGGAAGAGCGTAGAAGACGAAAAAAAGTCTCAAATCATTCATGATTTTAATGAAGGTTTATTTTTAGATCGCTATTATGCACCGCCTCACAATGAAGGCACTCCTTTAATTATCAATGCAAAACGTGGCAAAAAGGATTTTACATTTTATATTTATAGTCACGAGGAGCATGTTGATGTTGTAAAACAACATAAAAAGAAGGTAGTTGCTTATAGTTTACGCTCTAAAAATCTTCAAAATAGTGATATGTTCGTGTCAGCTGACTTAGCTTAATACTCATATATTAGAAAAAGGAATCCACGAAATATGGATTCCTTTTTTCTCATTTACTGAAAAATAAGCTCTGTCTTCAAACTATCTTTCGGTAACAACCATCCTTTTTTCTCTATACTCGCCATTAATAATTCTCTTTGTTTTGTCGCAATACTTTCCTCATTTGTTTTAAACGACACTTCTATTACGAAGTCATCTTCTATCTTCCCAGTATTACTTAATGGCCAAATTTCAATATTCGTTTTTATATTTTCAAATTCACCTGTATATCGTTTCATTAATACAGGACCGTAAATGTGAGAATCCCTTAACATTTCTTCTCCCCAATTCGTATACAACCATTTGTTCATTTTCCCTGGTAACTTTTCTATTAACATATTTTGAGAAGCTTGTTCATTTGGTAAATCAAGTACCCCATATCCTTTCGCACTGTAACTTTTCTTATTTGAAATACTTAACGTTTTCTTCCCAAATCCCCAATCTATTTCCGCCTCATAACTATCAGTTTTACTATCAAATCCTTCTTTTTTAGCTACTTCTAGTGCATCTTGAATTACACCATTTTGAATAGGATATCTTTTTTTATATGTTAGCTCAAAATCTTTACTAAATTCTTTCTTTCGAATTCTCGCAAACCAACCTTCGTTACTTAAACTTTTATTCGCCGTATCTAAAAATTGCACTTGTATTCTTTCATCATTTGTACCAGCTTGGAAATGTTCTAGTACCTCTTGCTTCATCTCTTTGTTATAACCTAATACTTGTTCTGGCTTTAATAATAACTTCACTTCAAAACTAGGTTTCATTGGACTAGCAGCAAACCCTTCCATCACGTTATAAAGGAAACAACAAAAGAAAATGCTTACGAATACAAATACTTTTTTCATATACCTATCCCCTTTACATTTTAAATGACTTCTATACGTTCCATTGCAAGTGAATATATATTTTCATATCCTGCTGTACTTAGCTTTTGTTGTAATCGATCCGTATCCTCTTTATGAGCGTGCACTAACAAAGTATGTTCCGGTAATAATATATTTAACATGGCCTTAACATCACCCATACTTTGATGAACTTTATACGGAACTCGATTCACCCTACATGTATTCCTTACATGCTCTTTCATAACTTTTTCTGCAAAACTCTCTTTCGCAATATGTCCTGTAAAAATAATGGAATTCCGTTCTTCATGCCGAAGTTGTTCATAGTATAACTGTGCGCGTTTCGTTTGCATATTCGCATCACTCATTACAACTATTCCGTAACTATTTTGTATACTAATGTCATGATCCATAACGATTATGTTTCTTTTTAAACTCTCCATAACCCATTGAAGTTCTTCATTATTTCTTATCCAATCTTTATATAGGAACATCTCTTCAAATCCAGCCAAAATTTCTTTATCTACTATAAGCGGAAATTCTTTATATCGTTCATATAAATACAATACTATATCTTGCGCCCTACCAAGTTGCGGCAGCGGTAGTAATGCTATTCCTTTATTTTTCATAACTCGTTCAATTTCTGCACATAGATCATCTAATCTTTCATTTTGCGAAACATCATCAGTATGGTAAGCGGCATCTACAATTGCAATTTTTATATTGCTTCGCAACTTTTCAGGTAAATTAGCTCGTAGTATATTAGATTCTGCGGAATAATCACCAGAATAAAATACGTATGTATTACACATATCCACTAAAAACCAAACCGCTCCTAATACATGCCCACTATACCCCCATTGAAACCGCAATGTAGGAGTAATCTGTATCCATTCATTTGGATTACTAATCTCATCAATACATACATAATTTAAATCTTTTATATTTTGATCGTTATAAGGTACATTCCACCCTTGCGAAAGATTGTAGTTTCTCCATTTTTCAAAATAAGCTGGAAGTTGTTCCTTTGTATAACGAGTTGTCCAAATTTTTTTCTTATATCCATACTTCGCTAATAAAGGTAAACCCATCGTATGATCTTCATGAATATGCGATAAAAATACCGCCTCTAAAAATGGAACGACTTCTCTTTCTATTTTTGGATAACTATCTTCATACGATCGATTAATACCACAATCAAATACGATTTTTGTCTCTTTATTTTTTACAAAATAGCAGGAACGACCGTACTCTCCTGCTCCTCCCCATACTTCTACCCTCATCATGCGACCCCTTTTCTTTTTTGCTCCATATGTTGCAGAAGTAATAAGCATAGTGTTGTAAGTCCAACAGAAACAACTGCCATCGCCATTCCTATAGATACTTCCCCCTGTTCAAATTGAGCAAAAATAAACGTTGCTGACGTTTCTACTGATGGAGGTAATACGAGAAGCGATGCTACTAACTCTCGTATTGAAATCGTAAATGTCATCGCCCATCCAGCGAGAATGCCAGGAATAATAAGAGGCAATATTATTTTCCTAAAAATATAAATATAATTCCCGGAAAAAATACTTCCTGCCTGCACAAGAGAGTCATCAATTTGTCCGAGCGATGATTTTATATACTGCACTGTATAAGGTAAAAAAAGAACAACATACGTTACGATAACCATAACAGGTGTATTGTAAATGGACATAGGCATATATGGTGAATTCCAAAATAAAATAAGACCTACAACCATCACTATTCCTGGTACCATATTCGGTAACATACCGCACATATCAAGCCATTTTTCAGAAGACTTCTTCCCCTTTCGAATCATAAGTGCTAAAAAGACTCCAATCATTACAGCAACAACCGCTGTTACGAGCGAAAAAAGAAAACTGTTCCATAAAGCTTCTAATCCTGGAGAACCCATTGTAAACAATGCTTCATAATGACTTATTGTAAAGTTATTTACATGTAATCCACCGCCTCTTAATTTCGACAATGAAGCAATTAGTATAGAAAAGTATGGGATACCAATTGATACGATTAGCAAACTAATCACATAAACCCATGCTACAACGCGCGCAAATATAGACAAAGTATACCTTTTAGATTTCACACCTTTTCCACTAACCATTGCATATGAATACTTTCGATTCAATACATTTTGCATATACCAAATGAGCATACATGCACTAAGTAATAAAGAAGATAATGCTGTTGCACTACTAAAATCAATCGGCCAACTCGAAATAAATTTATGGATTTCTGATGTTAACACGTGGAATCCTATTCTACGCCCAAATGTAGCTGGTGTTCCAAATTCAGCAATCGTCTTTACGAAAATGAGTAAAGCACCCATGACATAGCTTGATACTAATAACGGCAATATTATTTTTCGTAAACGATAGAAAAAGCTCCCACCATGAACTGCTGCCGCTTCTTCTTTACTACTCCCAATCTGAAGTAACGTGTTTTTCAACATGAAATAAAGGAATGGGAATAAATGCAGACTCATAATTAAGACCATACCTCCTAAACTAAAAAACGATGATGAAATCGTCTTTAGCATCGGAAAAAATTGTTCAAAATAGCCGTTAGGTTGCATGAACAAAATCCATCCCATCGATCCGATATAAGGCGGGGTCATAAATGGAATCATAAAAACAATATCTAACTTACTATACTTTCCTACATCTGTTTTACTCATAATGAACGCCAATGGAAATGCAAATATTGTAGCTCCTATTACAACGAGTACACCTAGCAGCATCGAATTCAGAAAAATCCCAGCTAATCCGCCACTCTGCATGACTTCAAAAGGCTTTAAAAAATTCCAACTGCTATTTTCATATACACTAGAAAATAAAATGAGAAAAAGCGGAATGACGATTAACATCGCCACAAGTAACAACGCTACTGTCATTCCAACTTGTCTTACTGACACGAATCGATTTACCATGTAATCACCATCTTATTGAAATACTTTCTTAAATTGTTTTCCTATTGCATCTTGTTCTTTCTCAACTGTTTTCCAGTCAATATGTAATACTGGAATCTCTTCTACATTCGGTCTATTTTCAGCTTTTATATCTTTTCTACCTGGCAATAAATACGCTTTAGAAACTTGTTTTTGTACATCATCTGATAATAAATAATCAATAAACTCTTTTGCACCTTCTACATTTTTACTACCCTTCATAATGCCTGCTGCACGTGGACTAATAACTGTTCCGCTTTTTGGATATACGATATCAACCGGTTCACCCTTAGCTTTTGCACTGTACGTCATATAATCAACACCCGCAATTACCATATCTTTCGCACCTGTTACAACTGGGTCTAACGCTTCTTGGTTTGCCCCCGCTACTGTACCTTCATTTTTCTTAAGTTGTTCAAATAATTTCCATCCATCTTGTCCATTCTTTTTCACATATCCTGTTACAAAGTCTAAAGCTGAACCTGAAAGTGCTGGATCTGGAAGATTCACTTTTCCTTTCCATTCTCCTTTCGTTATATCGCTCCAATCTTCAGGTGCTGTTTTCACATTTTTTGTGTTGTACACAATTCCTAATGCGGAAGCACTATATCCGAAATAATGTCCTTTATCATCTGACCATTCAGAACGTAGCTTATCAGCTTGTTTCGCTTCTTTATAAGGTAACGTTTGACCATCTTTCTTTAGTCCTTCCATCGCTGGTAAAGAAGCGAGTACGACAACGTCAACGACTGGATTTTTCTTTTCAGCTTCCATTCTCGCTAAAATCTTACCTGTTGTTCCTTGAAACATTTCCACTTTTATACCGGTTTTCTTTTCAAAGTCCTTTTGAATTTTTTCTGCTAATCCTTTCGGTCCTGCACTATATACAACAATTTTCTTTTCATTAGAATTTTTATTTTTTGCATCTGCACTACCTGTCTTTGAACTACAACCTGTTACTACAGCTGAAAATAGTAAAGTACATACAAATAAAGACTTAAGCGAACTGAATTTCTTCATACGACTCTCCCCCTATATGATGAATACATTTTTTTGGTACATATAACGATACCGGTTTACCGACGCTTAGCTTACTATTGTGATAAGCTGTCCATACACCGAGTGTCCCCATGTTTACTTTCACTTCATAACGTTCTCCTACATATGTAACGTGCTGAATTTCACCTGTATACGTATCGCACACTTCATTTTTTGCCCAGTTCACGTGCTCTGGACGAACCATTTGTTTATTCTCTACAAGCCAATTTGCCTTACCAACAAACTTTGCAACAAATTCATGAGACGGCTTCACATAAATATCTTCTGGCGTTCCTTTTTGTAATACTTCTCCTTGTTTCATGACAATAATTTGATCTGACATTGACATAGCTTCCGTTTGATCATGCGTTACATACAATGCCGTTAAGCCAATAGAATGAACGATATCCATAAGCTCTAAGCGCATTTCTTCACGCAAAATTGCATCGAGTGCACTAAGCGGTTCATCAAACAAAATAAAATGAGGTTTTGTTACAATTGCTCTAGCAAATGCAACACGTTGCTGCTGTCCACCAGAAAGTTCGTGTGGATATCTTTTCTCCATACCTTGTAAACGAACTCGTTTTATCGCATCTTCTACCTTTTCTCGTAAATGATTCGTTTGCTTTGTAGCCCTTAATCCAAATGCAACATTTTCAAACACAGTCATATGCGGCCATAAAGCAAAATCTTGAAATACCATACCGATATTCCGTTCATGAGGAGATGTTTTTATTTTTTTCGCACCAGAATACATACACTTATCTCCAAAATATATTTCACCTTTATCCGGCTCTTCAAGCCCTGCAATCATTCTAAGTAAAGTCGTTTTTCCGCATCCAGAAGGTCCTAAAAGTGTGGTAAATTCCCCTTGTTTCATGACAATTTGCAGTGGTTTTAACGCCTGTGTTTGTCCAAATGTCTTTTCTAATCCGTGAATTTTAATATCCATTGTTTCACCTCTCTCCCCTCATTCTTAACCTGCTTTCATTCTATATGGAGGATTTATACTGAATGTTAATGTACTGTAAAGATTAAATTAAAAAACTTCTAATAAACTATTTATTTCTATAGATTTTTTCTATAGTTAAAATAAAAAAGGCGGGCAATTCATAATGAATATCTTAAAATTAGAAATTGTAGTGCTTATTAAGAAATACAAAAAGCTTACGATTGTTGCAGAAAAACTTGGCGTGAAACAACCTACTATTACATTTCATATAAAAAGCTTAGAAGAGGAACTCGGTGTGTCTTTATTTGAATTACGTTCCGGAAGGTATTTCTTAACAGAGGCTGGCGAGGCATTGCATCATTATGCTTGTAAAATAGATGCACTTATGAAAGAAGCTAGGCGGGTCACACAAGAGTTTAAAGATTTTCATAAAGGTGCTATAACAATCGGTGCTAGTTATGTACCAGCGACTTATCTTTTACCAGAAGTTGTTCACCAATTTCAATGCGAATTTCCTAATATAAAAATAACACTCATGGTAAAACCAGCTCCTGAAATTCGAATCATGCTACAAAATCATGAAATTGATCTCGGAGTAATTTCTGCTGCACCATTTGATGAACCACTTTTAAAACAAACGAATGTAATGCCTGATACACTTGTTCTCGCTTTTTCCAAAGAACATCATTTCGCTAAAAAGACAAATGTATCATTACAAGATATCGAAAAAGAACGTATATTATTGCATCGTAATCCATCTACAACGAGAGATTTACTTACACAATGGACACTAGCACATAACATCACATTCCAATCTGAAATTGAACTAGATTCATTAGAAACGATGAAACAAATTTTAAAATACGGGAATGGCGTCGCTTTTATTTCTAAACTTGCTATTGAACAAGAAATACAGCGAAATGAGCTATGCTATATACCAATTCCAAGATTTGAATTTCAGCGTAACATTTATACGATTCATCATGAGGACAGATGGAATTCTAAAATCATTTCTTTTTTACTACATAACATCATTTCTTTCGCAGCCAAAAATTAAAAGGCTGTCGTTATACACGACAGCCTCTTAAACTAAAACTCTATTTATTTTTCTTCGCCTCAATTTTTGCTTGTGCCTCTTCAGCCTTATCTAATGCTTCTGAAACTTTTTTCTCTTTTTCTTTCACTTCATCTATACTATCGACAGCTTTAATAAGTTTATCGATTCCTTCTTCTTCTACTTTTCTCCGCTTTGCCACTCTTTCATTTACTTTCTCTTCCACATCTTTTGCTTTTTGAAGCATATTCTCTGCATTTGATTTTACAGCTTTTTCAAGTTCATCATCTTTTTTCTTTTGTAACACTTCATTTGCAATATCTTTCGCTTCTAAATACTTACCGTCTTTTAATGCTGTTGCTCCGTGATCCATTATCTCGGCAATTTCTTTATATGATTTCGCTTCATTTCCTGATTTCTCTTTTTCTGCTTTTTCGAACCACATTGTTGCATCACTATATTTTTCATCTTTCAATGATTGCATACCTGTTTCAATATACGTGTCATAATTGCTACATCCAGCCATTACAACTAACAGAAAAAGCATAACAAAACTTATTTTTTTCATGATGTTTTCTCCTTTTCTTTGTCTGCTCACTTTACTGTAACATACATGAAAAAGAGTTTCAAAAACTAAAATACTAATTTGGTCATTTTTTATCATTAAGTCAAATTTTCTTTTAGGCTGACACATCCACTTGCTTTTTTGCTACATGCTTCTTCACTCCAACTAAAACAACTAACAATAATCCTCCGCCTATTGTCATCATAACAATGCTAGTCGGTAACATATCTAATAATAATCCATATACAATCATACCAAGCGGTGCAATGGCAGTAGCAATTGTTTCAAGCAAACCGAAAACGCGGCCTAAATAACTTGGATCTGTCGTCTTTTGCAAATGTACTTGCATCGGGATATTTACAGCCATCATTGATATACCCGTTAAAATCATAAAAGCAATATAGTACATAAAACTTACTACTTTCGGAATGGTAACTAACAATGGGAAGACTGTACATAAACTTAAACCCGCAAATAAAAACAGCCCAATATAAACAGAGCGAAACGGATTATTCACTTCTTTACGTACTGATAATGCAATCGCACCAATTAGCATCCCGACTGCTAACATTCCCTCTACAACACCGAGTTGCTTCGAGGATAAATGCAGGTTTTGAATAATAATAAATGGTAGTGAAACGAACAGTGCACTTGCAAAAAAGTTTACCCATAGCCCTATTTTCATTAAACCATATATTTCATGCTGTCTTTTTATATATGAAAAACCTTCTTTTATACTCATCAAGAAATGCTCTTTACTTTCAACCATTTCTTTTTTATATAAATCAAATACGATAAATAATTGTACAATTACCGCTAAAAAGAATGTAATACTATTTAACAGAAAGAACGACTTAATTGAAAAGAAACCAAATACAACTCCGCCAATAATTGGTGCTAAAATATTCGATAATGATGCTGCAGTCTGGTTCAAAGCACTCGCTTTTTGAATACGCTCCTCATCTACTAAATTAGGAATAGACGAAGTTAATGCTACAGAATAAAAACTTGCACAAATTGATAATAATGCCGCTGATACATAAATAAACAGTAGTGATGGCCCAAAAGTAGTTGCAAGAATAAACATAATAAGCATCGTTAAACTACTTAATAAATCTGTGCCAATGACAAGCCATTTTCGATTGACGCGGTCAGCTACAGCACCTGCAATTGGGCCACAGATCATTCTTGGTATTGATCCGCAAATAAGAGTAGTTGCAAACCCCATTCCTGAACCAGTTGTCTTTAATACGTATAACCCCATTGCAAACGTATAAATACCCGCCCCTAACAAGGACGTCATTTTTCCAATCATCATTAAAATAATATTTCTCGTTGCAATCTTCATTTTCCAATCATGTTGACCTATACTTACATCCCCCATTATGACACTCTCCCCTTAAAAGTTAAATTGTGTTAAACTTATTATATAATCAACTTTCCAATTTTTACAACAAAAAGTTTAATTGTGTTTAACTTTTAAATTATAAAGGAGCATATAATGGCTACTCTCGGTGCAAAAATTAAAACGTTACGAAAAGAAAAAAAGCTTACTCAAACTGATTTAGCAGGTTCAGAACTGACAAAAAGTATGCTAAGCCAAATTGAAAACGGAAAAGCTACACCTTCCATGAAAACATTACAATATATTGCTGAAAAACTTGGATGCGAAACGAGTTTTTTACTAGAAGATGATGATGTGGAAACGATAGAACTCATTCAACAAATGGAACAACTAATAAAAGCAAATAAGTACGATGAAGTATATGAGATCTTACTACCTATCGTTCAAAAAGAGCTACCTCCTACTTTGAATACCGCTCGTTTATATAAACAATTTGTAACAGCTGCGGCTAAAATGAAAGATTACAATATTGAACATTACGTGGAAAAGGCTACTTCTATTTTTGAAAAATATACGTTATACCGGGAAAGTACGGAAACAAAATTAAAATTATCCTTTACGATATTCACACGTAAAAAGTATGCTGAATGTTTACAACTCATTGCTAGCATCCGAAATGACTATGAAGAGAAACATTTAGAAATGGATCTCATTATACATATCGAGTTATATTTATATGAGGCGATTATTTTTCTTGCATATGGTAATTACGAACAATGTGAAAGTGTCATTTTAGATGCACTTGCATTTTCAAAAAAACATCAAGTGTATTATAAAACAGATGAATTTTACCGTATTTTATCTTACCAAAAAGTCCTAACGGCTGATAAAGAACAATATTTACATTACATAAAAAAATCAGAGCAATTTGCCATTTTTACAGAAGATACTTTATCTGCAGCGGTTATTAATCTTTTAAAAGCTTACTACTACAACACAATTACTCATGAATATACTATTGCATTAGAACATGTAGAACAATTTCGAGAAAAACTAAAAGATGAGCGAATTTTTCAAGATGATGGATCGTATTATCTTGAAAAAGGAAAAGCTTTGTATGGTTTAAAACAATACGAAGAAGCTTTAAAAACATTACAACGTGCTATCATACCAGATTATATAAACCATCCACTTGATCACGCACGGCTTACAACAGCTGGGGCATATCGTGCTCTTTGTTATGTCAAACTTAATGATAAAAAAAGAGCTCTTGAAGAAGTAACAGAAGCATATGAAATCGTACAGTCCTATCCTGATTCCATCTTCACTTCATTTATTAAAGAAACATTACAAATAATACAAAAACTTTAAGAATGTCTCGAAATGGTATATTATTCCTCTTTTTTAGCAAAGATAATAATGATGGGAGGAATATAAATGAATATTCAACGTGCAAAAGAGCTTTCTGTGTCAGCGGAACATGCCAATGTCAGTTTTCAAGGCATGCCTGTTATGATTCAACACGTCGACGAAAGCAACGAAACCGCCCGCATATATGAAGTAAAAAATCCAGGTCGCGAATTAACTGTTCCAGTTAATAGCTTAGAGGAAATATAAGAAACGCCACTTCAATTTTTTGAAGTGGCGTTTTTCTTTCTTTAGATTATTTATTATAAATTTCTTCTATCTTCTATTTTACATGGGATGAAAAAATTAGAATTTTCTACTTCTTTTCTTTTTGTGACCTGCTAAAATACAAACTATGGATGAATTATTCGTACTATACATTAAGGAGGAAAGACAATGAAATCTGATTTAGAAAAAAACAAACCTTATTATGCAGTTATATTCACTTCTAATTTATCAAATGATACAACAGATTATAGTACCGTTGCCGAAACAATGGAGGAACTTGCGAAACAGCAACCTGGATTTTTAGGTGTAGAAAGTGCACGAGATAATTCGGGCCTCGGCATTACAATCTCTTATTGGGAATCACTTGAAGCAATTGAAAATTGGAAAAAGAACGCCTTACATAAAGAAGCGAAAAAAAGAGGCCGTGAGCAATGGTATGAAAACTTCCACTTGCGTATTTGCCTTGTAGAGAAAGAATACAAGTTTCAAAGAGAAATTTTGTAATGATGAAGAAAAAATTAGCTCTCGTTGTTTCACATGAAATATATGGTGTAAATGATCATATGCATCATGTAATTGACCACTTCACTTCATCTCAAATAGATGTATTTTGCCCGAATCTTCTAAAATTACAACAGGCATTTCATTATAATAATGAAGAAAAAGCATACCAATATTTTATGAACCACATTGGATTTGATGGTGGAAAAAAGCAAATTGAGGAACTCATTCATAGCCTTTCCAATCGTTACGCACATATTGGACTTATCGGCTTTAGCGTTGGAGCTACCATCTCATGGCTATGTAGTAACAATCCAAAACTAGATTTTATTATTGGATGTTACGGCTCTCGTATACGTGATTATGTTCACATGAAGCCTGCATGCGCTACATTACTGATTTTTCCTGAAAAAGAAATTAGTTTTTCAGTATCCTCCTTAACGAAAACATTACAGCAACAAGATAATCCTTTATTAGAAATAAAACAACTACAAGGTGAGCATGGATTTTTAAATCCATACACTGAAAAATATAACGAACACTCTACAAAACAAGTATACAATTTAATAGATTCATTTCTTATGAATGCACTCTTATAAAGGAGGTTCTAATGCCCCTTACATTACTCTTACTTATTTTCATAATCATTGCCTTTATATCAGCGCTAACTCTCATTTTTATAACAGTTAAAAATGAGAAATTTTTAAAACGTCCCTATTCACAATCCATTATCGTTTGTATTTTATTTTTGACAAATTGGGTACTATATGTAACAACTTTTTATTCGTTACTCCCCAAGAAAATGAGTGAGTTCATATTTTTACCCATTTGGTTTTTCCTTTGCATTTTAGGATTTATCGTCTTCTGGCGCGAATGGAGAAATAATCGTGTGTTCTCGATATGTATCGGTTTTCTTTCTTTTATTAGTTTTCTATTCGGAGTGTTGTTGTTAGTTCTTTCAGGAATGTAAAAGAAAAGGAAGAAAAGCACGACATCAACTTTTCTTCCTTCTATCTTTACCTTTAGACTTCACTGTCACTGATTCACAAGGTGTATAATAAATTTGAGGTGTCGCCTTATCAACAAACATCATAAACGTAATAAAGCCGATAATAAAGAAAATAAACAACGTTAACAATATTGCTCCTATCGTTAAAAGTATCATAACACCACCCCTATATATTTCTTATTATTACATCTTTCGCTATTATATAAGCCGAATCCTTTCTAGAAAAAGAAACGTAACAAAATAATCACAATCACTCCAGTTAATACGGTTCCTAATAGACTACGAGTATAGATTGCGACAAGAAATGTTGGAATTGCGGCGATAAGATAATCCCACTGCATCGTCTCATGCATAAATAATACTTGTGCTAAAAGTGCTGCTAATATCGCAATTGGTATGTAATTTAACCATTTTAAACCCCAGTCTGGAATTTGTATTTTACTAAATACGAGAAGAGGCAAAATACGCGGAACGAGTGTGACAGCTCCTGCCGCTAGTAATAGTAATAATACATCTAATCTCATTTCCATTTTTCAATCAGCACTCCAATCGTCGCAGCTAGTAATGTTGCAATAATAACTGCTATACTATCTGGCATAAATAAGTGTGAAACGTATGCGATAATAATCGCTACAATTGCTACACTGAGATGAATTGCTAGTTTCGGTTTACTACTTATTAGCTGAAGTACAAATAATCCGATAAACATCGCTGGTAATGCATAATCCATCCCGTACGTATGAGGGTCTGGTATCCACTCACCAAAAAGCCCCCCGATAACTGTAGCAAGAATCCAATTTAAATACGCTGTTACATTAAGGCCCATCATCCATTTCTCGCCTAAATATCCTTTTTGCGCTGCTTGTTGCACTGCAACGCCGAAAGTTTCATCTGTAATTTGCGAACCAATTATTACATTTTTAAAAAGAGGTATCTTCGTGAAGTAAGGCGCAAGTGCCGCACTCATTAATAAGTGACGTAAATTAACAAAGAACACGGTAAAAATAATTGCTGAAGCTGGGGCACCTGCTGCATACATCCCCGCTAATATAAACTGAGCAGAACCTGCGTAAATTAATGTGGACATAAAGGCGATTTCTATGACCGAAAAACCTGCTGTTTTCGCAATAACACCAGCTGCTATACCAATGCTCAAATATCCAAATACAGTTGGTAAACAATCCTTTACACCTTGCTGAAATGAATCATCGCTCTGCAGTGTCATATGTGCTTGAGCTTTATTCACCATTATCTCCCTCCATTTCTTCCATCGTGCGTTTGCCTGTTACGACATGAACTAAATCTATGTTTTCACGCCATAATGTATCTAATTTATCAGCTCCAAACTCCTTCGTAATCTCTTCCACCATAATATCGTGCCGAACATACTCTGTAGCGACGAGTACTAAAGCTGGATCATACGTTGTCACCGCCCATGAAGTGCTATCATTTGAAAAGTTAGCAATTAATACTTCTTCCCCATCACGCGCGATAACAGTTAAATGACCTCCCATTCTCTTTTCAACGACGTGAGGTGTCATATAATTATGATGAAATGTCGCTCCTATTTTTGTTTCTGGAGCACCAAATAAAATGGAAAAAATATGTACGCCTTCCTCTTCCTTTTGATGAATGAACGGCTCAATCTCGTGCACTTGATCTTCCCATACTGAAATCCATAGCTCTTCTTTTGCTCTATTAATTATATTGCATATTTCTTTCAAAACACGATCATTTGAGCGAATATGCGAAATTACATCAATTTGCCGCTCTTGTTCTAAACAATTTAATTTCTGGTCTAAAAATGCAAAGGACTTTTCAAAGTCTTTTCGCATTCGATCCATTAATTCCGTAGCTGGCACTGGTACATATTTCACTGGTTCAGAAGGAACGATATGCACCGCTCCTTTATCCATCAACTTGCCAAGTACTTCATAAATCATCGAACGAGGTACCCCTGTTTGTTTACTCACTTCGTATCCTGTTACTGGGGAATGTTTTAATAATCCAATGTACGCTTTGCATTCATATTGGGAAAAACCTAGCTTTTGTAACTCTTTTATTATTTCATCCATCGGTAACCCCTCACAATCTACATAGCTCTCATTTGAAAACGATGCATTCATTTTATATTAGTAGTTATTACTATACCTACTAATATAAAAAAAGAAGACCTATAAAGTCAATTGATAATTCTGAAATTTTAACATAAAAGAAAAAGCCTTCTTATGAAAGGCATTTTCTACATAGTATTCCACTTATTTTAACAGCAAAGTATTTAATGAAGTCCCCTCTAAATGTTCACGCAAAGTTGAACCTGTATATTCTTCCCTAAATACACCCGCCTTCACAAATAACGGAATAACTTCACTAAAGAATAGATCCAATGATTTCTGAGGCCCACCTGGAATTGCAATAAATCCATCTAGTGCTCCTGCTTCAAATCTTTCCATAATTTTCCTGAATACATCTTGTGGTGTACCAATCGCAACCCAATGAGCAGAACCAACAACTTCTGGTCGTTCTAGTATTTGTTCAACAGTTGGTTCATTTTCAATGATGAAATTCCGTAATAATTCGGCATGTGTTTTACTGCGTACAGTTTGCTCTCTACTTGGCAACATATCTTCCTTTATCTTACTTTCTAGTGGAATTCCTCTAGCATCTAATCCGAGTACCATTTCAAGTAAAGCCAATCTCTTCTCCATTGTGAGATGTTGATGAGCTTGCCTATGCATCTCTAGCGCTTCTTCATATGTATCACCGATAAAGAAATACAATCCAGGTAATACCCGTACATCATCTTGCTTTCGGCCATGCTTTTCTGCTCTTCTTCTTAAATTTTGACGAAGTTCGATTCCTGATTCTATATCTGGCATCGCGGCGAAAATCGCATCCGCAACAGAAGCAGCGAAATTCCGGCCAGCCTCTGAAGCACCCGCTTGAAATAATGGCATTTCTCCTGAAATATGCTGCGGAATATTAAGTGGTCCTTTCACCTCAAAGTATTCACCACTGTGCTCAATAGGCTTTACCATCTCTCTAATGACTTCAGTGTTATCTACTTTCAAAACTTCATAAGGATGGCTTCTCCAAAGTTTCCTTACTAACTCTGTACATTCGGCAGCTTTCGCATATCGTTCCTCAGATGGCGGCATCCCTGTCTCACCAAAGTTTTCTGCACCATCAATGGATGTGACAATATTCCAACCTACTCGGCCATTACTAATCCAATTTAAAGATTGTAATTGCCTCGCAAGTATGTATGGTGGATAAAACGATGTGGAGGCAGTCGTAACCACTCCAATTTTTTCTGTTGCATACGCAATAGCAGTAAATAATAATGTCGGATCTAACATTACATTCCCCTTATTACGAGCGATTAAATCCGGGTGCGCCACTAAATAATCTGCTTTAAAAACAAAATCTAACTTAGCCTCTTCTGCCTGTAGTGCCAACTCTACTTGTTCATCTATCCCTGAATTAAACATACTCTCTTGTTCTTTCTTTCTAGAAATTAAACATAATCCAATGCAAAGTTTCTTTTTAGTAGACATAAATACACCTTCCCCTTCGTTTTTAATTCACCTAGTTAAACAATTGATACGACCATCACAACTTCCATTCTTATTAAACAACATAAAATGATAATGATTATCATTTTATGTTGTAACTGTAATAAAAGCAACCAAAAAAAGACTCCCCTTAACGGGAAGTCTCCTTTATCTCAATATTTCATTCGCTTCTTTTTCATAAATTTTATCAAATGAAGTCATAATACGCTGAGATGCTTGAATCATTTTTTGACTCGACATAAGATCTGCCATCTCTTTCGTCATATCTACATTTGAATTTTCTAGCATATGATTTTTTACTATTCCTGTTCCATTCGGTAAATTAGCAATATTTCCTTCTGCTAGTGTAAAGCTTTTGTTTTCACGCTGCACGAGACGAGCATTTGTTTCTGCATCTACTGTTTTTGTTTGCAACTGTGCAATTACGATTCTCTTAATATCTGGTTTTTGCAAAGTTCCCTCGTTAATTTCTCTATAAATTTCTCCATTATTAGATACGAAGAAATTCACATTTTCAGGAATACGAATACGTTCATTATTTACATCCATAACATATGCACCAGACGATGTTTGCAAATAACGATCACTATTTAATGTGAAGCTTCCATCTCTCGTTAAAAACGTTTCATCATTTTTAGATGTAACGAAAAATGATGATGTGCCTGCCGCACCGTCATCTAAAAAGAAATCTGTAGCACTATTTGTAATTTGTACATTTCCTTGTACTAAGTTCACATGCGTCGCAGCTGGTACTACAGCGTAATCGACCGAACCGATATTTGTCATAGCCCCATCTCCGCGGCGATATGTGTCTTGTACATCAAATACTTTAGAAGTCATATTTTCTGCTTTAAATCCTGTCGTTTGGGCATTTGCAACGTTATTCGAATGAACATTAATACGCTGCATGTAATTCATCATTCCCATAGAACCTATATAAAGACCGTTCATATTCCTTTGAATAAGGCAACCGCCTTATTCTTCACCTCTTTTCTTACGATGTTTGTAACATTTGTTTCGCTAAATGTTCAGCTGTAGCGATATGTATATGTTGCTTTACGTCTTGTCCGTCTGTCATTAATACAATTGGAGCTGATGAAACTGCTGGGATTTTCAACAATTCGCCACTACTTGCAGTTTCATCAAATTTCGTAAACACGATACCATCTATATGAATATCTTTAAAGTTCGTAATAATTTCAATCATATCTTTACTTTTCATAGAAGCTGATAACGTTAAACAAATATAATCTGGTTCTACTTGTCCCATCGTTTCAATCATTTCTTCTACTGTATCTGACGTACGATAATTTTTTCCGGCTGTATCTATTAAAATATAATCGACGCGTGCTTCTTCTTTAAAATACGTAAGTGCTCTTGTCATTGCCGCTTCATCACGCACAGCGATTACTTCTGATCCAATTGTCTTTACGTAACCTTGCAGTTGCTGTACTGTCCCAATGCGAGAGTGATCTGTCGTAATAAAGCCCACCGTTTTTTTCTTACCGTGAAATTGCCATGCCATTTTCGCAAGCGTCGTCGTTTTCCCAACCCCGGTTGGACCGATTAATGCAATTGTTTGTACTTCTTTTTCAAATACATTTTCAGTGTTGAAGTGAGACCTCATATCTTCCAATATATAGCCGATTACTTCTTCTTCTGTAATCATCGTTGCATTTTCAAACTTCACTTTTAACTTTTCAGCATATGCATGAATGAAATATTGTTCTACATCATTTTGTTCTAGCATCCGAATTACTTTTTGAATAATAAACGGTACAGATTCTTGATTTTCTTTCTTTGCAACTACTTCTTTTTTCTTGGCCGTAACGACTTGTTTCACAACTTTTTGCTTTTTCGTTACTTTCGTTTCTTCCGTCTGTTTCACCACGACGATTCCTTTTTCAAACAGCTTTAATAGCTTCTCTTTCTTTCTTGCCCATTCTTCACTATTTCCTGTTTGCATCGCCGCGTATGACATAGAAGTCGTTACGTTTTCTAAATTGTGCAGTACTGATTGAATTCCATTCGCCTTCACAATTTGTTCTGAAGGATCATTCACAACATCCATTAATTGTTCATGAAATTGTGCTGTTCCTTCATTCACTTCTTCCTGTTTATCCTCTGGAAAAGCAACTAACATTTCATAATCCTTTTTCCAAAAAAACGGGATATTTCGTTTTACACTTTCATCGACAACGTAATAATAATCTGTACCATATTGGTCAAATAACTTTCGATACAATTCATTTTTCGAAGCTGCTTTTATTCGCATTAACGCTTCTTTCTTTTCTGTACTTTCCATTACTTCACCCCCTACTATTCAATATAGGCAATTTGATCTACAACAATTTCTGGTGCTAATTCGCTAATACACAGTACTTGTGCTTCCACTTGATAACGTTCTAGCAGTCTTACAATCGCAAATCTGAAATCTTTTCTACGCGTTAATAACACTGGCTCTCTTCCCATTAAACGGGCTTGTT
The DNA here is from genome assembly GCF_016483345.1 of Bacillus cereus group sp. N24. Lineage (NCBI taxonomy): Bacteria > Bacillati > Bacillota > Bacilli > Caryophanales > Bacillaceae > Bacillus > Bacillus cereus group sp. N24. The sequence goes on from NZ_JAEHCA010000003.1 coordinate 123,889, forward strand.
TAAAGACGCGCTGTACTTGCTCAATGACACGTGTTTCTAAATCTAAATCCCAGTTTAATAAGTAACCTTGATAGGAATTGTTCACAACATCCGCATCTAGCTCTATTGAATCAGAGAAAAGCGCCGCATAAATTTTCCCGTCCGGATTTTTCGCATTTTCACAAATAACTTTTGAAATACATTCACGGACGAATGCCGTTACACCATCAACATGATTTTGATACACTTCTTTTCCGTCAATAATACCTTCAATAATCGTTGGTAAATCACGGATTGAAATACCTTCTTTTAGAAGTTGTTTAATAACATTTTGAACGAGTGATAAATCGATTTCTTTCTTCTTAATCTCTTCTAATAAAACGCCATTATCATTTTCAAGCGAGTTAATTAAGTCTTTCACATGTTGACGCTGAATTAACTCATGAAGATTACGTCTAACGACAACATCTAAATGTGTAATTAATATACTAAGTGGCTCTAACACTTGATAGCCTTTCATTTGCGCATCTTGCACCATATGCTCTAAGATCCAATATCCATCTTCACCGAAGATTGGATCTTTCGCTGGTTCTGCATCTAGATCAGCCATTACGTTCGGTGTTTTTAGTGCTAATAAATAACCTGATTTTAAAACACCTTCAGCCGCCTTCGCACCTTTAATACGAATAATGTAACGACCACGTGGTCTAAAACTCGTATTATCTTTAAAGTTAATGCCAGGAACGTTAATACCAAGGTCAGTAATAATCGATTTCCTCATAAGAACAACTTTATCACGAGCTGTTTCCCCATTAATTTTCTGCTTTACAAGTGCCGCTAAATCTAAACCGAGTTCTACAATAATCGGATATTTATCTGTAAAAACTCCAAATGAATCTTCCACTTGTTGTAATTGCTCATCCTCGCCTTGAATCATTTCTAATTCTTTTTGGAGCTCGTCTTCTTTCTCTTTCTTTATTCGCTTTTTATTGCGAATTCCTAAGAAGATAATTGTTCCACCAACGAGAGCAAACGGTAGGAATGGTAGCGGAGTAAAAATACCCATTGCGATAAACAAACCACCGAGCGCATATACAACAACTTCATGCGCTAATAACTCTTTAAAGATTCCTTCCGTTACCGTATCCGGTGAACCATCAAATACACGCGTTACGATAATACCTGTTGAAATCGCAAGCATTAACGAACCGATTTGGTTTACGATTCCGTCACCGACAGTTAACTGTGTATAATGAAGAGCCGCATCTGCAAAGCTCATTCCTTGCTGCATCATTCCGACAATTAAACCGAAGATGATATTTACGAATAAAATGACAATCCCGAAAATAACGTCCCCTTTAATGAACTTCCCGGCACCATCCATCGCCCCGTAAAACTCTGTTTCCATATTTAACTTTTTTCGTTTTGCTTGTGCATCTTTTTCTGAAATAATACGCTGATTTAAATCCGCATCGATAGACATTTGTTTCCCTGGTAAAGAATCAAGTGTAAAACGAGCTGCTACTTCAGCAGTACGAGATGCACCGTTTGCAACGATAAACTGGAAAATGATTAAAACGATAAAAATAACGATACCAATTAATAAGTTTCCGCCAATTACGAACTGACCGAACTCTTCAATAACATGACCCGCATTTCCGTCTGTTAAAATCGCTCGCGTCGTCGAAACGTTAATCGATACGCGGAAAATCCCGATTAATAACAACATCGTCGGAAATGACTTTAATTCATCCCACTCGTTAATACTTGTAGCTCGCATATAAATAAGTACTGACATACTTAGTAGAAAAACGATAACGATATCAAGTATAAATGGTGGAAGTGGAATTAGGAGCGCCACAACGAATGACGCTGCTAAAAAGATAGAAAAATAGGTTCTTGCAGAATCCATCTTAAACAAAGAGATCCCCTCCAAACGCGCTATTATACTTCAAGTTCATTCGTTTGAATTAAATAGCGCATAACTTCAATTACAGCTACGTATAAATCTTCTGGAATCGTCTCATCTTCCTCGACTTGATAATATAAAGAACGAGCGAGCGGACGGTTTTCCACCATCGGTATTTCTTGTTCACGGGCAAGCGTTCGTATGTATAATGCGAGCTCATCTTCCCCTTTTGCAACGACAATTGGCGCCGCATCAACTTGTTTATTGTAACGAAGTACGACTGAAATATGCGTCGGATTATTTACAATAAACGTTGCACCATCCATCTTTTTCGCAATAGTCCCTTGCAAGATGGCATGCATAAAGTTTTTTCGTTTCCCCTTTACTTGTGGGTCCCCTTCATTATCTTTATGCTCTTGTTTTACTTCTTCTTTTTTCATCTTAATATCTTGCTCGTACTCCCACTTTTGATAAATGAAATCAATAATGGAAAGGACGATTAAAATAATTAAAATAGCTAAAAAGATAAATTTAATTTGCCTAATAATCTCAGTAAGTGACGCCGTCCAGTTAAATCCAATCATACTCACGATCTTCTCTAAGTTCTTTTTAAAAAGAACGTACGCAACGTAACCGATTAATCCCATATAAAACAGTGATTTCAAAATATCTACTAAACTTTTACGACTAAACAATCTCGTAAAATAGTTTTTCGGATTAATACGTGATGCTTTCGGCTTAATGACTTTAGAAGAAAATAAGAAACCGACTTGAATCATATAATTAAATAAATGAAAAGCATATACGAGTATTAATATAGGAGCTGATACTTTTAGTAGCAAAATCCCCATTAAATAAAAATACTCGGTCGAATCTGTATTTTTTCCGATTTGATCAAACAGCACCGCTACAGAATTGGCAATCTCAAACCCTAGCCAATCTCCGAAAAAATAAACGACAACTGCTAATACGAGAATAGAAAATAAATTATTTAAATCTTTACTCCGGGCGATATTCCCTTCTTCACGCGATTTTTTACGCTTCTGCGGGGTGGCCTTTTCTGTTTTATTATCCTTTGCCATACGCGTCCCCCTACTTCGTTAAGAAAAAGTTAAATAGTGTCGTATACTCTTCCAGTAATACATCTGTCATATTTTTAAACACATAACCGAGCATTGGTACGCTCATCGCAATAAATAAAATACCACATGTAATTTTAATGACGAATGCATTCATAAAAATATTTAATTGCGGTGCATTTTTTGCGATTAAAATTAGGACGAAATTAATAATGAATAAGCTTCCCATAAGCGGCAAAGCAATTTCGACCGCTGATGTAATCGCAAATAATAATGTGGCAAGTAGACTATCTAAAAAACTAGTCGTCAACAATTTTGAAATCGCCTCTGTATATTGAAACGACTTTAAAATCGTGGCAACGAAATAGTTAATGCCGCCAAGTGAAATAAAAATAATGAGAAAAAATATATCGAAAATTGTTGATAGTAAAGTAGACTGTGACCCTGCGTTTACATCAAACAAACTTGCCTGTGATAAACCGATATCAAAGTCTAAAATATGTCCGGCCATTTTCGGAATGTTCCACAGCATTTCTACAATTTTTGCAAGGGATAATCCAATTACAATTTGCGTTGCTGCATAAGCTGCGACGTCCCAAACTGTCTTTATGTGAGAGACATCAACTTGATCGGCCACTGTAATCGAAAGACCAAGTCCAAATGTAACCTTTGCCATTGCAGGAATCGACCGTCCTGAAAAGAAAGGTAAAAAATATAAAAATGAAGTAATACGGCAAAACGCAAAAAACGTCGCCGCCCATAATTCCATATTCATTTCAGTTCACCTATCTTAGTACGAACGCAATAGCGATGGAATTTTATCAAATAAATCTAAAATAAGTGTCGTTAACTCTTGAAACATCCACGGACCTAAAATGATAATAACGAGCACTATACTCGCCATTTTCGGTAAAAACGTCAACGTTTGCTCTTGAATTTGCATCATCGCCATAATGACAGCGATGATAATAACGACAATCATACTTACACCGGCAACCGGCATTAAAATCATAACCCCTTTATAAAAAAAGGTTTGAAAAATATCTATAATTGGTGACGTATTCATTTATATGACTCCTATCACATAGCATCAAACGCTTCAGGCGACCGTTTTAAACATTATATCGACGATTTTTGTATATCCACCTAAATATACGAAAACGAGTATTTTAAACGGTAAACTTAAAATCATCGGCGGTACCATCATCATCCCGAGGTACATTAAAAGTGTACTAATAATCAAATCTATAAATACAAACGCTAAATAAATGAACATCCCCGTTAATAATCCTTTTTGAATTTGCGTTAACGTAAAGGATGGTACGAGCGTAAATAATGAAAGGTCTTTCAAATCTTTCGGCAACTCTTCACCGCGTACTTTCAGCATCATTTTTAAATCATGCTTATACGTATGCTTCGCCATGTAATCTTTCATAATTGGAGCTGTCGTCTCCGCAGCTTGACTTACAGTTATTTTTTCTTTCGTCATCGGATCCCACACATCACTCTTTAACTGACCTAACACCGGTTGCATCGTAAATAGTGATAAAAACAAAGCAAGTCCAACAAGCACTTGGTTTGGTGGTAAGTTCATTACCCCAAGTCCTTGACGAGTTATTCCAAGAACGATCATAAAATAAGTAAAATGCGTAAATAAAAGAACGATAGAAGAAGATAATGATAGAAGGGTAACGAGTGCAAATAACTGTACACTTGAATTACTCGTAAACTCTTTTCCATTTTCGAAATTAATAAAACCGTTCGGGGCTGCATACGCTGGATTTACAAAAATAATTGAAAAAACGATAGAAAATACGAAAATAACGGCTAATAATGATAACTGTTTCTTTATTCTCATGATGGATCCTCTACTTTTTTCGTTTCACTCTTCACCGCGTCTTCTAGCGCTTGTTGAAACTGATTTCCTGTTCCTGTTAATTGCACAGACTGCACTCCGTTATTACTAATAACAGTGAATACTTGCTTGCCATCCACTTCAAATAAAAAAGCACTCGTTTGATGATTTAAATATACACCGTCTTTTACTTGAATATGGCCATTTTCACCTTGCTTAAAAAACTGCTGTTTGCGCGTCTTTTTCGTCATATAATATGCACCGTAACCGAGTGCACCAAACAGTAAAACGACTTGAAATAAGGTCGTCATATACGACATATGACTCCTCCTCTACTCTTTATCTTGCATTTGACTTTGCGCCTTCATAAGCGCAGCTTGCTTCTTATCAGCTTCAATTTCAGAAATAATAATGCCGAACTTCTCATCCATTACGATTGCTTCACCGATGCCGACCTTCATATTACTTAAATACACATCTACTTTATGTCCTAAGTTTTTCTCTACTTCAAGAACATCGCCAACTTTTAATTGCTTCACATCACCGAGCGTAATAGATGACTTCCCAAGCTTTACACCAAGTTCAATCGAAATATCTGAAACAGTATCTATATGTGCTTTACTCACTTCATTTCGTTTCCCTGCAAAATCTTCTAATCCCATTAAGGACACAGGAGATACTTCATGCTTCATATGGATCCTCCTACTCTACAAAACTTTTAAATAGGAGCGCCTTACGCGTTCCATCTTTCCCAATAAAACAATTAAATTTATGCTTTCCATCTACATAACCAAGTAATTCATCCGAAACTTTCGTATGAAGCGGAATAATATCGCCTTCTTCAATTTGTTCAATGTCACTCATTGTCATTTTCTGCTCACCAATCGCAACATGAACAGGTTTGTACACTTGATTTACTTTCACTTCCACTTCAGACGTATACTTTTTACGTTTATCTGAAGAATGTTCGACAATATTTTCAGACGTTAATTTATCCATAATTTCTTCAACAGATAAGAATGGAATCCCGATACGCACCGTCGTATTCCAAAAATCTGTTTTCATATTTACGTTCAGTAATGAAATTATATCGCTCGCTGTCGTAATCTTTAATGCATTCGGATCTGTCTCCGTCGTTACAAACTTCGGTTCAATCGCAACAACACTTTCAAATGATTGCTCTAAATTTTTACAAAGAAGCAAGAATATATTATCAAGCGTTAAAAACTCAAACGCCGTTAGCGGTCTGCGCATCGTAAAGTTACGCTTACTATCCCCACCAAGCCAACATTCATGAATATAAATAACAAATGCTAAATCAATCTCAATAACAATTTCTCCAAGCTCTGGTAAACCGAGATCAATTACGCAATATAAATAATAATCTTTCGGCATTTTCTCCACATACTCACTCGTAAATGGAACTTGCTCAACTGTTGAAGGCTCTAACTCAATCGGAATACGCATACGCGCTGACAACGTCTGTGACGTCTGTTTTCCAAACGTAGAAGCAATCGCTTGCAAACTACGTAAATGCTCCACACCGAACTTCTCTGGTCTATTAAAATCATACTCTTGAAATTTCTCTTGCTTCCCTGCTTCTTGTGCAAAAGCTGGCATTTCCTCGCCTTCATTTACCGCCTTCAGCAGGGCATCAATTTGCTCTTGGCTTAATTTTTCGCCACTCATGACAATCCCCTTCCCTACCTTTTCAATTCAACGATTTCAACGTACATCTTCCCGTTTTTCGTCAAAATCTTTCCGGTTCCAATCTCTTCATTCTCAAGCATAAGACGCACCGTATTTTTCGTTGAATTTTCAAGACGATACAATGTACCTTTCGTAATATGAAGCAAATCTTCAATTTTCTTTTTCGTATTTCCGATTTCAAAATAAATTGTTAACGGAATATCATCTTGTAATTTCAAATCTAGCCAACTCCCATATCATGTTCACGAAAATTTCATGTTCTCTCTATATATGAAACTTCTTATTTTGAAACGTCGATATTTAATATTTTTTTAATATATCCTTGCGTTTCTTTAAATGGTGGTACGCCTCCGTACTTTCTCACATTACCAGGACCAGCATTATAAGAAGCAAGCGCCAATACTAAGTCACCGTTATTTTTCTTTAAATAACCGCTTAACTCTTTCACGCCGCCTTCAATACTTTCAGCTGGTGAAAATGGATTCTTCACACCCATCTCCTTCACATTCGCTGGCATAAGCTGCATAAGCCCCATCGCACCTGCATGTGACACCGTTTTCGGATTAAAATTAGACTCTACTTCAATCATTTTTTGAATTAACGTTTTCGGAATTCCATATGTACGGCTAACGCGATCAATAATATCCTCATACTTCCCTTCATTGGAAGAACGTATTTTTTGAATATTATACTTCTTCGTTAATTCCCACGTATCAACAGCCTCATTTTTCGTTTCTGGGAAACGTCGTTCAAACTCTTTTTGCGCGACTTGCACTTCATCTGCTTTCTTCGTTTCAGCCTTTTCTTCAGGCTTACTCACTTCCTCTACTTTATGAATAGATTGTTCCGGTTTAGTAACAACCGTTTCTATTTTCGTAGATTGTACCGGCTGACTCATATCTTCTATGTTTGCCGGCTGCGTAGTACCCTTCGTCTCCTTTGCAGGTTCACTCTGCAACTTCTCTTGAAAACGACTACTAACGAATGCTTGCGGACTACTTAGCTTTTGCTGAATTTGTCCTTTCTTATATGCAAGCACTTCTTTTACTATATTTCCAACTACCATAATATCACCTTTTCGGTAAACAAAGATAATCTAATATTAGAGTTTTTTTTTAAAGTTTGCAATAATCCTTTTAATAATTATGTAATAAAAAAATGAATATATTGTTAAACTGTTATTTTTTTATATTTATTAATTCGAATTTTTAGTTGACACCCGTTGTAGCAAGGATTACAATAAATCTCGAAATTGATTTTTTCGCATATTACCGTTTTTCAATTTGCAGAAAAGTCAATATAAAAAAATGGGGGTTTCTTAACATGAGAATTAATACAAACATTAACAGCATGCGTACTCAAGAGTACATGCGCCAAAACCAAACAAAAATGAGCAACGCTATGGACCGTTTATCAAGTGGTAAACGTATCAACAACGCTTCTGACGATGCAGCAGGTCTTGCAATCGCAACTCGTATGCGTGCACGTGAAAACGGTTTAGGAGTAGCTGCTAACAACACACAAGACGGTATGTCATTAATCCGTACAGCTGACTCAGCTTTAAACTCTGTATCTAATATCTTACTTCGTATGCGTGACATCGCTAACCAATCTGCGAACGGTACGAACACTAGCGATAACCAAAAAGCATTAGACAAAGAATTTTCTGCATTAAAAGAACAAATCGATTACATTTCTAAAAACACAGAGTTTAACGATAAGAAATTATTAAATGGCGATAACAAATCTATTGCTATCCAAACTCTAGATAACGCTGATACAACGAAACAAATCAATATTAATCTAGCTGATTCATCTACTTCAGCTTTAAATATTGATAAGTTATCTATCGAAGGAACTGGTAATAAAACAATCACACTTACAGCAGCAGATATTGCTAAAGATAAAACAAATATTGATGCTGTAGGTACTGCTAAAACAGCATTAGCTGGGTTAACTGGTACTCCAGCTGCAGCAGCAATTAATTCAGCAGTTGCTGACTTTAAAACAGCATTTGCTAAAGCTGACAAAAACTTAATGAGTGATGCACAAATTAAATCTGTTACGGATGCAATTACAGCTTTCGAAGCTGATGCTACTCCAGATCTTACAAAAGCTAAGGCAATCGGAACTGCTTATACTGCACCTGCAGCTGGTGATATTACAAAAGCTTCACCAAACGCTTCTGAAGCAATTAAATCAATTGATGCTGCATTAGATACAATCGCTTCAAACCGTGCAACTCTAGGTGCTACATTAAACCGTCTTGACTTTAACGTAAACAACCTAAAGAGCCAATCTTCTTCTATGGCTTCAGCTGCTTCTCAAATCGAAGACGCTGACATGGCGAAAGAAATGTCTGAAATGACTAAGTTCAAAATCTTGAACGAAGCTGGTATCAGCATGCTTTCTCAAGCAAACCAAACTCCACAAATGGTTTCAAAATTATTACAATAAGCCATTTGAGTTAGTTTCATGAATAAACCTCTCTGCTTGCGGAGAGGTTTATTTTTTCTATATAGATAGATTAAAGCTTCCCTTTTAGCTTAAAGAGAGGCTCTAGCCATATTTAGGTGCGGTCAGAGCTTATATTGACCCCGTCTCATGTATGAAAACAAAAAGATAACGTAAGCATAGGCCTTTTTATCGTTTCATAGCTGTTTATTTGCTTTAGAACACTAACTATATAAATCTATAAGGAGTGTCTATTATGCGTATTGGTACGAATGTTTTGAGTATGAATGCTAGGCAGTCGTTGTATGAGAATGAGAAACGTATAAATGTTGCGATGGAGCATTTGACGACTGGTAAGAAGTTGAATAACGCTTCCGATAATCCCGCTAATGTTGCGATTGTGACTCGTATGCATGCGAGAGCAAGTGGTATGCGCGTGGCAATTCGTAATAATGAAAATGCGCTATCGATGCTTCGCACAGCAGAAGCTGCCCTTCAAACTGTTACGAATATTTTGCAGCGTATGCGTGATTTAGCTGTTCAATCTGCGAACGGTACAAATTCAAATAAAAACCGTGATTCACTAAATAAAGAGTTTCAATCTTTAACAGAGCAAATTAGCTATATTGGTGAGACAACTGAGTTTAATGATTTACCCGTATTTGGCGACCAAAACCGTCCTGTTACATTAGACGATATCGGTCATACAGTAAATCTAACGAAACATATTCCCCCTTCCCCTACACAACATGACATCAAGATTTCAACAGAACAAGAAGCAAGAGTGGCGATTCGTAAAATTGAAGAGGCATTGCAAAATGTATCACTTCATCGTGCTGATCTTGGGGCTATGATGAATCGTTTACAGTTTAATATTGAAAATTTAAATAGTCAAAGTATGGCCCTAACAGATGCTTCTTCTCGAATTGGAGACGCGGATATGGCGCAGGAAATGAGCGATTTTTTAAAGTTTAAATTGTTAACTAAAGTTGCGCTCAGTATGGTTTCACAGGCTAATCAAATACCGCAAATGGTTTCTAAATTACTACAATCGTAAACATTCATCTTCCTTTTTTGGAACGATTCCACACAAAACAAAAGGGAAATACATATAAACTATGTATCTCCCTTTTATTTTGTACCCAAATTTTATTACTGTGTTACAGTCATAACCTGTCCACTACGATCAACCATAATTTTCATTTTACCGTCTTGTGCGTTATATAACCCTAATTTATGCAAATCTTGTTTACATTCTTTTACGAAGTAAGGTAATGTACGAATTTGATCGATATCAGAGCTCGTAATGAAATGAATTAAATGATGCGTCATTTCTTTTATATCATGAACAAGTTCTTCCTTTTCACGCTTTAGTCGTTCATTTTCAGCTCGTAATACATGTAATTCGCCTTCGAGACCACGTACGTTCTTTTCATTTTCCGAACGCCCAGCAGCCATGCTTGAAAGCTTATAAATGCCTTCCATAAACTGTTGGAGTTCATCTTCTTTTCTTTCACTACATTGACTAATTGTTTCAAAATTATCAACGATACCAGATATAACTGTTACAAGGCTTTTTTCATTCTCTGTATTTTGAACTTCTTTTCTTACTTCTTGCTTGTTTTCTTTTTTCATTTCAACGATTTGTTCTTTTACGGGTGTATATTTTCGCTTTCGTCCTGGTTTTTGTTTTTCAATATTTTCAAACGGTATTTCACGTTTTTTCAATTTATAATACGTATTTTGCAATTGACTTTCTGTTTTCGGAAAAAGATTTAGTTCATTTTTACTAACGTATTTTGAAATATTTAAAATGTTTAAACCGTGACGTTGACAAAATTGATACACTTCATACAGTAACTCTAGCTCAGACTTCAGCCATGTAATTGTTGATTTTTCATAAGCTCGCATACCGCCCTGTTTTTCTATATCTATTTGGAATAAAACCATTCTATTATATAAATCGACTAACTCTTCATACTCCACTCGGAATTGTTTCTCTATTTTTTTAAATTCCGTTTCTAATTTCATATCATTCATTTTATTATTTGACATGTTTTGTAAAAGTTTTAATACATTGATTGCTGTGTGGTGATACATAATCTGTGCCACTCCCCCTCATCCTTTCACAATTCTCATCTGACTCCCATGTCTTTTAAGAAATAGCAATTTTTACATATCCATATTATAACATTTCGAAATTGTCTGTCAAATAATTAACATACAAAAACGTATGGAAAGTGTAAAAAAGAAAGAGTATTTTTTAATTAATATGCAATTATACATATTAATTACATATAATTATATTATATGGTATTTTTAATATATTTTCACCGAAAAAGTTTGCGCTACCACGAAATATTACTAACATAAACCCAAATACGTTCTCTTATATTTTTAAACAAAAAAACGTTACTTATTAATTAAACCAATTGAAAATCTCGAAATAGAGACGATTCTTACAACCACAAATACTCCTTCTACCTGTACAGCGTATAGAATACTAAAAAGGAACTAGCCAGTACTACTATAATGGCTAGCTCCTCTATTCCAGCTAAATAGAAAAGATTTGTACACCGCCTCTTCTATAACTATCTCAATGACTCTCTTCTCCTGCTTACTTGAAACCACTCCATATCTTTGGTCTTACATCGTACAGAGCTCTATTAGGCACTGACCGCTTCCAAACTTCCCTAGAGGTTCTATTCCAGCAAAAAAACGCTTTTTAAAACTCTTTTACAACACTAACTTATCAACTAAGCCAATTAACTCTTGAATATCTGGCTTACTTACTTGAGCATTTGCTCCTACAGCTTCACCTTTATGGAATAATTCATTTGTAATTAATGAAGAGAAAATAATAACCGGTAAACGATTCATTATTTCACCATCCTTAACCACTTTCGTTAAATGATGCCCATCCATTTTTGGCATTTCAATATCAGTAATTAGCAAGTGAATGTGTTCAAACATTTTTTCACCTTGCTCTTTCGCTAATTTTTCAATTTGCGCTAACGCTTCTGCACCATTGCTGAAGAAGTTCATTTTCGTATATCCAGCTGATGCTAATGTTTCTTCTAGTATTTGGCGCAGCATTGCTGAATCTTCTGCAATATAAATAACTTTTTCAGCTCGATCTGTTTTTTGTTCTAAGCCTGAAAGTGATTTATTATCATAACCAGTGCCGCTAATTTCACATACAATCTTTTCATAGTCTAATAGTAAAATGATTTTCCCATCTAGTTTTACAATACCAGATGTCGTTTCTTCTAGCCCCATTGATAAGGAAGCTGGTTCATCAATTTGTTCCCATGAAATACGTTGAATACGATGTACTTCATCAACGCGGAAAATAACTTTCATTTGGTTTAATTCTGAGATGATGAATTTCGTTTGATCAAGTGGCTTTGTTGATTTTAAATTAAGAGCCGTTGCTAAGTTAATAACAGGTAAAATTTCACCACGTACTTGAACAACACCTTCAACTGCATGATGAGATTCTGGCACAGTTGTAACAGGGAATGGATTAATGATTTCACGTACTTTCATTACATTGATACTAAATAGGTTTTCACCAACAGTATATGTGACAATCTCTAATTCATTTGTTCCACTTTCTAATAAAATACTTTGTGCTTGTGACATAAAGGTGTCGCTCCCCTTCCAATAATTCCGTATATTTAATTATTAAGCTTTATAAAAGCGAAAAAGTCAACTACCTATATAAAAAATATAGATAGTCGAACAATTTATTTACGCTTAATCTTGTATAAGTGAAGCAAGTGCCTCTAATAACACTTCTTGTGCTCCTACAATTTCTGTCGGCATTGCTTCCCATTTTTTTGAAAGTTCCGTTTCTACTCTCATTCTTAACTCTTGATTCATTTCTTCGAGTACATATTGTTTCGTCGCTATATCAACATCAAGTAACGCGAGTGCATATAGTTCTGGGTCATTTATTTTTTTAAATAATTGTTTTAATATAGCCGGCGCTATATGTTTTAATTTTTCAATATGAATTTCCTTATCCGAAAATAGTAGCTCGTATTGAATAAACGTAACATTTTCTTTAATCACTTTAAAATAGCAATTATTTTTTTTATCATTCACAAAATAACCGTTCGGATCTGCGATAATACTCTCTACTTTACGAATTAGATCTGGCAAACTATTCGCCGCCATTACAGTCCGCTGCTCAACCTCACTTGGCGAAATGAATGTAACGCGATACTTATTCTGCGCCATCCTCCTCACCTCTCCTTTTATAAAAATGTATCCCCACAAACTATCCAAAAGGCACTGGTTTGCTATGAGACAATTATCTTATCTCCAACCATCACAATACCCTTCCATAGCTCTATTTTTACATCTACGAGCCCCTCACAGGACCAAAGATATCACCCATACTATAACTACACTTCGCTTACCACTGCTTAAACTACATTAGTAACTCTCCATATCTCTGTCCTTACACACCAGTCGAGACTCTATTAGGCACTAACCGCTCCAAAACATTGCTGGGTTCACTATCCAATCCTAAAAAAGAGCTTTTAAGAGTTTTTCAACAACTCGATATTATTGAACCAAAACGCAATTTGCTGATCCGTTATCCCTGATAACGTAACAAAAAACTCACGGCACTTCATCTCGTCCTTAAACAGTTGATACTTCCAAACTCCATCACTACCAACACTTACGAAATAAAACTCATGAATACGGCCAATGATGGCTTCCTTTTCACCAAATGAATACGGAGGCACTTGCTTAATTTCAAATTGATCCGGTAAATATATATGCTCTTCTCGTTCCATTTTTAGCACTTGCTCGGCAAGTTCACGTTTATTTTCGAAAAAAGGCAATTGTAAAACTCGCTCTTGTCTTGTCATACGAATAAAAAACCCTTTCTACTACATTACAAGTTTTCTTTATAATATATTATCGAATTAAGTTTACAACTTCATTTAATACTTCATCTGACACTTTAATTACTTTCGCATTTCCTTGGAATCCACGTTGATACAGCATTAAGTCAACGAACTCAACAGATAAATCTACATTGGCCCCTTCTTGTGCGCCACCACGTACTTTACCTGCACCGTTTTGACCAGATGCTCCAAGTGCTAAAATACCTGTTGTATTCGTCGCTGTATAGTTACCATTACCTGTTTTCATTAGACCGCCTTCGTTCGGGAACATCGCAACAGCTAATTGGCCAGCAGATTTCATACTTCCATCAGAATATTTTACCATTACATATCCACCGTCAGCAATGAAGCAATCTTTAACAGTCGCTGCTGCTCTACCATCTACGTCTGTTACTGATAATGTTTTATCTGTTGGATGGTTTGTTAAATGACTTAAGTCTAAATTTATAGAGCCGCCATCAAATGGAATATTGGCTCTTTGCTCTTTTGGATTAGGATTTCCAACAGCATCAAATGTCATATTACCACCTGCACCTTGAACATCCTTAAACTCTGTTTCTTTTTTCGAGTCATTACGCATCTGTACTTTATATGTATAATTATGTTCGCTCGTTTGTTTAAACTCTACACGCATTGTCCATGTATTCCCAGCATTATCATATACAGGTAAATCTTGTGTAATTTGTTTTTCACCAGTTGGAATATTCCCTTTAATTGTCCCTTTCGATGTTCGAATACCACCAATTGCTGTTCCCATTGGAATTTGCAACGGTCCTGGGATTCCAGATAAATCAACTTCACCAGTTGCTTCATTTGCAGGATATGCAAATACATATTGACCTTCAGTATTCGTAATATAGTAATCTGAGGATATCCCAAACGTACCTTTACGAGTAAATTCCATATTTCCGCCTTTTGAATCACCTACAACGAAGAAACCATTACCTTCCATTGCTGCTTGTGTTTTACCACCAGTTAACGTAATTGTACCATCACTATAATCTGTAACCGTACCACTCATTTTCACACCGTTACCAATACTTTTCGGATTCGTTCCTGCGTATTTACCGTCACCTTTTGCACCAATCGAATTGTTATATAGTAAATCATCAAACATTGCTTTTTGTTTTTTATAACCAACTGTTTGTGCATTAGCAATATTATTTGAAGTTACACTTAATGCATTTTGTGTTGCATTCATTCCTGTAATACTTGTATATAACGCTTTAATCATAACGTATGGACACTCCTCATGAATTTGTAGTTTTTACTTCTTCAGTTGTTTTTTGCTCTTCTTTCTTGACATCCTCTGGATTCGTTTCTCCAATCGGTTTATCAGACACTCTCTCAACGAAACGAAGAGATACGACTTTATTATTAATAATGAGCTGTACATCATTATTCTCTGCAAGGCGAACCGTCTCTACTTGACCAGTTACTTTGTTTCCGTCGCCGTCAACACCTCTTACGTACTTCCCTAAAAACTTCATACCGCCATCAAGCGCTGTCGAATACATCGTCGTTCTTAAAGAGTCAACTGCTTTTGTCATATTTTGCACTTGTTCCATAAGAGATAACTGCGCTGTCTGGTTCATCATTTGATTCATATCCATTGCATTAAATGGATCTTGATGTTGAAAACTTGATAAAAACAATTTTAGGAAGTCATCTTTCCCCATTACCCCAGGAGTCTTTTGTGCTCCTGCTGAAACTCCGTTTGTTTGTTGAACTGGCGATTGTACACCATTCACAGATGCGTTTTTTGCTTGCGCTCCTGCTTGTAACGGAATATGATTTGTACTCGTTGTATTTAACCCAACTGTTGGCACGCTTTATTCCTCCAATAATCCCGCAAATTCTTTTGATTGTTGTTTCTCATGTTGCGTACTTGCTAATTTCTGCTTTTGTCTTTGTTCTTGTTCTCGCTGTTCTTTACGGTTTTCATCTTTATCCGAATAGCTAATTTGAATATTAATTTCTTTTTCTTTTAGCTTTAGCCTCAATTCATCAAAAATGATTTCAACACGTTTTTTTGCATCGTGTTTTTCCATTTCTACATGCACATCAATTTGGTCGCCATGCTTTTTCATAAATACAGTTAACGTTCCAAATTTTTCTGGATTTAGCTGGAATAAAACACGTTCTTGTTTCACTACAAATTTTTGCAATGCTTCTACTTGCGCTTCCATTTTCTTTCCTAAGTCAGGTAATGTAACCTTCTCAGCGCCACTACTTGATTTTCCGATTTGATCAGTACTCGTCGCTTTATTTAATAACTCCGCACCCGTGGAACTCGAATCGCTTAACGAATCGACTTCTGGCAACTCTACCTTCACATCATCACTCTCTGATTTCAGAAGATCTACATCTTTAGACTCTTCTTGTTTTTTTGCAATATTACAAGTTTCTGTCTCTACAACTTTCAAAGCATGCATCATTTGCTCTGGCATCTTCACTTTGTCTAACACCATTTGCATTGTATCTTCTAAACATATAGCATTTTTAATATTCATATTTGAAAGGAGCTCTTGTAATTGTTGTAATTCACCTGCGGGTAATTCGTTAAGTTTTATATTTCCATATTCTTTATACAGCTCTTGTATTTTTTGTATGTATTGATATAACAATTCTGGTTGCACACGTAATTGCTCAATTGCAACCATTTGCTCAGATACAGCTAATAACAACTGTTCTGTCTCTTTTTTTTCTTCTTTCTTTACACTTGGTTCTTCTTTCGTTACCGATGGTTTAGAAAGATTATATTCTTTTTTCTCTTCTTTTGGTGCTTCTTCTCGTTTCGTTTTCTCCGTTTTCGGCTGCTGTTTATTTTCCATTCTCAACGTACGATCAAATGAAGAATTTTCATTTTTCGATTGTATTTCTAGCCCTTTTTCTTTTTGCGGAGGTAAACTTTGTTGCACCGGTAATACAGACTGTATCACTACATTCACCTCATCCATTCATACACATTTTTAAATCAAGAAGCATTTTTTCTTCTAGCTTTTCTTGCACTTTTGCAAGCTTCTTACAATCTTCTTGATACATTTCATCAATGACACGTTCTTTTTCTTTTACTTGCTCTAAAAGGCTTTCATTTTTTTGAATAAAACCTTCTGTTTTTTTAATTTTTCGATTCCATTCTTCTATTCTTTCAGGTGAAAACGTATGTGAAGAAAGCATGCCAGCCATAATACGTTGACCAGTTTGTACGACTTTGCTACGTGATTTCACAACATATAAATCATATTCTTTTTTTTGTTCTATTTTTCTTTTTTCAGCTGTTAGTTCGTACACTTCTTTTAAAATATGTTCTTTTTCTTGATTTATTTGCAATTTTATCGTGTCGTACTGCTGTTTATCCACCTGTTTTCATAGCCCCTTCCTATTATAACGCTCTCTTTTTCTATTATATAGTTTTTTTCCAAAAAAATCTGTGAAATATTAAAAAACAAAAAAATAAGACCCCTTTAGTAGAGGCCTTATACTATATGGTGTATCGCTTGAACGATATCATCAAATTGGAAACTATCCGATCGACCTTGCTTTAAAAACGTATTTATATCTTCTACTTTATTTTTACATTCAAAAATATAAGCATTTTCTTCATTTTCTTGAATCGTCCCTAATTTAAAGTACAATTCATTTTCTTTATAAATAGATAAGATTTTTCTCATTTCATTTGCAAGTTGCCAATGGTTAGGCGACACAATTTCTTCCATAATCCTACTTACTGAATCTAACACTGAAATGGCAGGATAATGACTAAGCGTAGCAAGCTCACGCTTTAATACAATATGCCCATCTAAAATACCACGTGCTAAATCTGGTACAGGACCGTTTAAATCGTCTCCATCAACGAGTACGGTATAAATCCCTGTTATAGATCCTTTTTTTGTTTTACCAGATCGCTCTAACAGCTTCTTCATATAACTTTCCATTAACAGTGTTTTACCACCAATCGGTAACTCTTTCACTGCAATATCAACACTTCTACGCGCATCAGCAAAACGAGTGACAGAATCCATCATGAGTAGTACGTCGTTGCCTTGATCACGGAAGTATTCAGCAATAGATGTGGCAAGCTTTGCCGCGCGAAGTTGCATCAGATGGCTTTCATCTGACGTCGCTACAACAACAACGCTTTTCCTCATACCTTCCTCGCCTAATTCTTTTCGAATAAAGTCTTTTACTTCTCGGCCACGTTCTCCTACTAAACTAATAACGTTAATATCAGCTTTTGCATTTTTTGCAATCATTCCAAGTAAAGTAGATTTACCAACACCTGATCCAGCGAAAATACCAATCTTTTGACCGATACCAATTGTTAACATAGAATCAATTGATTTTATTCCCGTTTCAAATACATTAGTAATCTCTTCACGCTCAAATGCATGAATAGGGGGGGCATCTAATTTTATTTTCTGTAGTGGAATGTTTTCAGCGTCCTCATTTAACACTTCACCATTCGCACTTAACACTTTTCCAAGTAAATGATCACCACGAGGTACAACAACATCTTCTGCAATTAATGTAACTGAATCCCCGTAACATACTTTTTCTGTCTGTCCAAATGGGAGTAACATATTATTCTCTTTTTCAATTGCAATTACTTCACATAAAACATTATGTTCTCCAACGAAACAAACATCTCCAATTTTCGCTTTCGGTCCTTTCGCTACGAAGAACTGTTCTTGTACACTATGAACTTTACCAATTTTCGTATAAAACGGTGTTTCGATAAACATATTCCACTTATTCTGTTCATTTATGAGCTTGTTGTTCATACATTTTGCTCCTCAAACAACTTCTCTTCTTCCCATTTCTGACGAAGTTTCGCAAATATAGGTGCAAATTTAAATTCAAAAAACTCTTTCTCTTCCTCCAAAACAAATTCACCGAACTGCAGGGAGAAATCATATTTCCATTCTACTAATTGTAGTAACCAATACTCTTTCGTATTTTCCTTCTCTTCTTGAATACGTTCAAACGTTTCTGGATGTACTGTTATTATTAATTTTTCAAATGAAGTAGGCAACGTTTGAACGATGCCAGTTAAAATTGGTAACACATCAAGTAATCGCGAATCTACCGCTTGGTTTACGATTTTTTCTGCTAGATGAAAAGATTGATCCCACAATAACTCTGTCCATTCGTATGCTGTTTCCTGTTGTTCTTTTTGAAACTGCATACGTGCTGCTTCCATCTGTTCCATTTGTTCATGAATATGCATTTGAAATTGTTCTTTATCTTGTACTAGCTGCTGACGCTCTCGTTCTAGCATTTGCTGCCCTTGTCTTAACTGATTCATTTCCATATGTAATGATTCTTGCTGGGCGCGAAGCTCTGCATGATCAGCTTGTAATTCTTCCTCTTCTATTTGGACTGAAGCTGGTTTTGGAAATTGTAATTCATACGTTTCTTCAGAAAAAGAAACAGAATTCTTCGGAATTCTGTTTTTAAATAAGGACATCCCCTTCACCTCTTTGAACGATAATTCTTCCTTCTTTTTCTAGCTTTTTAACTGTACCTGTAATCGTTTGCTGCGCTTTTTCAGCATCCGTCATCTTAAGCGGTCCTAAGCCATCTAATTCTTCTAGAATCATCTCTTTACGGTTTGAAGACATACATGTAAATAATTTCTCTTTAATTTCTTCTTTTGCAATTTTAAGTGCTTTCGCAAGAACACCGTTATCTGAAATTTCTTCCAATACACGGCGAAGCGCAAGATCTTCAAGACCAAGTAAATCTTCAAAGACAAACATATTTTCTTTAATTTTCTCAGATAACTCATAATCGACTTCATCCAGCTTTTGAAAGACTGTTTTTTCAACACCTCGTGAAACATTATTTAAAATGTTCACAATCGTTTTCAAGCCATCAGTTTTATTAATTGCACTAAATGCCATATTATTTAATTTCGCTTTTAACAACTCACCAATTTGATTAATTAATTCACCATCAACTTGTTCTAGTTTTGCAATACCCATTACCGTCTCTACTCGTTTATGATCTGGCAATCTCTCAATTAATTGAGAAGCAAGTTGCGGTTTAATGTAAGAAGCAATTATCGCAATCGTCTGTGGTGATTCATCATTGAGCACTGTAAGAAGTGGTTCTAAATCTGTAAGTGAATTTAAGAACTCAAACGGATTATCTTTGTTATACCAAAGATCTTCCAATAATTTTTCCAGCTCGTCTTCGGGCATGTTTTTAAATATGCGACGAATGTACTCTTTATCTGGAGTGACTAAGTTTAATTCTTTTACATTTAATTCATATAAGAACTCCCCTAGCACATTTTCTAACGTTTCTGGTTTATATACACGAAACTTCGCAATTTCACGAAGTAATACTTCTTTTTCCTCAGCTGTCATATATTCAATGACTTTTGCTGCCACCCCTTCGTCTAATGTACGAATGAGGATGGCAGCTTTTTCTTTGGAGGAGATTTCATCTAACATCGTTGTTCCTCCCTTACTGTCCGTTTAACCATTTTTTAATTACTTTTGCAGTACCTTCTACATGTTCTTTCGTAGCTTCCTGCACTTGATCATCTAACGTTGGTTCTTTCGGTCCTTCTGGTTCCGGTGTTGGCTCTGGCACTATTTTTTCTTCAGGAATTTCCAGAATACTTTCATTACTTGCGGCAATTTCCTCTTCGGCTAAGTATTCTTCATATTCCTCTTCTTCTCTCTTTTTCTTACGTCTTGCTAAGAAGAACCATACTAGACCAATTAGTGCTAACAAGCCAGCTGTAATTCCACCGAATAACCACCAATTCATACCACTTTTTTCTGGCTCTTTCTCTTTTTCAACTTTCGGCTGGTCGAACTGAACAGTTACAACGTTAACTTGACCGTTTGTAAAGTTTCCATTCGGATCAGCTTGAAGCCCAGCTGCTGTGCCAATCGCTTCTTTGAAAGTAGTCATATCAATTCTTCGTTTTACTAACGTATCATTATCTACCCATACAACAACATTGGTTTTCGTTAATTCTGGATGTTTCTTAATTGTTTCAACTGTTTTATCTATTTCATAGTTTTCAATTTTGTTACCATTTTTATTATCGTAGACAACTTTACCGTTTTGATTATTGTTCGTACCGTAGTTTGGCACGTCGCCGTTCGCTGTAATACCAGCACCTTGCTTCGTATCCGCTCCTTCTTGTGCAGTAGAGCTTTCCTCTTGCTCTTGTTTACTACGAAGTACACCTTTATCGCCATATTTTTCTGACTGACGTGTAACCTCATCGTAGTTTACAGACACTTTCGTATTCACTTTATATTCATTTGACTTAAACATCGTCATTAACGTTGCGTCAATATCTTGCTTTAATTTACCTTCAATTTGATGCTGCATCTCTACTTCTTTTTCATAAGAAGAGGAACTGTTAGAGTGCGCTTCATCTGCTCCTTTTGAGATGATACCTTTTTTACTATCAATAACACTTACTTCTTCTGCTTTCACGCCAGGAACTGCCGCACTAATCATTTGCTGTATACCAGCAACTTGATCAGCTGTTAATAATTGTCCACGCTTCACACCAACAGTAATCGCCGCTGTTCCTTTTGCTTTTTCTTCATCAAAAATTGTTTCTTTTTCAGGTAATGTAATTTGAACATTTGCCGTTTCAACCGTCGCAAAATTTCGTACAATATCTTGCTCCAATTGTTTTTTCGTACCGACAATTTGCTTCATTTTTTTATCTTGCTCACTTGACCCGAGCGAGCTTTCTAATAATATTTCCTCGCCGCTCTTAGAATTAAACGGTAAGCCCATTCCATTCATTTCTTTTCGAACCCATGGAGCATCATTCTTTTGCACACGAATTGAACCATCGGCCGCTAATTGGTAATCGACACCTAACTTCGATAATTCTGCTGTAATCTCTTGTTTATCTGCATCATTTAAATTTTGATATACAACAACATATTTATCTGGCAAGGTGAAGTATAAAAGTGCTCCTGTTACAACCGCTAAAAGCGCAGCACCGATTACTAACTTATGCCACGTTTTTAACGATTGGATAACATTTTTTATCTTTTCCATTTAAACACACCCGTCCACTTTCCTAAATTTGCATATTAATTAGTGACTTATAATTTTCAATAAGATTATCACGTACGAGAGCAGCCGTTTTCATTTGAGATTCAGCTTTTTTTTGCTGAATTAAAACGTCATGTGTTTCTCCTACCCCTTTTGTTAATAAATCATATACTGCTGTTTGCGCATTATTTTGCGTTTGATTCATATCTTCCAATAAATCAATAAACTTTTTTCCCGGAGCTACAGAAGTTTCCGAAGTTTTCGGTGCACCAATTGACTGAATTGCTCCAAATGGCTGTGTATGTAACATTGGTTGAATTTTCATATCCCTATCTTCCCCCTTATCCTCGTCCAATTTCTAAATCTTTATCGAGCATTTTTTTGTTCGCATTTAATACACTTGTATTTGCTTCATACATTTTTTGAGCAACCATAACATTCGTCATTTCAGCAGTTACATCAATATTTGGATAACGTACATATCCTTCTTCATTTGCATGCGGATGCGTCGGATCATACACTAAGTTTTCCGTTTTGTCTGCTTCAATACTTTTTATTTTCACTCCGTTAGTAGGAGCCCCGTCTAACATACTTGCAAAACTATTATTTGATTCTAGCACCACACTACGACGCTCATATAAATCTGCCCCCGGAGCGGCTGTCGTATTCGCATTTACAATATTGTTTGAAGTAACTTCCATCCACTTTCTCGCTGTCGTTAGTCCTGAGCCACTTGCATTCATTGCCTGAAACATCGTTGTCTCTCCTTCTACCTTTAACGTCCACGTGCCGCTTGGTTAATTGCGTATTGTGTATTAATTGCATTAATTGAAATACCGTATAACTGATTTGCTTTCATTAAATCTAGCATTTCTGTCGTTACATCCACACTATTTCCATCTTGATTCTTTTGCATTGATTTCGTTTGAATCTTTGCATATGTATTTTTCATATTTACTGTCGGTAAGTGCATTTCATTCGTTTGATATAAATCTGGATTGCTCTTTAAATCAGCCGCATTGTTCTTATATAACGCACTGCTCTTACTCATCTGCTCAGCAAATGTTACATCTTGTGCTTTATAGCCAGGTGTATTCGCATTTGCAATATTACTAGAAACAGTATTTCGTTTCGTTACTAAATAATTCATATAATGGCTTACATCACTCACTAAATCTGGCATATTCCACACCCTTCCTTTTCTACCTTAATGATCCACTGATGGAAGTTTCACTTCATTATTTATTTTATTATATGTATTTATTAAAATATTAACTATTATGTACCCTTACATATTTTATTCCATTTTTCCATTGTTGTCTTTAGAAAAATACAAAAATATAAAAAAGAATACAAAAAACTGTATACAGACAGTGATCTGTGAACTATTTTCATATATGCACTACACACTAAAGTTCATTTTTATATTATTTAGATTACTACTATTTTTTCATTACAGTCATAAAATGAAACCTCAATCAGCGGAACTATTTACTTAAACAAAGGAATGGATCCCCTTTAAAAAGGGGAAATCCGTTTCCAAACTGTATTATTAATATTTACCGTAAAATGAATTAGCTTTCATTCGTCCATCATTTGTCATAATCATTTCTTCCAAAATCTTTTGCTTATCTCGAATATGCTGCGCTGCCTTAATAATGAATGGACTTACTTCTGCTGCAACTTGCGCACGCGTTTCTTCATCCAATGTCATCATCCAGCGATTTAACATCTCACTCTTCTCAGCAAACTCTCCATCTGACACTTGCAATTCACCGATTTCATTAAAACAGCCGACAAACGTCCGATAAATATCATTGTTCATTTTCAAGTGCTCCGCGGTAACCGTCTATTAAATCTTGTAACACTTTCACAATCGCATCCATATCTTTTGCTTCACGCGTTACTTTCATCGTTTGAATTTGAATGCTAATCCAATCGTATAAACCATAAAGACTATCGTATAAGTCTTTCGTAATTTCAGGGTTTAATTGAAGCTTCAATTCTTCAAAAATACGTTCTAACTTTTCAAGAAGCGCATCTCCTTCTTGTAGTTTAAAAGTGTTTAAAAGCTCTTCTAAATTACGAAACTCTACAATACATCTTTCATAAATAAAAATTGTATTTTTAATCGGATTACTCGTCATAATATCATTTTGCATATAACGTTGCCATGCTTGCATACGATCACTTCCTCAACTTTCATTAATCATCACTTTTTTGTTTTGTCATTGCTTTAATTGTTTTTAGCTGGCTATCAAGCGCCGCTAATGTACTTTCTAATTTTTGATACTTCTTCACAATTTCATCTTGCTTTTGCAAGTTTTGCGTCTCAATATCTTTAATCTTTTTATCTAAATCACTTACACGTGAGTCAATATTTTTTACTCTCTCACCGACTACACCTTTATCACCAAATAGTTTATCAAGCGGCTCTTCCATCATTTTCCCTAAACCGTTAGAACTAAAGAAAAATTGCTTCGCTGCATCGGGTTTTTCTTTTAATGCTTGTGTTAATTTTTCATCATTAACTTCCATCGTTCCATCTTGCTTTAATTGAATACCAAATGTGAATAAATAATTACCATCTTGAGAAAATGTTACGACATTGTTCATCGCTTGACGTACACTTTGCATAATGGCTTGACCTTGGAAAGCCCCACCTTTACCAGCAAAGATATCTACTGTAGCAACAGCTTTATTATAATCTGCAACCATCTTTTTAATAATATTTGATGCGTCTGTTACGTTTGAGTCATTTACTGTGAATTTTAGATCTATGCCTTTTGCTTTTTGATCTACATCTGTACCAGTTCCGCCTTCTGGTTTATTTTCCACCTTTGATTCCGTTACTTTCAATAGCTCAATCTTTACACCTGGCAATGCTTCAATTGTATTACTATCACTTTTCCCCTCAACACCATTAATGCTGTATTTTGCATCTAACGCTTCATTAATAGTATTTAGCTTCATCTCTGTCGTAGGTTTGTTATTCTCATCTATACCTTCCACTTTCGAATAAAACAAATCTGTAAGTACATTAGGCGGTGTCTTTTCTAATTTAATTTCATTCGTTGCCCCTTCTTTTTTCGAGGTCATGAAAATTTTATTTCCAAGTGTATAAGCTGATACGCCATAATCTCCATCATTAATCTTATTAATTAAATCTTTATATGTCATATCAGTTGTTACTTTTAATTCTTTACCGCCTAGTTTTAATGTTTCATCTTTAGGAAGCTTTGCATTTATATCTGTAATGTCATTTGAAGCTATTTGATGACGCTGCGCTAGCTGTGTAATTGTCATATTAAAAGTTCCTGCAATCGCACCACCATCAGCTTTTACATTTATATAACCATCTTGTGTTGTCGTTACTTTTTTCTCATTCCCTTTAAAAGCCGCTAAGTTTTTAAATGTTTGTGTGAAAGAACTAAATTCTGATTTTAAGCTTGTATATAATAATTTATCATTTGTAAGGTCATTCTTTTCTTTCGTATATGGTGTTTTCCTCATATCTAACGCATTCATTTCTAATTCGACGAAGTTTGACGTATCGATCATATTATTTCCGAGGTTCCAAATTTGTTGTCTACCACCAATACCTGTCATCGTTGTTCCTGCCATTTTTCTCACTCCTTATAAGTTACATGTAGTCTAAAATACTCGTTTTACTCATCGTACTAACTGCTTTAAGCGTCGCTTCATACGTTGCATTTATATACGCTAAGTCAGAAATTGCTACCGCTAAATCGACATCCTCAATTTCTTTACGATTTTCTTGAAGCGCTAAATTTTGCTCGCTTAAAATTGTTTTAAATGTTTCCATTGTGTTCATTGTTGAACCAACTTCAGTTGTACGGTTAATGATGCCATCTAAGTTTTTCTTATTTTCTCCTAATAACGGTTGTAACGCTTTTTGGTCACCTTTTTGCATCGCTTCGCTCATCTGTTTTAACGTTTTTATAACTGGAGATAATAATGCTTCTCCGTTACGAAACGCTTTTAATTCATAACCGTCATTTAGTTGCCAATTTACATCATTTTTTCCACCTTGGTATGTACCATCTTCTGTAAATGGTTGCTTCTCCGCACTATCACCACCGAAAATATAACGACCTTGCTCTTTCGTATTCGCTAAATATACAACTTGTTTTAAAATTTGATCAATCTCTGCACCGATGGCTTTCAATTCTTTTTCACCATTTGGCTCATTTAATGCCTGCACCGTTAATTGATCTGCTCTCGTTAAAGATTTAAAAATACCTTGTAAAGTATTCTCAGTTTGTGTTAATACATTTTTCGAATCGGCTAAATCTTTTTGCATTTGTTCCATATTTGCCAATGAATGTTGAATTGCAAATGATTTACTTGCTGCTAGTGGGTCTTCACTCATAAGAAGGTTTTTCTTCCCCGAAGTTACTTGATTTCGGTGATATTGCTGTTGCACGTTCAAATCCATTAACTGATTCTTTGCCCAGCTTGCATTTTGAAATGTAGATACTCTCATCTCTCTCTTCTCCTTTATCTATATTTGAATTGGCGTTAAGAAGAATCCACAGCTTCCTATCGCTATCCTCTTAACTCACTTAACCTACAACTATTTTATATTTCTAGTCTCACATCGATTGGGCCAATGATAGGCATTGAACGCCTCTACCATCCGTAGGTCCTCTTTCTAACCATAAAAAAGAGGGGATTTCTTTTCTAATTCACATTATCTAATAATCGAAAATAGACTATCAAACACTTCATTCATCGTAGTAATCGCTTTAGAGTTCGCCACGAAATATTTTTGGAAGGCCATTAAATTTACCATTTCCTCTTCCATATTTACCCCTTCGACGCTCATCTTCTCTTGCTGAATACCTTCTAATAAGTCTCCATGAATTTTTTGATAAGCATTCACTGCACTTTTATCAGAAGCTACACCTACTATGAATTGGTCTAATGCTTGTTTATTAGAAAGGCCTTCTTTATAATCGCCATCTGTAATTGCTGCTAGTTTATTTGCTGTTTCAGCAGATATTTTCATTTTCGAAATGTCTTTTGCAAATTCTGGATTTAATTTCATATCTTTCGCATAATCGCCAACGAAGAAATCTTTTCCCATCACTGTATTCACTTGATTTTTCACTGAACTCATTAAACCTTCAAGGTTTTTTTTATATTCAACAATCTTCGCTTTCGTATCAATCGCTGATTTTATTGCCCCGCTAGTTACAGAGATTTCTGAACCGTAAATCTCAACTGACATTGGGTCTTTTACTTTATTTAATTGAAGTGGATATGTATCTTGTCCACTTACTGTTAAAACACCATTCATTCTAACGCTCGCAATATTAGGATTCATAGATTCATAAGATACTTCTATATTGGCATACTTAGACATCTCTGTAACGATGCGATCTCGTTCGTCTAACAGTTGATTCGGTACTTGTGTGCCTGCTTGTCCAATTTTTTTATTCGCTTCTGCTAAACTAGCAGCAAGACGATTAAATTCATTAACATGTGCTTCAATATCTTCTGTCGTCTGTGCTTCCACTGTATCTAAATTTTTCGCAAGACGATTTACTTGGCTTGTGAACTTCCCAGTTTCAGAAATTAATGTATCGTAGTAATTTGGTTGTTCTGGATTTTTTGCCACTTCACGAAAAGCATTAAAGAAGCCGTCCATTAAACTAGATAACGAATTCTTTCCTGTCGTCCCAACCATAGATTCTACTCGTGATAACGTTGAATTCATGTAGTTATAGTAAGAGAGTTGCGATAATTGATCATTAAACTGTTTCGTCTTCACTTCATCAGTAATACGATCGACACCTAACGTTTGTACACCGTAACCAATTCTCTGTTCTGGCGTATGACCATTGCTTGCTCCAACAGATCCGTAATTCACCATTTGACGCACATAACCCGGTGTATGAATGTTAGACAAGTTTTGTTTCGTTGTTTGTAACCCCATTTGAGCCGCTAACATACCCGATAGCGGTGTATTATAATCAGATAATCTCATAAAGCTTCACTTCTCCTTTACAATAGTTCATTCATAAAGATTTGCGAATTATTGTTTCGCTCCAAATTATATTCAGAAACGGAATCCACAATACTTTCTGTAGTTTTTAATAGTACGTTTAAGTAATATTGATTTTTTAAAAGAATCATTTTTACATTCTCTTCTAATTCAACTACTTTTTTTTGTATTTTTTCCATTTTTTCAATTTCTTCATGGGAAAAATACGAAAATAACGCACTCACGCGAGATGGTTCAACACCCTTTTCTTTACAAAACTGAACAACCATTTCTTCAAATGCGCTCGATAATCCTTTTAAACCATCAATGTACTGCAATTGCTCTACTTGTAACTTTTGAACTGCATTTACATTTTTATGTTTTAAATTCTCATATATTTGTTCTCCAAGCGTTTGAATGTTTTCATATGCTTTTTGAATAATAACGAGCTTCTCATATAATTGTATGTACATATAGCTTCCTTCCTTTTACAAGACTAAATTTACAATTAAACCATGGATTTCTCCAATTTGATTTAACATTTCTAAATGTCCAGTTTTTGTATTAATTAAGTTCATCACATCTTCTAATTCATTTAATCCCATTTCTGCCTGTTTCACAATCGTCATTTTCTGTGAATATCCGTAACGCGGATGACGAGACATAACGTCTTTATATTGCAATACATTATCTACGTAAAAATTCAAAAATGATTTCACAGTATTTTTGTATTCCATGACATTATCAAGCGTTAATTCCATTTCAATTTTCTCTTTTATTTCTCCAATATTATCGACAAACGCTTCCATTTGTTCTAGCAATTTATCTTTTTTCGGATCTGCATGCAAATTATCCGAAAATGCAAGTCCTGTCCTGACATTTGCTTCTTTCGGCATTTGAGTAGCAGGCGGTATATGCGATAAAATTGGATTATGCGAGATAGAACGTAGCATATATATCACCTATTTATTTTTTTATTTCTTCCTAAACTTAATCGTAAAATCCAGTTATTTATAATTATACTCTGAACAGTAATATTTTGCAGTTATTTTTTATAAAAGATATGTTACAATTTAGCATGAGGTGGCACAATTCTATGAATATTTTTCTTTGTGGTTCAAATCAATTAACGGCATTAGATCAAGATGAAATTAAAAAATTTTTAACTGACTATGCTCACAAACATAAAATTTACATATTATGTTATAAATCTATCGAAAATGAAGTTCTTCGTTTTTTCATCGAAAACGAAAGACTCGCTCAAAATTTATGCCTTTACACGCTACAACCGTTACAAGCATTAACAGATGAATTTCAAGAAGTCGTTCATTACTTAAAAAAACACGGAGCCGAGTATGTTGCTTTTGATCATCCTTCCGACTCCATTTATCGATCAGATTTTATGTTTTTTGTAAAACAAATTATTGAAGATACCGATTTAGTTCTCTGTTTTTATAACGGGGACAAACATACATCTGTCATTCCCATTGACGTTGCAAAAGAAGCGGGTATTGATGCTGTTATTTATGATTTACCAGGTTTACATGAAAAACAGATGAAAAAAAGCTTTGAACAAAAAATTCGTATGATGTAAAGGGGGAGGCACAATATCATTATTGTGCCCATTGTAAATATGATAATTGAACAAGATTATGATCATTTTATCGCGAGTTTTAAACAACAATTCAATATGGATATCGCTTCGTATAAACAAGATAGAATGCGCCGTAGAATCGATGCTTTCATTTCAAGAAAAGGATTTGACAACTACGTAAATTTCTTAAATCATTTACGTACCGATCAAAATTTATTTTTAAGTTTTATAGACTATATTACAATTAACGTTTCAGAATTTTTCAGAAATAAAGAACGCTGGCAAACGTTAGAGACGAAAGCACTGCCAAAATTACTTGAACAAAATAATGGGAAATTAAAAATATGGAGTGCTGCTTGCGCTGCCGGTGAAGAACCATATACACTCTCTTTAATTTTATCAAAACATCTATCTCCATTTCGCTATGAAATTCAAGCAACGGATCTTGATTTTCATATTTTAGAAACTGCGAAACGCGGTCAATATACAGAACGTTCTTTA
Source organism: Bacillus cereus group sp. N24 (assembly GCF_016483345.1). NCBI lineage: Bacteria > Bacillati > Bacillota > Bacilli > Caryophanales > Bacillaceae > Bacillus > Bacillus cereus group sp. N24. The sequence continues at coordinate 153,951 of NZ_JAEHCA010000003.1, forward strand.
AAAGAATTACCTATCGATTTGAAAGAGCGTCATTTCACAAAAGAGAATGATACATATTCATTGCATCAAAACATTAAGCAAAACGTTTCGTTCAAACAACATGACCTCTTAATGCAGTCATTCGATACAAATTACGATTTAATTATATGTCGTAATGTAATGATTTACTTTACAGAAGAAGCAAGAGTAAAGCTTTATGAAAAGTTTAGTCGTTCTTTACGAAAAGGCGGTGTACTATTTGTTGGTAGCACTGAACAAATTTTAACACCTGAACGTTACAACCTTCAGCGGTTCGATACATTCTTCTATGAAAAAATATAAAGCGAAACTTTAATCAGCCCATACCAATCGGGCTTTTACGGGATTAAAAAGGTCGTCACAATGAAGTGACGACCTTTTTATATAACTCGAATTAAAATGATACCAACAATCCATATAAAGAGAAAAAGAAACGTCATAGACCATTTATGTTCTTGCATTGTATGTTTCAACGCCTGTGACAATTGTGTCATATTCATTTCTGCGAGCGCTCTCCATACACTGACATCCCGATCTTTTGCCGTGCGGTCTGTAACGCTAATTAAAATGGTTTCGTTAGACAACTTCGTTATATAAGCAGTAATAACCGTTACCATTAAATTTATATTTCCTTCTGAAGAATCACTCTCCACTCTAGAGATAAGTGCACTTATATCTAATAACGGAATATGTACCTTTCTACCAAATGATAGTTGTACTTCAGCGAAATCATATGTTCCATCTAATAAAGGAAGATCTTTTATATGCGCCTGCTTAACAAGTCCTTGTAAACTTCTAATTACTTGTTCAAATATTTTTTCTGTTTGCTTACCTTCTCCAGATAACGTATGTAACTTTTTAAAGAGTTGTAACACTGTATCCATCTCTTTAGAAAGTATTTCCTTCATAATTTTCCCATCGCCTAAACTTGCAAGTAAAATGCCTATTTCATTATTTTTCGAAATGATTTTAGACTGCCCACTAAACACTAAATTACTATGCTTTCGTTCTTTCTGTATTTCATGTTCCGAAATAGCTGCAGGCTGTTTTAATGGTTGTAGCGTCTTATTTTCAACTGTCGTACGGTTAATTTCCATTTAAATGCCTCCACTACTACGAAATAATTAGCCCCATTCTTTATTACTCTTTAAAACTAAAAATAGTACAAATAAACCTGACATAATAGTAAACACATTAGAAGCTTGTACTCCTTGTTCACTTCTTTCTTCTTTCTTATCTTCTGGCTCTGCTTTCTTTTTCGAAACGTCTTGCTTGTCATTTTTACCTGTTTTCTCTTTTTGAGCCTTTACATTACTTACTTCCTTATTATCTGCCAATGGGTCTTTTATAACGTGAGGGAATTCCTCTTTCTCTTTCAATGTTTCTTGTATAAACTCATTTACTTTCTCGTCTTGCTTCGGAATTTGAACAACTGAAAGTTTTTCTTCTGGAAGCACGATCTCTACTTTCGAATCTTCTTGCTTACTAATTTCTTTCTTATCTTCTACTTTATTTTCATTCTCTTGCTCTTCTGTTTTTTTATCATCTTCCATTTTTTGTCCCAAAACAGAAACGATATATTCACTTTCCGCAACAAGTTTATTGCCTGCAGCATCCACTATTTCTACAAATAGTTTATATTGTCCATTTGGCAAGGCATCAGTTAGTTCAAATACTTTTTGCCAATCCATGTCACGCTTGTTGTAGTCTAATAAAAAGGGAATTTCTTTATCATCTTTCCCTTTTAATGTAACGCGCACTTCTTTCACAGCAGATTCTACATCGGCAGCTTTCACTCGTATATGTATAGAATCTCCCTGTTTCCGTTCAATTAAGTTCTCTTTTGCTTCATCAATAGTAACTTTATGTAACTTCGGCAATTCTTTATCTATAGTTGGTGTTTCATTTCCAATACGAACGAGCGGGACTTTCACTTCATTTTCTATGAGCTCTTCCTTCTCATTTTCTTTGTAACTTTGAACGAGATGAAGATTCCAATCACCTTGTAAATCAAAACTCTCGACTTTATAGTTAGCAATCCATCGCTTCGTTTCTTCATCATACTCAAAAGATAGCATTCTTTCTTGTGCATACTGCTCGCCATTTCTTTGTAACTGCAATATACCTTTCATACTTTGAATGTCTTTCTCGTTTGGTTCTACAGTAATCCGCATTTCTTCGCCAACTTTTAGCTCTGGCTTATTTACTGTAATAACACCTTGATCCGTTTCTATCTTTCTTTCGCTCTTTTGTTCATTCGTCACTTCTTTTTGTTCATCTTCACCTTGATTTATTTCTACTTGCTCTGGCTGTTCTTGAAGTTTCTTATTTTCTTCTATTACTTCCAATTTATTCATTTTTTGCTCTGGCTCAATTTGTTCTTCCGCCTGACTTTGCAGGGGGAAGAACAAGCACACATGTATACATAGCCAACTCATTAGAAAAAACTTTACGTTTTTCATCTACTCGTTCAAACTCCTATTTCAACGCCTTATAGCGATTTCGTCACTTTTACTCCGAAAAACCCATCTACATTTACAAGTTCACCATATGCCACTAATACATCATTCACATAAATTCGAATCGGTTCATCAATATCTTCATCTAGTACAACCGCTTCATTTTCTTGTAAACTTAATATATCTTGAATGGTTTTCACAGTACTTCCAAATACAAATTTCACGTTCATTTCTACATTTTGTAGAATGGATGTATCCATATATACTGGCTCAATTTGTTTTACTTCTTTAAATTCAATAGGTTGTACAACTGGTGCCGCAATTTCTTCCTCTTCAATTTCTTCCGGGACAATCTCTTCTTGCTCCTCCACCATTGGATACAGAAGTCTTCTTACCATTTCTTTCGCTTCGGAAATGGGTAAAATTTGATACATTTTCGATTGAAGAAGATCGCCAATTTCAAGATTGAACGTAATTTGAACGAGTTCGTCCACTTCCATTGACTCTCCCAAGTATTCCATTTCTTCTTTTAACGTTACAAATTTGACATTTGGCGGCGTCATGTCCATTTTTTCTTGAAACATTTCCGACATCGCTGTTGCAGCATGCCCCATCATTTGGTTCATGATCTCTTTAATACCGCTTAGTTCTAATTCACTAAGCTCTTTTTCCGGATCAACTTCCCCTGTTCCCATCATCATTAAATCTACCATTGTTAAGGCAACATCTTTCGTAAATACGAATACATTCTCATTCTTTAGCCCTTCAACAAAGTCGACATTTAAAATGACAAATGGCACTGGTACTCCATCATAATGACGAACATTAATCGCCTCTACATTTGGTGTACTAATCGTGACTGGCTGATTTAAAAGCGTTGATAATACCGTTGAAGCTGAACCGATTGAAATGTTCGCAATTTCACCGAGTACATCTTTCTCTTCTTGTGTTAAATGCTCTTTTTCAACATGTTCCTCTACAATCTCAGTTTCAACCAGTTCCGCCGGTTCATCTCTTTCTTCTACTTCACCAGATAATTGCAGTAATTTATTTATCATTCGTTTCGCATGTTCCACCGAAACAATTTGTACAAGTTTAGAGTTTACAAGATTATCTATTTTTAGATCGAACGATACTTTAACTATTGTGTTATTTCCAGTTATTTCAGAGATTTTCTCCATCTCTTCTGATAGCTTTACGACTTTAATTGTCGGCGGAGACATATCTACTGTATCTTGGAAGAATTCCGACATAGATGTAGCTGCGAATCCCATCATTTGATTCATCGCTTCTTGTACAGCACTTAGCTCTAATTCACCAAGTTCTTTTCCTTCTTCCACTTCACCTGTCCCCATCATCATTAAATCAGCAATTGATAGTGCAACATCTTGCTTAAGAACAAGAAGGTTTTCCATATCTAATCCTTTTGTAAAATGAATATTTAACACAACATGTGGAACTTCAACATCACTTGTATCATATAAATCTACCAATTCTACACGAGGAGCAGTAATGTTTACTTGCCTATTTAAAATTGTTGATAATACAGTCGAAGCTGAACCAAATGATATATTTGCGATTTCGCCAAGAATATCGCATTCTTGAGGTGTTAAATGCTCATTTTCTTTTTCTAGCACAATTGTGCTCGTTTCCCCGTTTGTGTGTTGCTCAGGCATTTTCCCTGCCTCCTCATTTCTGTTTTTCTATCAAATGATATAAAGTGACACTTTAATCAGTGGGACTTCTATCCATTCCTCACTGATTATTAACCCGCAACTAGCAGGATAAACTCTCAACTTATTACATTCATTATATTTTAACAAACTGATTATACAAATCGTTACTCTGTATTTATTTCCAGTTATATAATTATTTTTATACATTCATAATAATTAACCAAAAAGCTCCCCAATTGTATACAAGTGGGGAGCTTTCCTTCATTCCTATTATAAACCTTCTGGGTTTAAAATGAGGACCACTCGTCCATCACCGAGAATCGTCGCACCAGAGAAATAGTTAGAACTCTCTGCAAAGAAGTCACCTAATGACTTTAAGACGATTTCTCTTTGACCGATAATTGTGTTTACAATAAGCCCATAGCTACGATGTGTATTACGAACAATTAACACAGGAACCATTTGACCATCATATGACGCAAACGCCTCATCTACTGTTTTTTCACCAAATACTGTACTTAAATGTTTCACTTCAATAATTTGGTTACGATAATTTAACACATCTTTTCCTTGTAAGGATTGGATGTCTTCTCTCTTAATTCGAATTGCTTCCACAATATTTCCAAGAGGTAAAGCATAACGCTTATCGTTCGTTTGAACAAGCATAGATTGAATAATAGACAAAGTTAACGGAAGTTCAATTCTGAATGTACTTCCCTTTCCTTCCTCAGAATCAATAATTAAATGTCCACCTAAACTATGAATCGTATGTTTTACAACATCTAATCCAACACCACGCCCAGAAAGATCCGATACAACTTCAGCTGTACTAAATCCTGGTTGGAATATAAGATCAAACACTTCACGATCTGTTAATCTATTCGCATCTGCTTCTGTTACAACACCATTTTTAATCGCTTTTTCTAATACTTTCTCTTTATTAATACCGTTTCCATCATCCGTAATTTGAATAACGACATGATTTCCACTATGAAACGCCTCTAATTTAATCGTTCCTGTCTCATTTTTACCTGCATCACGTCGTTTTTCAACAGTCTCAACACCGTGATCAATTGCATTTCGAATTAAATGAACAAGCGGATCACCGATTTCATCAATTACAATTTTATCAACTTCAGTAGTTTCTCCTGTAATTTGTAAATCGATTTTTTTACCTAAATCTTTCGCTAACATTCGTACCATACGTGGGAAACGATTGAAGACCGTTTCAATTGGAACCATGCGCATGTTTAAAAGTACATTTTGAATATCTTTTGAAATATCTCCTAATCGATTTAAATGCTCAATTAATTCCTTGTTTTGAATCGTTTGTGCCAATTCATCAATGCGCCCACGCTCAATTACACTTTCTTCAAACATATTCATTAATGTTTCGATTTTCTCTAATTGAACACGAATGGAGCGATTCTCCACTTTAGCATTTTTCGTTTTTACTGTGCTTTTAGCTGGTATAGTATTAGCTGGTTGTTTCGGTGCTTCTACAGGTGATACAACCTGCGCAACTGCAGAAGATTGTATCATTTTCTCTATTTGCACAGCTTCTTGTGATGTATGTCCTTGCTTCACTTCTACTTTCTCAATTTCAGAAATATGAAGCACTACTTGTTTCAATTCTTCTACATTATAATCAGTATCCATAAATACTGTGAACTCAAATCCGAAAGCATCCGCTTCAATTTCTTCAATACTCGGAACAGTTTTTTGTATATTACCTACATTTTGCAATGCTTCTATACACATAATGGCACGTACTGCTTTTAAAATAGCTTGCTGTTCTACCGTTATATGTACTTCATGCGAAACTCCACCATCGTTACCTATATGATCTTGCTCTATATGTTCTGTAGGAGTTACTACATTACCGTGCAATAATGCTTCTAATTTCTGTTTAGTAGAAACTACATCAATATTACCCATTCCGCCTTGTTGTACATCTGCAACCATCTTCTCTAAATTATCAATGCACTCAAAAATCACATCAATAATATCCGCATTGACCACGATATTCCCATGACGGATTTCATCTAACACATTTTCCATCTTATGCGTTAAATCCGCCATTTCCGCAAATTCCATACTTGCAGACATACCTTTAAATGTATGGGCTGAGCGGAATATTTCTCCTACAACATCCATATCAGCTGGATTTTGTTCTAAAGTTAGCACATTTTCATTTAGCGATTGTAAATGTTCTTCTGATTCCTCAAAAAATATATTCAATAGATCTGTTTGCATTTTAATCCCCTACCTGTCTAACAAACATTTCATTTATGTATAACAATTTAGTGTTTTAAAACGAGAAAAAAGGGGGCCACACGTGTATCCTCTATCACTGTTTTGATTCCTTGTGGCACCCCTTTTATATTAGCTATTTGCTACTTTTGTTAAAGCTTCGATTACACGATCCGCTTGGAATGGCTTTACAATAAAGTCTTTCGCCCCACCCTTAATTGCATCTAATACCATACCTTGTTGTCCCATTGCCGAACAAATAACAACCTTTGCACTTGAATCAATTTTAATGATTTCTTTTAATGCTTCAAGTCCGTCCATTTCTGGCATAGTAATATCTAATGTTACAATATCAGGTTGAAGTTCTTTATACTTTTGAATTGCTTCTACTCCATTCTCCGCCTCACCGATAATTTCAAATTCAGAATTACTTTTTAATAAGTTTTTAATCATCGTTCGCATGAACATCGCATCGTCTACAACTAAAATTTTATGTGCCATTCTTTTTGATTCTCTCCTTCTATGTATAAATATATCTTAATATTTCACCTTATCATTCTCACTCATTATACAAAATAAAATGATAAAATTTAATATTTTTTTAAAAGAATTTTCGTATTTTTATTATTTTATTATTAAAATAACAATATACTATTCTTTTATATAAATAACAACGCGACGATTTTTCTCCCAGTTTTGCGGTGAATCATTTGGTACAACTGGCTTTGTGTCTGCATATCCTACCGCAGCTAACCTCTTATCGTCCACATTATACACTTCGATTAAGTGGTGAATCATATTAGCTGCTCGTGCTGAAGATAATTCCCAGTTAGAAGGGAATTTCTCATTATGAATAGGTCTACTATCTGTATGTCCTTCCACAACGATTGGATTTGGTACTGATTGGAAAAATCCGACTAATTGACTCATTATCTCTTTTGCTTCTGGTTTAACGTTCGCATCACCCGTATCAAATATTAAATTATCTACGATAACGACACTTACCCCTGTATCTTCTCGATATACATTCACTTGACTAATACCGTTATTATCTACATATGCTTTTAACTTTTTATATAATTCATCCATTCTCTTTTTTGAGATCATTTTTTCATCATTTTTTTCATGTGTTATATCTGGTATTGTATTTTCCATTACTTTTGCATCTACTTGCTCCGCATCGCTAAACTTTTCAAGCATCTTTGACAATTTTACTGCATCCTGCTTTGATGTAGCAACTAGTAATACAAAGAAAGTTAATAATAACATCGTTAAATCTGTAAAAGTCGTCATCCAACGAGGCGATCCCTTTTGCGGTCGTTTTATCATCATACCACTCCTTGAAATATTAGGCTGCTCGTTTTTCTTTTTTTATCTTCGTTTCGTACACATACGTATCAAGTTTCAACTTTAATTTAGAAGGAATTTGCCCACGATACAATTCTGAAATTGCTTCAATTACAAACTTCTTCTCTGTATATAAATCCTCAATACCACGATACACCTTTTCCGCAAGAGGTATTGCGATCATATTCGCAAGTACTGATCCATATAATGTCGTTAGCATCGCCACTGCCATTCCTGTACCAATTTGTGATGTATCTTGCAAATTTTGAAGCATAATGATAAGACCAATTAAAGTCCCTATCATACCCCAAGCTGGAGCGAAATCACCAATTTTATCTAATAATGTTGCCCCTTTTCTTAGCTCATACACTTCTGTTTCTATATCTTTCATTAACACTTCTTTTAATTCATCTTCATCGTAGCCACTTAACATTAAACGAATCCCCTTTTGAATAAAAGGGTTGTCTACTTGTTCTCCATCAACTTCTAAAGAAAGTAAACCGTTCTTTTTAGACTTTTTCGAAAAATCAACGAACAAATCCGTTAACTGTTCTAAATCTTCTTCTCTTCTATGTAAAACAGTAAAAATACTTTTCGTATATTTTTTTATTTCTCCAAATCGATACGCCACAACAATTGTCGCTGCCGTTCCCCCTATGACAATTAAAATAGATGGAATATCTAAGAAGTTTTTAAAAGCTTTTATTCCACCGCCACTAAGTACGATCGCCGCTATTACAATAGCGAAGCCTACTATAATGCCCATTGGACTAGAAATATCAAACTTCCTTTTTTTTCTTTCTGGTCTAGCAAATACTTGTTTTTCGTCTCCCATATTCCTGCCCTTTCCTTTTCATTTTTATAAAACATTTTTTTATTTTAATAATGCGTTTTCACATATAACGTTCATTATACGCTTATCATCTATTTATCGCAATATACTCATAAAATTGACACATTTCATTTCCATATTAGAATTATGGTATGGAAATAAGAGGAGGATCACGATGGAACATAACATTTTACAAGTCATTGCATTAGCAGAAAAACTAAAATACGAAATGCGACATAGCTGGCTTTCTAACGGACGCCAAGAAAGTGTTGCCGAACATACATGGCGCATGTCTCTAATGGCCATTTTAGTTGAGCCTTATTTAGATCAAAAAGTAAATATTGAAAAGTTACTTAAAATGGTTATTATTCACGACCTAGTCGAAGCTGAAGCTGGCGATATCCCTGCTTTTGATACAATGAATAGTCACGAATTACAATTACAAAAACAAAAAAATGAACTTGAAGCAATTTTAAATATTAAACAAACATTAAAAGGTTCTCTCGGTGAGGAATTATATAATTTATGGATGGAGTTTGAAGCGAAAGAAACGTACGAAGCAAAAGTTGCTAATGCGCTTGATAAATTGGAAGTAAAAATTCAGCATAACGAGGCTGACATTAATACGTGGCTACCAATTGAACATAAAATGACATTCCAAGTCGCAAAACATACAAACTTTGACTCTTTCCTCTCTAAATTACAAAAACTTATTGAACAAGATGGAGAAAAGAAGTTATTAGCTGCTGGCATTGACGTTGAAGCTTGTAAGAAATAATGAAATAAGACACTCTACTAGAGTGTCTTATTTCATTATTGTTGATACTGCCTGCTTGTAAATCAGCTGTTGCTTTCCATCTACTAACATTAAAACTGTAAATTTGTCTACGCCAGCAACTTCTCCGACTATTCTCACACCACTCTTTAAGAAAACTGTAACAGTACCTTTTTCTTCTTTTATTTGTTTATAAAGCTCATCTTGTAAATGTTCCAATAACGTTTCTCCCCTTTCTTTCGTTTAATATCTTAATATGAAAAACTATAAATTATTCATTTATGGACCTTATCTTTTACATTCATAAACTTATTAATTAGTATATCTAAATCTCGGCTAAATAACAAAACTTTATCATGATCCAATCCGTGTCTCGCAACAAGTTGAATTAACTCTTTCTTTTTGTTTTCTATTTTATTTTGTAATCGTCCCATCTCCATCTCTAAACTAAAACTCCCTTTTCCCATAATATTACTTGTAAAATTATAGTACATATTCCCTCATAAAAAAATATAAAAATGGTTTTTTTTACAATTTTTACGTTTTTAACATACTCTTAATCCGTAAACGCTTTATTTAGTAAGATTTCCCGCACATGTAATATAGAAAAACCTGAATCACACAGACATTTGTCTAATTCAAATACAGACTGGCTCCTTTTCCACATGAAAAACATATTGTATATAGTAGTCCATGAATTATATAAATTAATTTACAAAAAGGAGGAAAACACATGAGCTATGGTGGTAGTTGTGCTGGTTTCGGCGGTGGATTTGCTTTGCTTATCGTACTATTCATCCTTCTAATCATTATCGGATGTAGCTGCTGGGGTGGCGGCGGATACGGATATTAATCATCCTATCCTTACTAAATGAACTAAAAACTATACGAAAACAGCTCATATTTGAGCTGTTTTTTCATACTTTCGTATGAATTTATATCCCTCTTATTTCTGATTTGATTTAACAAAATATCGTTTACTATGAAATAAGAAACATTTTTACTAAGGGGGATTACAATGATTAAAGGTCTTTATGAGGCACATTTACCCGTCCGTAACTTAGAAGTATCAATACCTTTTTATGAATCACTAGGGCTAAAATTATATAAAAGAGGTGACGATATTGCTTTCTTTTGGATTAAAGAAAATGAGAGTTGGCTCGGACTTTGGGAAGGAACAGAATACAAAGTTACTTATCACCCATCTTTGCGACATATTGCCTTCCAAGTAAGCTTGCTTGATTTAGAAAATGCAATACATTGGCTAAGTCAAAAAGGAATTTCAGCAAGAAAAGACTTTGGAATGGAGCCAATTGAACCGATCGTTTTTCCAGAATTGGCACACGCCTCCGTATACTTTAACGATCCTGATGGAAATAGTTTAGAATTGATTGCACAATTACCTGTTGAACTTTCTGCAGCAGAGAACATGTATTTAAGTGAATGGAAAAGACAAGTTCAAGCATCATTAATACATGAGGATTAATCTTTTATGTCAGTTTCTTATTCCACACTGCTTAAAACAAATACAAACTTTAGAAAACTGTTTTATGGTCAAACATTAAGTGTACTGGGAGATTGGTTTCATACGGTAGCTTTATTCACATTCGTTTATAGCGTAACAGAATCTCCGTTTATGATCGCACTAACTTTTATGAGTAAAGGGTTACCTCAACTTCTTCTTAGTCCTTTTATTGGAGGGTTTGTGGATCGATTTCCAACAAAGAAGATTATGATTTCCACCGATGTTTTAAGAGGAGTTATTGTACTCACTTACTTATTAGCAACCTATAAGATTGAAATTATTTTCGTAGCTAATATATGTTTGTCGGTCCTCTCTTGCTTATTTGAGCCTGCTAAACAATCAACTCTAAAAATGATTATTAGGCAAAAACATTTAGTAACTGCAAATACACTTTCTAGTACAGTTAATGGCTTTATGTCAATTATGGGCGCCTCATTAGGTGGGATTATCGCCCAGGCTTTAAGTATAGAAATTGCTTTTATCATTAATAGCCTATCCTACTTTGTTTCCGCTTTAATCATTTATAAGTTGAATATCCCTTCTCACAAAAAATTTAACATAAAAAAGTCATTTTTTGTGGATATAAAAGATGGATACACGTACATATTACAGAAAAAAATTATATTAGCATTAATTCTTGTCGGAATTTCATGGGGGATTATTGGTGGTGCTTATCAACTTCTTTTAACAATTTATGCCGAAAGGATCTTCCATGCTAATATTGGAATTTTATATAGTGTTCAAGGATTAGGTCTTATTATTGGTAGTCTATTCGTTAATCTATATGTATGTAAAAATAAGGAGACAATGAAAAAAGCATTTGGCTTGGCGTACTTACTACAAGGATTTTTCTTTCTCGGATTCGTTCTATCCAATCAGCTTATTATCGGTATTATTACTTTACTCTGCATGCGTATCGCAGGGGGGATTATCGTCCCTTTAGACACAACCTTATTACAAATGTATACCGAAGAAAACATGATTGGTAAAGTTTTTTCATTTCATTATTCCATATATGGTTCTCTCATTCAGCTATCTATGTTTATTACAGGCTGGCTTTTAGAAACCCTTTCTCTCCAAGTAATTGGTAGCCTGTTAGCTATATGTTGTATTTTTGTTAGTTTTATATGGCTTTTCTTATTTTATCGCGGGAAGCTTAGTGAAGATCCTACTGATACTATATAGCTCACTGCTAACTTTTATTTGCTCTCATTCATTATTTTTGTATAACAATTTAATGAAATAAAATACAAGTCATTTCATTTCATTAAAAGGCCCTTTACTTGAACACCATTTGAGAAAAATCAAATATTTATGTTAAAATAAAAGTAAGATTGTGAAAGATTGCACTTATTCTATAGGCTCAAAATAGCTAAATTCGATTTTTGTAGTAATAAAATACGTATTGAATTTGATTAAATAGGGGGGCTATTTTGGAGATTACATTAATTTTCATATGCATAATATTGGTGGCTTCTGTTTTGCAAGCCAGTACAGGATTTGGCTTTTCCATAATGGCAACACCTTTCTTACTCATGTTATTTTTACCACAAGAAGCTATACAAATAAACATTATTCTATCATTAATTATTTCCATATCACTCATTTGGAAAATAAGAATGGACGTTGATTTTATTTTACTGAAACGGTTTATTTTTGGAAGTATAGCCGGTGTACCTTTTGGAATTTTAATCTTCATTTCCGTTAACATAAACACTTTTAAATTAACAATTAGCATCCTACTCTTACTATTAACATTGTTGCTACTATGTAACTTTAAGGTTAGATCAACACCATTTAGAGATTTCGTAGTTGGTGGATTATCAGGTCTTTTAACGACAAGTATCGGTATGCCAGGACCTCCCTTGTTACTTTACTTTACAGGAACTGATACTGAAAAAGAGAAGTTAAGAGCAACTACTTTAGCTTTTTATCTGTTTATATATTTCATTAGTCTACTAACTCAAATACTCTTTACTGGAACGGACATAACAATTTGGAAATCAAGTTTTTATGCAATTCCAATTGTATTTTTAGGTTTGTTTATAGGTCAAATTATTTTCAAATGGCTTAATCAACAAGTTTTTAAAATATTTACATATATCCTTTTGAGCTGTACAGGTATTTATCTTCTTATTGATAGTTTGAATTCGTTATAGAAAATGCTTTAGATTGCGCAATAACAGCTTGGTTTAAATGAAATTATTGTTGTATTTTTAAGTACGGAGCAGTATTTCACTCCACAAATCAAATAACTTTATTTTCAATTTACAAGTACTAATCCACCAATAATTCTTTCATGAGTAGATTATTTGAAAACTACAAGATCCTTTTAATATTAATTAAGCGATAAAAAGCGGCTATTATGCCGCTTTTTATTTTTATATTAAATATGGTAAAGCTAGAAGGCTACCCATTGCTATTACAAATACACTGAAGAAAATCATCCAACCTTTTTCTAAATCTGTATACTTTCCTACTTTTACTCCGCGTTTTTTTAACTCTATAATAATCATTGCAATTTCATGTGCATACGCAACACTTCCAAATTGTATATATTTATTATTATATTTAATCTCAAAGACATTTTTCATTTTTTTTATGTTGCGAAACGGATTGTATATCCTCTATTGGCACGCTATGTTCATTTGTCTTTTTAAAATAACAATCTAACCCTTTCATTATCACCCTTTTATTCGTTAAAACGATATAATAATAAAAGGTAGCTCCTGCGTATAATATATTTGGTATGACTTTACTATTTACCATACATCCTTCGTCTACTAGCAGTTCCTTCTCAATTTCTTCACCAGTTTGTAATTCGTTGCGAATTGATTCTTCTAACATTTGTACAGTTAATTTTTTTAATAGTTCTCCATTTCTTACATAATACTTATCTATATTTATAGACTCATTCGCTTCTTTCTCTAAACGTGTAATTTCTTCTTCTGAATATTGGAGCTCATTTAACATCGATAATAATCTTTTATCCATATTACACACTCCCTTTCCACAGTTTTTGAAGTTTTTTCTTTCCACGAGAGATTCGATTGTATATATAGTCAGCCGTTACTTTTAATTCTTTTGCAATATCGTCAATGGAATATCCATCAATATACCTCTTTAAAAAGATATATCGATCCTTTGTATTTAAATCTTGTACGATTTCCATAATCTCTTCTTGTTCTATTTCATACTTATCATGGATACCTGCATCTATTTCTACGTCTTTATCAATTTTATTCTCTTTATATACTTTCTTTTTATATTCCAATGCCTTTAATTTAGTAATACCAATCATCCAAGATTTTAAGTTGCCCTTTTCTATATCAAATTGTTCGATTTGAAACCAAATGATAGTAAATACATCATTATAACAATCATCCACATATTGTTTTTCAATAGGGGTACTTAATGATTTATGAATAATGTACAAAATTAATTTTCCATATTAATCAATCACTTCTTTCAAAGCATCTTGATCACGTTTTTTCATTGCTATAATTAAATCCTCTTCAGAATCGAAAATCATAAACATCTTCCTTCCTCAGTTCCCCTTTAGCAGCTGCCTTTACTTACTATTGGCATTTCATTCTCATTTTCTATCACTTTTGTAAAAATTTATTAATTTTTTATTTCTATGTATATGATAACAAATAAAATACCTAAGTTCAGAAAGTAGTATCTACAATCTGAACTTAGGTATTAACAATTAATTTATTCACTTATACTAACGTTTCATCACAAAGCTCTGTTACATTTTTAAAGTATTGCAAGTTCTCCTTCGCTTCAGCTTCATTAAATAAATTGAGTTGCTTCATTATTTCAGTAGCAAATTCAACATATGCAGACCCTACCGCTGTTATTATTTTCCCATCAACAGTTACATCTTTGTTTTGTTTATATTCCCATTCATGTAAATGTGCTAATTGTTTTTCATCTGATGTTAATGATGTTGAGAATTTCTTCTTATTCAGCACTCCTGCTGCATGTAATAAAGATGTTCCTGCACAAATACCCGCTATCCATTTATTTTGCTTATGTAATTTGTTCACAATAGATAACAATTGTTCATTTTCTAAATGATCAAAAATATGTCCGCCTGGTACGATAAACACTTCATAGTTCTCTATTTTAATTTGCTCAATAGAGACATGTGGTTGACACAAAAAACCACCTTCTCCTGTAACGTTTTTTCCATCTACAGTTGCCGTTATTATTTCAAATTCCTTACTTTTCAAAAACAAGCTCGCTATATTCACTTCAAATTCTGCAAATCCATCAAATAGAAGTATTAAAGCTTTCTTCATTTTATCTCCTCCCTCTATAGCTATTCGAACACTATCTCATTTCTCTTTTTACTCATTTTTTATTTAACCCTTTCTCACTTAAAAACTCTTTCATATGCATTCTTTTCTCTTTGGACATAAATGAGCTCATTGATTCCGTCCATGTTATGTTTTTTTGATTTGATGATCTTTCTTTGTAATATGCGCTCATCGTTTCATCATATTCGTTTAATAATTCATCATATTTCTTTTCATCATATCCATTTTCATGAAGAATTGCTGCTACCGGTAAACGTGGTTTAACTCCATGTTCTTCATCTGGCACACCGACTGTCATTCCAAACACAGGATATACTTTATCCGGTAAATGAAGCAATTCACTCACTTCTTTCGGGTTATTACGAATACCACCAATATAACAAATACCGTATCCTAATGATTCCGCTGCTAGTGCTAAGTTTTGCGCAAAAAGTGAAACATCTACCGTCGCAACGATAAAATCTTCCACCCCTTCATGCTTTATCTCTGTACCATGCTTTTCACACGCCATTTCAAGTCGCTTTAAGTCTGCACAACAAACAAAGAATGCTGCACACTCTTTCACGTGACGATTTCCGGATAGTTCTGCTAGTTTAGCCTTTAGGTCTTGATCGGTTACATATACAACAGAATAGGCCTGTACAAAATGCGAGGAAGCGGCATGCTGCGCAGCTTGAACCATTCTTTCTACTACATCTTTCGGAATGGATTCTTCTTTATATTTACGAACTGAAACGTGTTGCTCCATTTTATGTATGATCTCATTCATGAAAAACACTCCTTTTTTCTCTTCATAATGAAAAATTAACATATCTTTTTCAATATTCACAACTTATAAGCACAAAAAGAGCAATTCTTTTTGAATTGCTCTTTTTAAAATGTCTATCGATACGGTAAATGAAATTATATCAACGATAATTTAAATATATCAACGATTCCTTGCACTATATCAACGATTTTTCGAATATATCGACGATTCGACAAGAAATATCGATTTACCGACAAATAACGACGAAATTACCCCAATTTATTTCTCGTCTTATTACGCTGCTTTCAAAACTTTAATACCTTTTACGATATTCCAAATGAAGTAGTAAATTCCTACAAGAATGAATACTGCATATGTGATAGCCATCCCAATTCCCGCGCCATCAGATTGATCGAAGCCTAAACCGTATACGCCTGATACTGCTAATCCAGCAAATAAGATTGCGTACGGAAAAACATGTGACCAAAATGCTTTTTTCGCGTGATATTTCACTTCATCTTCCGCAACGAAGTACACGATAATTGGCAGTAAAAATGGTGCAAAAAAGATACTAAAGTAACATAGTGAAGATAATATATTATTTCCTTTCATCCGATTCACCTCTAAATAGTTTTTGTTATCTTTATTATGTCAGGAATCCATTCTAGAAACTATCGCTTTACCTTTCATTAAGATGACAGTTTTGTAAGATTTTCCTCAAAATAAATCCCGCCTCGAATTTCGGGCGGGATTACTTTCACTATATTCGATTCATAAACCAATATTGCGTAATGGCTAAATATTCTCGGACATTCGATGGGATGATAATTGGCTTCGGTGTTTTGGCAGGAAGCCCTTCTAATTGCAAACCTTGTTTTGCTGCTATTTTTTTCGCTCTAAACATATGGAAATCGTTTGTTACGATCATACCTTTTTTCATATTGGCTGGAATTAACGGTTTTGAGAATGTAATATTCTCATCTGTACTCGTTGATTTATCCTCCATTATAATACGGTCTTCTGCAATATTTTGTTTCATTAATCCTTGTTTCATCGCTAATGCTTCTGAAATATCTTCACATTTTCCTTGTCCGCCAGATACGATAGCAATTGTTTTCTCATGTGATTTTAAATATTCAGCTGCTTTATCAATACGATATTGTAATGAGTACGATGGTTTCGTACCATTTACTTTCGAGCCTAATACAATGATATAATCAGCATCGTCGGTAGCTTTCATATGCCCATGCTTATAAATGTTATATTGTAAAAAAACCGCGTACACGGCGCAAACCGTTATAATTGCTATAATATACTTAATTATTTTCTTCTTTCTCATATCCATATACTCCTATGTTCTTTGCTTCTTTCATCATAATATCCATTTATTCGTTTGTATACAGAAAAATTCCAAATAACCCTTATTTATCCTCTAAAAGGTAATATTTCTATTATTTTTGGGAATAGTAAGTACAACTTCGCACGAAGGAGTGTCCCTATTGCTTCTCTTTTTATGTAACGTATCATTCTTTTTTATTTTATTTTTACTATCGCTTAAGTTACTCGGTAAATCCGCATTAGCACAACTAATTCCTCATGATTTTGGAGCTATTATCTTTTTATCTTATTTAGCTTTTCAAGCCATACCAGTCGCTGGTGCTTTACAAGCATTTCTCGGTATGGTCGTTATTACATGTTTGCACTTACTTCTTACAAAATTAAGCTTACTCAACAAACTAAATCGTTTCATTCTCGGACACCCCATTATTTTAATTAAACATGGTGATATTATTTTTGAGAACTTACAAAAAAGTAGATATCCCATACCCGAATTGCTTTCTAACCTTCGCGTCGCCGGATATCCAAGTGTTCATGAAATTGAATACGCTATTTTAGAAGCGAATGGAGCCATTAGCATTTTACCAAAGCGAGAACTTGTACCATTGACTCCAAAGGATATGAATATACATGTTAAGTATGCTGGATTACCAATCGCCCTTATTGTCGATTCTCAAATTCAATACGATAACTTAAAGTTGATCCATAAAGACGAAAAGTGGTTATATAAAGAGTTAAAAGAAAAAGGCATCACAAATATTAAAAATGTGGCTTTTGCGTCTGTTCAAGAAACGGATGGGTCTTTTGCGATTAGTTTAAAAGAATGAAAAAATCCCCTTACTTGCTCAAGGGGATTTTCTTCATTATATTGCTTCTTTCTTTCCTGCCATATGTAACGGAACAGGATGTTTCATACGATTCATCGTAAATACGATAATTGCTGTCAATACTTCCGCAACCGGCATAACGAGCCAAATTCCGTTTATTCCAAATAACTTTGGCATAATCCATAACAACGGAATAATAAATAGTAACCCTCGGCTCATTATAATAAGTACTGATTTCTTCGTTTGTCGCACTGATTGGAAGTACTCTCCATACACAATGTTGTAGCCTAAAAATACGTATTGGATAAAGAACAAGCTAATACCTGTTAACGTTAACTCCAATAGTTCTGGCGATTGGACATCAAATAGACCAATGATATATTTCCCGAAGAATAATCCGACAATTATCGCAATGCCTCCGAGTACAACCGCAATCTTCACAGCAAACTGTAATCCTTCACGCAATCTTTCTGATAAATTTGCACCGTAATGGAAACTGGCGATTGGTTGTAATGCTGCTCCAACACCAAAGAATAATAGTAATGCCATCGCATGAATGCTATTCACCATTGCATAGGAAGCGACTCCTACTTCTCCTGCATATTGAACGAATGCGATGTTAAAACCAATCGTTACGATTGCTACTGTACTTTCTGCTGTAAAACTTGGGAAACCAATCACCATTATTTGTTTAACCGTATCCCATTCAAAATGGAATTTCGTCCACTTTAAAATACTACTCTTTCTAAAGAAGTGAGTTAATAATACAAGGAAACCAATTGTTGCCGAAAGAATAGTCGCTGAAGCAGCACCTGTTACACCCCATCCAAAGATGAAAATAAAGATATAGTCAAACACTATGTTTAATACAGCCGTTACAACAAGACCTGCCATTGCTAAATTAGGATTTCCATCATTTCGTATAAATGTACTTAAAATATTTTCTAACACGTATATCATTCCAAATGTTAATAACACGTGTAAATAGTCTAACGCATACGGTAAAATCACTTCATTTGCACCGAATAAGTATGCTAAATCTTCTATTCTCCATACGCAAATAGCCGCTAAAACGCCTACGATAATAACTGCTACAGTCATAGATTGCGTAAAAATAGACCTTGCTCTTTCAAGTTTATTTTCGCCTAGTGCAATCGAATATAATGTTGCTCCGCCCATTCCAATCCATAATGAAATGGAGAAGAAAATCGAAAATGCTGGAATAGCGACGTTTACTCCCGCTAAACCGTTCGCTCCAACTCCCCTACTAATCATGACCGCGTCAATCACAATATTAACTGACATTAATACCATTCCGAGAACTGCTGGTATTAAATATGAAATAAATAAACTTTTTATCGGTTTTTCTCTTAATTTTTCTGTTGCTTCCATACTAATATGCTCCTTTTTTCAACGCTCTGTTCACAGTTTAAACCTTCAAGTAACTTGAAGGTCAAGAGAGAATTTAAAAATAGGTAACTTAATTATCGTCATTGATGCCGATTTGTAATTAGTACGAGTCTTACACCTTATTTCATTGTTTTTTCATTATAGGGATTTGAATTTCCGTTACTTGCTCCTCTGGATTTTCTGTTACAGACCAATCAATTAATGCAATCTCAATCGAATCTCCGCTCACTTCATATCCCTCTTGAGAGATGTATTTCATTAACTCCTTGTATGTTTCATCTGTTTCTTCATATGGTCCATGATGATAAGCACACGCAAATATACCTGCTTTAATTTCATCTGAACTATGTACTTGAAAAGGCATATAATCCAAAAGAATAAAAACACTATTGTATGATTGAAATTCATTTTGAATTAATGCTTTTTTGGCAACCGTTACACCGATATCTCCAGAGAATAAGCTATTATCTATTTGTTTCATATTTTTCTGCAACGAATGGATATAATACTCAAACATATCATCTGTTGTATTTGGTGCAACCGCAATCGCTGTAATCTTTCGCTGCGGGATTTCTTTAACTATGATTTTTTCAGCTTTTACTTTCGTCGCTTCCTTAATTACATAAATTCTATGTTCCATTTTTGCTAAAGCATACTCAATTTCTCTTTGCTTCTTTAACATCATTTCTTGTTGCTTTTCAAGTAAATTAAGCGCATAAGATGGGTTCCGCTCATCAATATATTTCTTAATTTCCTTTAACGGAATATTTAACTGTCGTAAAAATTTAATCGTATCTAACAGTGAAAACTGATCAATTGTGTAATAACGATAATTCGTTTGCGGATCGACAATAGACGGGTGAAAAATTCCTTTTTCATCATAATACCTTAATGTAGATTCTGCGATATTATGCATTTTTGCCATTTCTCCAATTGTAAAGCGTTTGTTTATTAACATATTCCATTCTCCAATTCATTAAAAATGTTTCCTTATTTCTTCTTATTATATATTGATTCCCTCTATACCTAAATCGAATCTCATCATGAAAATCTGCTATTTTTTCATTGATTTTTTATAAATTTTATTATATATTGATTACAGGTTCAAATTACAAGTTCAAAAGAACCTGTAATAAGACCCTTTGTTTAATGGGTTTTACATATTTTCATTAGGCAAATTCCGAGAAATCGTTTAATAAAAATACAAAGTGATAAGGAGAGGATCAAATGGAATTCGAATTTTTCTTTCAAATTGCACTTATTTTATTAAGTACAAAGCTTGCTGGTGACCTTAGTGTTAGATTAGGTCAACCTTCTGTACTCGGTAAATTAATTGTCGGTATCGTTATAGGTCCAGCTGTATTAGGTTGGATTGAAAACTCAGAACTTCTAACACAATTAAGTAATGTTGGTGTTATTCTTTTAATGTTTATGGCTGGACTTGAAACAGACTTAGAAGAATTAAATGCAAATCGTAACTCTTCTTTAGCAGTTGCACTCGGAGGTATCATTCTTCCATTCGTAGGTGGTTATGTTTCCGGTCTTGTTATGGGAATGGAACAAGGGAACGCTGTATTTTTAGGATTACTTCTATGTGCGACAAGTGTTAGTATTTCCGTTCAAACACTTCGCGATTTAGGTAAGATGAAAACACGTGAAAGTACAACGATGCTTGGAGCAGCTGTATTTGATGACATTCTTGTTGTTATTTTATTAGCATTCGCAATGAGCTTCTTAGGTACAGACGATGTTAACTTAACAATGGTTATCTTGAAGAAGGTCGTATTCTTCGCTTCTATTATTTTAATCGGATGGAAAGGTGTTCCAGCGATTATGCGTTGGTTATCACCACTACGCGTATCTGAGTCTATCGTGAGCGCGGCTCTTATTATCTGTTTCTCATTCGCATATTTCGGCGAATTATTAGGAATTGCTGGTATTATCGGTGCTTTCGCAGCTGGTATCGCAATTTCTCAAACGAACTACAAACATGAAGTAGAAAAGAAAGTAGAACCGATTGCTTACGCAATGTTCGTTCCAGTATTCTTTGTTAGTATCGGTATGAATATTACATTTGATGGTATTGGTAATCAAATTTGGTTCATCTTAGCATTAACAGTTATCGCTGTCTTCACAAAACTAATCGGTTGTGGATTTGGTGCACGCATGACTGGATTTGATGCAAAGTCTTCTGCAATTATCGGTGCTGGAATGGTTTCACGTGGTGAAGTTGCACTTATCATCGCAGGAACAGGTCTTTCTTCTGGACTATTAGCACAAGATTACTTTACAGCTATCGTTATTGTCGTTATTTTAACTACAATGATTACACCACCAATGTTAAAATACACTTTTGGTGCCAAAGATAAAGCAATGAAAGCAAGTAAATAAGTTTACTATAATAAAAGGAGATTACTATTTTATAAAATAGTAATCTCCTTTTTCATTTTCTCTTTAAACAATCTCATTCGTCTTTAACCATTTTTCAAAAATAGTCCTTGCTTCTTCATCATCAATATTATCACGAAATGAATATACTTTAATGCCATAGTCATCGATATATTCACCTAGCTTCATTTCCTCCACTTTCTTATAAAAATCGTCTACCTCATAGTGCGGAATATAAGCATCCCAAACTGGTTCCTTTATTCTTTTGTACGCTGTCACTTCTAAATCATATCCATCTTCATAATATCCGATGTGATAATGTTGACTAGGGTCATATTTCTCCATTCATATCCCCTCCCTTTAAAAAACTACCATATTTCACGTAATAAACAAAAGCGAGCCTTATATTACAGCTCACTTTTGTTCTTTTATTTGATTAAATACGCTCCATCGCTGTCTTCAACGTACCAACAACGAAAGCAATTTCTTCACTTGAAATAACAAGAGGCGGCGCTAATGTTAAAACATTATTATACCCTGCTGTTGTCATACCGTTTCGTCCTATAATTAAACCTTTTTCTTTACAAGCATTTACAACAGTCGCGATTTTGTCGTTATCAATTGGTTCTTTCGTCTCTTTATCATTTACTAGTTCAATTCCTACTAATAGACCTTTCCCTCTAATATTTCCAACTAGCGGATGTTCCCCGATTTCTTCTTTTAATTGCTCTAATAAAAGTGAGCCCATTTGTGCAGAGCGTCCAATTAAATCTTCATTTTCCATAATCTCTAAGTTTTTAAGTGCTAATGCACAAGCCGCCGGGTTTCCACCAAATGTATTAATATGGCGGAAAAATTCATATTCCCCAGTTCCTTTAAATGCTTCATAAATTTCTTTTTTCACAGCTGTTGCTGATAATGGTAAGTATGCACTCGTAATACCTTTCGCCATCGTAATGATATCAGGCTTAACATCATAGTTCATAAATCCAAATGCTTTTCCTGTACGCCCGAAACCACAAATCACTTCATCACTAATGAGTAGCGCACCGTGTTTTTGACATGTTTCATGAACAGCTTTCATATAGTCTTGTGGTGGCATTAAAATACCTCCGCCTGTAATGATCGGCTCCATAATAAATGCGGCTATCGTTTCACTTAATTCCCATGTCATAACACGATCTACTTCTTTCACACACTCTACATCATAAATATTTTGTGATTCCATTTCTGGCATACGATAACAATCTGGCGGTGTTACGTGTAAAAATCCTGAGGCAAAAGGCTCATATTGATATCTACGCTGCGCTTGTCCCGTCGCTGCCATTGTCGCCATTGTATTTCCATGATATCCTCGGTAACGTGACATAAATTTATAACGATGTGGTTCACCTTTATGTGCATAGTATTGCCTTGCTATTTTAAAAGCTGTTTCATTCGCTTCTGACCCACTATTTGAGAAGAAAATAACATATTCTCCTCCAAGCCACTCATTTAACTTTTCAGCAAGCTTTATTGCTGGCTCATGTGATTGCGACATCGGAAAGTACGATAATGTTTGTAATTGTTCATAAGCGGCTTCTGCGAGTTCTTTTCTTCCGTACCCACTATTTACACACCAAAGACCACTCATACCATCTAAATATCTTTTTCCATGTATATCTTCAACCCAGCACCCTTCTGCTTTTGCCCCTACCATTGTACTACTTGGACTAAAGGGACGCATGCCGTGCCAAACATATTGCTCATCTTTTGCTAATAATTCGTCAGTTTGTTTCGTTTTCATCATTTCTTCCACCTTCCATAACAACTTATTTTTCACAAAAGCTGCGCTGGTGCCATGATGATTTAAATTTCTCCCTGCTTATTTTCATTCCACAAAATTATGACAAATCCTACTTACAACACAGTAATATTTATCCCGCATTCACGGGCAGTAAAACGCCCACCCAAAAATTCAGCTGGAGCAAAGAAGTTAGGTGGGAGATTAACTGCCCGTAAAAGCCCGATTGGTGCGGGCTAATAATCAGTGAGCATGAACCCCCCCTACTGATTAAAGTTTCACTTTATAAGAAAATGACAAAAGAAAAAGAGCTTTTCTTTTAATACGAAAAGCTCCTCTTTTTTAATGTGAAGATGCGTCGTTAATACCATGACCAGTATTCGATTTCACAAGAATTTCATCAAACTTCGCTACATCTTCTTTCTTACTAGAGAAAATAGTTCCTAAATATGCTGCTAGGAAACCAAGCGGAATCGAAATAATGCCAGGTGTCGTATATGGGAATAAGGCTTCTCCAACAAAAATAGCTTTTCCAGCTACAGGGTTCCAGACGTTTGGACTTAACGCTACAAGAACAATTGCTGATACGAGTCCAACGACCATACCAGAAATGGCACCCGTTGTATTAAAACGCTTCCAATAGATTGTAAATAATATAACTGGTAAGTTTGCACTAGCCGCGACTGCAAATGCTAATGAAACTAAAAATGCTACGTTTAAGGTTTGCGCAAATAACGCAAGTATAATAGATACTACAGCTACTCCAATCGAAGCATAACGAGCCATTGACACTTGCTCTTTTTCAGTAGACTTTCCTTTACGGATAATCTCGTTATAAAAATCATGCGCAAATGCTGATGCTGCTGTTAATACAAGTCCTGCTACTACAGCTAAAATGGTTGCAAAGGCAATGGCTGATACGAAAGCAAATAAGAAGTCCCCACCTAATGCTTTAGCTAATAAAGGTGCTGCCATATTACCAGCAGGATTTGCTTTAATAATCGCCTCATTTCCTACAAATGCTGCTGCTCCAAATCCTAAGAAAATTGTCATAATATAAAATGCGCCAATTAACCATGTCGCATACACAACAGATTGACGTGCCGTTTTTGCATCTCGCACTGTAAAAAAGCGCACAAGAATATGTGGTAATCCAGCTGTACCAAGTACTAGTCCTAAATTTAAAGAAAGTGTATCAAGACCATCTTTATACTTTACTCCTGGATTTAAAAACGAATCTTTTAATGGCGTAGCTGTTTTCATTTGAGCAAACATTTCAGTCACACTAAAATTAAATTTTGCAAAAACGATAACAGAAATAATAAATGTACCAGCCATTAGTAATACAGCTTTAACAATTTGTACCCAACTCGTAGCAGTCATACCACCAAAAATAACGTACACTGTCATTAATGTGCCAACGATTAAAACTGCTGTCGTATATTCTATTCCTAATAATAATTTAATAAGTGCACCCGCACCGACTAATTGGGCAATCATATAAAAAATTGAAATTGTCATCGTATTCAGGGCAGCAATACCGCGAACTTTTTTCGCATCAAAACGCGCTGCAATCATATCCGCCAATGTGTACTTCCCTAAATTTCTAAGCGGTTCTGCAACTAGGTATAATACGACTAAATACGCAACTAAAAATCCAATACTATAAAAAAATCCATCAAATCCAGTTAACGCTATCGCTCCAGCAATACCGAGGAATGACGCAGCAGACATATAATCCCCAGCGATGGCCAGACCATTTTGCCAACCAGTTAATCCCCCTCCAGCCGTATAAAACTCACTCGCATTTTTCGTTTTTTTCGATGCAAAATAGGTTATGACGAGCGTACCAAGAACAATAATTAAAAATAGTGCAAACGCAGTAGTATTCAAATTCAACTCCTCCCTTTTTGCATATCTTGTAGAATTTTTCGCGAAATTTCATCAAAGGATTGAGCTTTCTTACTATAAATCATACATAATGACCATGTCATAATAAATTGCGCAAAAGCAAATACCCATGCCCATGTCACATCACCGAATGCTGGTGTATTAAGCACTTTCGAATACGATGTTAAAATAGGTAGCGCAATAAAAAAACTGAAAAAGAAAATACTCATTGGAACGATAAACTTCTTCTTCGTATTTAATAACAATTGAAATTCTTCTGACTGAACAACCTCTGTATAATTCACTTCATTTTGCAACTTACGTGCTGACGTATCATCTCGTTTCATCCCCTACTCCCCTCTCCAACTCGAAATGCACTTCCCCTTCGTATACACAAAGACTAAATTTTATAAATATTCAGAAACTTATTTTCATTTTAGACAATCCATACATTCCTGCAAAGATTTTTCGGTAGACATTTTTCGTCAATTTTCTCTAAATTTTTAATATACTTTTTCACAATAAAGTGCAACTTAAATCCGTATGGGTTTCGTACACCCCACACCGATTATTAGCCCGATTCTAACAAATACCCGTACACATTTTTTCCTCGTTAAGAAAGAAGTGGTGCTTATCGCACCACTTCTTTCCTTTTCTAAATTACGAGCTGTTTCGCTTAATTCAACGTCTTTTCCATCTTTAAGCGTTCCAAATATAAAATCGAATACTGGATTTGAAACACCAAACCAAAACTTTTCGTTTTTATAATGGTTTAATATATGCTGTTTTTTTAGCCACCTTCCAAACTTAGTGACGGGACGAATCGGCTTATGTGCAATATAATGTTTCCATTCATAAACAAGGAGCATGATAATCATTCCGATTCCAAATGAAAGTGTAACGGTAACACTTTTTGTAATACCATATGATATAAGTAAATATATAGTAAAGCTAGGTACACTAAACCATACAGGCAAAAATAAAAGTTTCAAATCATCTGGGTATACGTGATGATCATAATGTAATCTTCTTAACATTTTTAATAAAAATACGTTTTTAGGCGGCTTTAAATGGAATAAAAAACGATGGGTCATATATTCGTTAAGCGTATAAAAAACAATACCAAACAGACACGCTAACATACCGATCCATGTGAAAAATTACATTTTTAAAATAATGATGAAAATAAATAAAATACTATACATAATAACAATATCATGCTGTAAAAAGAACTCTTTCCCTGCTCTCTTCATCTTACTTCCCCTTTTTCCAAAAAAACAGCCGCAACGTATCGTTACGACTATTTCTTTTCTATTCACTTTACAAATTTGCCCGCTGTTCTATTGTCGAGAAAAAATTGTTTGTTCCAAATATATTTTGCTTCGGAATAATGTGTTCTACTGCAAACACTGTTACTTCTCCCCTTTGTACCTCTCCAATAATGAGTCCAAATACTTCATGATTTACTGCAAACGTTGGTTGTTTCGTTTGTAGCAATCTGGCTGCAGTATTAAATACCGCTTCATATAATGGATCCCTATCAGTAATTTCTTTTCGGATTTTTGGTGCTAACGTAATAATAATTTCTTTTCCGTCAATAGTGGTTCGATACATAAAAATCTCCCCTTCAATCTTATGTGAACAACTGTAAAGCTTTGTATGCAAAATGGATAGAATATCCTACTAAAATAATACCTGCTCCGGCTGTTATGTAGCCAAGTGCTTTCTGTTTTAATAAAGTCCTTCCAAAATGTACAGAAAAAGCAATATTTAAATTCCATAAAATAATACCAACAATAATGCATAGACTGTACAAGAAAGCTTCTTGTTTCGTTACCTTCGTAAGCAATGAGCTAAGTGTGCTTCCATATATACCAAACCAAAAAACAAGATTTAATGGATTGGATATAGCAATTAAAAATCCTGCCATAAACGATTGTTTAAGGCCACCTACCTCTTCTTTTTTATATTCCATATTCGAGTGGGAAATTCCTTGTTTTACACTTTGAAATCCTAAATAAAATAATAAGAAAAACCCCGTGCAATACATAAGAGCTTGTACGTATGTATACATAAACACAGAAGATAAACCGAAATAAATGAGAAGCATAAACAAAACATCTGCAGTCATTCCACCAATTCCAACAACCCACGCATGCCAAAACCCGCGTTCAATTCCTCGTTTTAACATTTCAATATTAATTGGACCTACTGGTGCCGCTAATGAAATACCTAATACAATTTGCTGTATAATTGCTCCAAACATCGCTCTATCCTTTCTACTTCCTTTACTATTAAGTAATGATGTAACCTTTAAAAATAGACTAGCTTTCATAATAAAATACCCTTTTTTATCCAAAATATACAAAAGAGCCATCTAGATGATGGCTCTTATTTCTCTACCTTATGATGAAAAGGACATTTCCCTTTTATTGGCTCAATATCGTCTCCAATAAAATATTGTTTCCATTCTCGATGGTCAGGATCACCGTAATGACTAATGTTAGGATGTTTCGGCAGCTGATCCCACTTTTCAACTCGTTCACGAACCATTTGTCTTGAATACGCCCCTTTAGGACGATCACCTTCTAATCCATCGAAAATGGTACGTGGCTGAAATCCAATAACGAGTGAATTTCCTAAATGCCTAGTCTTTCTCTGTTTATAAGCCGGTGCATTCCCAAATGCAAATATCGGTTCACCACCGAATGAAAATTCCCATAAATAATGATTTGGATCTTCTGGAACTTGCTGCGGCCATGTTTGATTATCGTGTTCATGTAAATACTGTAGTACTTTCCAAAAGTAATCACGATAATATTCAAGTGATTGTTCTTCACATTCCGGTTCCACAAAAAGAAAAAATCCTCTTCTTACTATTGGACGCTCTTTCATTAATTCTAAAAAAGATAACATTGTATGTGGCAAATGACTCCAATCATTATGAGAAAGAAATGAATAACGAAGTTCATTTTTTTTCAACGCTGTTAAACCGAAATAACATGGGAAAGTTGCTTCTAACACGATGCTTGAAAAATTTTGAAATTCTTTTGCAACCCAATTCGGTATATCCGTTCTCGTTCTCATTCCTTCATTATCTAATAAGTAAGACTTATTCATTCTTTCACCTCATTATGTATAGCATTCAATAGAGAATATTACATAACCGGCCTGTCCTATACCTTTTTAAACATTTGACCAAAAAATTATTTAAAAATACAAAAAAATAAAATCGCTTACTTGACTAATTTCTACCAATTCGTGTATATTTAAATTAATCATTTAGCAGAATATTCAAGATTATAGCATTTTTAGTTTATATTATCTTTTCAAATGAATTTCACTAAATGAAAAAAGCAAATGTTTTTAGGAGGAATTGTAACATGCAAGGAAAAGTAAAATGGTTTAACAACGAAAAAGGTTTTGGATTTATCGAAATGGACGGCGCTGACGATGTATTCGTACATTTCTCTGCTATTCAAGGTGACGGCTACAAAGCTTTAGAAGAAGGTCAAGAAGTATCTTTCGATATCACTGAAGGAAACCGTGGACCTCAGGCTGCTAACGTAGTAAAACTTTAATCCAACATATGACAGGAGGTTACCTTACTTGGTAACCTCCTTTGTTATTCCTTTGTATATTTCCGTTTTACAGAGCGAAAACTATGTGAAATGCGCAATTCACAAAGGAGGCAATTACAATGGGTTCAGAAGTAAATGATTTTGAAGAAGTGAAATTCCGTGTAGAAACAGCACAAAAAATGGTAGGTTCTGCAACAATTTCAATGGATCCAGACACACTGGAGCATGCCACTACTGCAGTAGAAGCAGCTCGCTCTCAACTTGAGATTATGAAATCTGTTGCAACAGATTTAGATGAGCCATTTTTAATGAATGAGGAAAAGAAATTAAGTAAGTGCGAGCATCAATTACATGAAGCGAAGCACTAAAAAAACATCCAGAGAGTTTTCTCTGGATGTTTTTTTATGACAACTGTTCTCCATATTTTTTCAACGTTTCTCCAACTGTACATTGCCTAATACAAAATGAATGGGCATAATATTTACTATTCGTTTTCCGATTATGTTCTCGTAAAAAACATCCTTCACAATACGTTTCTAATAAGTCATTTACCTCTGTAATGAGTTGCTTTTTATCCACCTTTGCACCTCTCTATTCGGTTATTTCTTTATGACTATCAATGACTGTCCCTTCTAATGCTTGCGTTGCTAATTGATGTGCTTCTTTATTTTGTTTTCTAGATATTGGCTCACATACAAGCTTTAATTTCATTTGCTTCGCCTTTCGTTCAATTTGATCTAAGTAATGATTTAAATGCTCATCATAGCAAGGCCATTCTCCAGCCAATTGCTGCAGTACAACTTGAGAGTCTCCACGAAGCGTAACTGCTTCATACTTAATCCCTAATTCTTCGAGTATATTTATACCGTATAATAATGATGCATATTCGGCTTCATTATTATCATATATACCTTCTATATATGCGTTACGGCGAATTCGGTAGTTTGTATTTCCTTTTTTATAATACACACATATACCTACTCCAGCTTCTTTCGTCTGAAGATCATACCCACCATCAAAATAAACATGTATTTCTTGAATCTCTTCCTCCACTTGTTTACTCAGCTTCTTCATTTCTTTTAATGACCATTCTGCATCCATTTCATCGTAAAATAAAAGTTCTTTCGTTCTTCCTGTTTTCTCAAAATCCTCCGCAAATTGAAGTACTTCTTCTATGTTCATATAATCTGTCGTTAATTCCGTCTGCAATCCGCGTTTTGTTTTATATAACCAATGAATTTTATATTTCATGCTAAATTCCCCTTATATAAGAATTCTTATTTATATTTTATTATATTTTATCAAGAGTCACAGTATTATATTCAATATAATCACATACAAAAAGAGCTATCCCTATAGGAATAGCTTTTTCATCTATTACATAAATCTTTCAAATTGTACTCGCTTATTAATCCAGTACATTACAGGCATACCAATCGCCATTACTACGAATTCACCTGCTGCACATGTTAACCAAGTCCACATAAATGGTAAATCAAATGCAAGATGAAGTTCAATTGCAATCATAAACATTGTAATCGTAAAGATAACTGTATTAAAAATCATACGAGCCCAAACACCTTTAATGAATCGCATAGAAATAATCGTTGCAACTAATGCAAGAATAGATTGCCCTACTCCAAATACTAAATCATAAGCGACCATAGGTGAGAAAAAGAGATTCGTTAAAAATACACCTAATACAATTCCGTAACTTGCTTTCTTATTAAATACAACGAGATGATTAAACATCTCTGAAATACGAAACTGTACACCTGTAAAGCCAAATGGCTGAATAAGCATAGAAACAGCAATATATAATGCCGCTATAATACCATTACCGACTATTGTTCTTATATTCATGACAAAATCTCCTTAGTTTTTTTACGTGGGATGGTTTCGAACCACGTTATTCGTTTTTTAAGCAACAAGATTATATTCTACGCATTAGACACGCTTTCGTCAATAGATTCCTATCATCAACTACCTTTTTTCTTTTAGACAACGTATAATGAAACATATGAAAGATTTAGGAGGTTTCACTTCATGACAGCAACAATACAAAATGAAAAAGTGATCGTTTCCATTTCTGACAAAGGTGCAGAATTGCAAAGCGTTCGCTTAAAAGAAGATAACACAGAATATTTATGGCAAGGTGATTCTACTTATTGGGGACGTCGCGCACCAATTTTATTCCCAATTGTCGGCCGATTAGTAGATAATACATACTACGTAGACGGTAAACCATATTCTTTAACTCAACACGGTTTCGCTCGTGATCTTACGTTCTCTGTAAAAGAACAAAGTGAAACAAAAATCACTTATATCGTTACTAGTAATGAAGAAACATTAAAAAAATATCCTTACGAATTTGAACTACTCATTTCTTATGAGGTAGAAGAACAAAATATACATGTTACATATGAAGTAAACAATCCTGCTTCAAAAGAGATGTTCTTCTCAATCGGAGCGCACCCTGGATTCAACTTCCCTCTATTAGACGGCGAATCATTTACAGATTATCATCTATCGTTTAACGGTTCTGAACGCTTAGAAACAAGTGTATTAGAAGGACCTTATCTTTCAAGTAAAAAACATTTAATCGCTGAAAATACGAATGAATTGCCACTTACATACGATTTATTCAAAAATGATGCACTTATTTTTGAAAATATGAATACGAATGAAATTTCTATTCGTTCTCATAAACATAATAAATTTGTAAAAGTAGAATTTGAAGGATTTCCATTTGTCGGCGTATGGACACCAGGGGATAACGCACCTTTCTTATGTATTGAACCTTGGTATGGAATCGCTGATGAAATAAATCCAGCAAAAGATTTCAAGGAAAAAAAAGGAATTCAATCTTTACAAGCGAATGAAACATTTACATGCCGTTACAGCATCACAATCGGATAAAGTGAAACTTTAATCAGTGGGGGATATTCATCCCCACTGATTATTAGCCTTCACCAATCGGGCATTTACGGGCAGTTGATCACCCACCTAACTTCATTGTTTCAGCCGAGTTTTGAGGTGGGTGTCTTACTGCCCGTTAACGCGGGATAAGTACTCTATCCCCTACTTCAAAGAAACATTTAAGTAGGGGATAATCTTATAATTTGGAGGTTTCTCATTTTGATTGAAGTGTATATTGATGGTGCATCAAAAGGAAATCCTGGTCCTTCTGGTGCGGGAGTATTTATTAAAGGCATACAGCCACCTGTACAATTATCATTACCACTTGGAACAATGTCCAATCATGAAGCGGAATATCATGCTTTACTTGCAGCATTAAAGTATTGTACGGAGCATAATTATAACATTGTCTCTTTTCGTACAGATTCGCAACTTGTCGAGCGAGCTGTTGAAAAAGAATACGCAAAAAATAAAATGTTTGCACCACTATTAGAGGAAGCACTACAGTACATAAAAAGTTTCGATCTCTTTTTTATTAAGTGGATTCCAAGTAGTCAAAATAAAGTCGCTGATGAATTAGCTAGAAAAGCTATCTTACAAAATTAACGGGGGTATGAGTGTGAAAAAAGAGTGGATTGCTCCTCTCGCTTTATTATTTGTCTCTTTTATTTGGGGAGCTACGTTTGTTGTCGTTCAAAATGCTATGTCTTTCGTTGGTCCATTTACTTTTAATGGTCTTCGCTTTTTATTCGCTGGAATTATTTTATTATTCGTTCAAATGATTTTCTCACAAAAAACTTCGAAACAAGATATAAAGCAGAGTAGTTTTGCCGGATTAATTGTTGGATTCTTTTTATGCGTTGGCTATTTATTGCAAACATTCGGCTTACTCTATACAACTTCTTCAAAAGCAGGTTTCTTAACAGGACTAAGCATTGTTATGGTTCCAATCTTATCTTTTATCTTTTTAAAACAAAAGGCTACCATTTTCGTCGTACTCGGTATCACTGTGGCAACAGCCGGTTTATATTTATTAACAGCTGCTGATTCTTTTCAATTAAATATAGGAGATATACTTGTTCTCGGTTGCGCAATCGCATTCGCTGCCCATATTCTCATTAACGGTTTCTATTCTAAGAAAATATCACCTTTATTACTAAGCACATCCCAAGTATTAACTGTTGGTATATTTTCTTCTATTTGCGCTTTTTTATTTGAAGATTGGGAAAATTTATTTTCAATATCGCTATGGACGAATCATTCCTTTTTATTCGCCCTATTTCTAACTTCCTTATTTGCGACATCCATTGCTTTTTTCATTCAAACATCGGCTCAGAAACATACTTCTCCAACGAGAGTAGCAATTATTTTCGCAATGGAGCCCGTTTTTGCTGCATTAACAGGTGTTCTCGTTGCTAACGAACAACTTTCTATGTCTGCTATTTTCGGATGTCTATGTATTTTTCTAGGCATGATTTTTGTTGAACTACCTTCCAAAACAAAAAAAGAAGCGCAGGCCGCGTGAAGTTACGCTTGTAACTTCCGCATAAAAGCCTTAGCGCTTTTTTTATCTGTAATTTCTTCTTCTTTCAATCGTTCTAATAACGCAACAAAATAACTGCCATCAAACTGTAATTGATGTTTAATTGTCGCTTCTATTGCTGCGTTCACAATTCCATCAGATGCACCAGTATATCCTTGCCCGAACATAATAAACCCTTGTGCTTCCTCTGATAATTTAAATCCTTTCGTATGTAAGAATGAAAGATAATCTTCTACTGTTTGCATGATATTCCCACCTACTCAAAAATTCTCCACTTCCTATCATACATGTTTTTACACACTATGAGAATGAAATTTCTTTGACAACTTTGTAAATCAATCGTTTACTTCGCTTGCAATGGAGGATTTCCTAACAATCTGAAGGAATATGTACAGTGGAACTTATTTCATATTAAAGGGGAGACACGATGAAACAAGCACTATTAATTATCGATGCTCAACAAGAATTAATTGATGGAAATGAGCAAGAAAATGAAGTTTTTCGTAAAACTGAGTTATTAGTTACACTAAATACAGCTGTACAGAAAGCAATTGATTCAAATGCCCTTATTGTTTTCGTAAGAGATATCGATGTTGCTTCTGGTAGCGGCGTGGGATTTGAAGTACATAATCAAATTCAAGTACCTCAGTCTGCAATCCTCATTAATAAAGCAGCAACGAATTCATTCTATGGCACTTCTTTACTTGAACTTTTAAAAGAAGAAAAAATTAATCATATTGTGATAGGTGGATGTAAAACTGAACATTGTATTGACACAGCTGTTAGGACAGCAACTGTACAAGGATTTGACATTACATTAATTAAAAACGGTCATTCCACAACTGATTCTAACGTATTGTCTGCAGAGCAAATTATTGGTCATCACAATAAAATTTTACACGGTCATTATAACGTTGATCATTTTTCTATGGTGAGAGATATCGAGGAAGACCTCTTCCAACCAACTCACGACCAATATCGTGATTAATAAACAAAGAATCCTTCATTCAGAAGGATTCTTTGTTACCCAAAAATTTGTGCTGCAATACTATATAGTTCTCCATTTCTTTTCAAAAATTGAGCACTATTTTTCATCATAATTGGTGGTGTATTCACCTTTTTAAAACCAGTAACCTCTAATTCTTTCACAAAATCTTTCTTT
Source organism: Bacillus cereus group sp. N24 (assembly GCF_016483345.1). Classification (NCBI taxonomy): domain Bacteria; kingdom Bacillati; phylum Bacillota; class Bacilli; order Caryophanales; family Bacillaceae; genus Bacillus; species Bacillus cereus group sp. N24. Next base: position 188,753 of record NZ_JAEHCA010000003.1, read on the forward strand.
CCTTCTGGTACATCTATTCTTAATTTCCCATTATGCCCTTTTGCTAAATAATGAACAATATTTATTGCCATCTCATCATTTTTAGCAACTACCGGTCCTAATATTTTATTTTCCGGCGTTTGTATACTCAAACCATATCCTATTATATTATATTTTGTTCCTTATCCTTCACAACAGTGCACTGTTCACTTTGCATCATTCTTTTCTTTAAAAACTCTTTTCTATTTGTTCCAAACGCATATTCATCTATTTTTATTATTTCTTCTAAATCACCTTCTTCATAATCCATCATATATTCTTCATTTCTTGCACATTTATGATTCGGATTGTACGAGTTACATATGTATTTAGAAACATAGCTTGCCACCCTAAATCCTAGCTTTTCGTATAAATACTTCCCCTCATCCGTTGCAATAAGCATAATTGGTGTTCGAGCTGATACGCTATTCATGCATGAATGCGTTATCGCCTTTCCAATTCCTCTTCCTTTATAATCTGGATGTACAATTACCATTCCAATAGACGCTACTTTCTCCCCATATAATATTATTGCCGCGCTAGCAATAAGTTTCTTTCTCTCATTCCACACACCATATACAATGCCTGCGTTAAAAATCGTCTCAATTTCTTCTCTGCTATAATCCCAACCAATATAAGAAGATAACGCAACAATATCGTCTATTTTTTCTTTTCTAATACGCTCCACTCTCATTTCCAATTCAATCATACTCCATCCCCTTATCTAGACATTTAAATCATTATTACTAAATCAACTCGTACATGTTTCCCTTTATTTATCACACACATATCCTATTTTGACCAAGACTATATTGTAAATGAGGTGACAACATGCCCATTACGAATCGATTTTCTACCACCACAAACGGCGCACTCGCTATTACAGGAAATACTTTAGGCTTAAGTAAAATTAGTAATCAAAATCGTGCTGGTACAATCGGGGCAATTGGTGCATTCGCAACTACGAATACCGCTTTACAAGTACCTACTTTTCCTGCTGGTACAACGTTAAACTATACACAAAATAGTTCTACCGCTATTTTAAATATCCCTGCTGGTAGTACTATTCTTTACGCAGAACTCGTTTGGGGTGGAAACTATTTATCTCGTGATCAAAACATTACGAGTGTATTAGGAAACCCAGTTTCCTTTACAACACCTGTTTCAACATACTCGATTACTCCTTCAGCTGTTACGGCTTCAAACCAAACATTCGTTTCAAACTCTATTACATTTGGCTTTTACACTCGTTCAGCAGACGTAACAACCCTTATTCAAGTGGGAGGTTCTGGTTCCTATACTACAGGCGCGGTTCCTGGACTTGTAGATCCTATAGATGCTTCTAATGGAACAATTAATTCGGCTGGATGGACGCTTATCGTCGCTTATCAAAACGGGACATTGCCAGCAAGAAACTTAACCATTTATGTAGCGGGTAACCGTGTTTCTGCTGATACTGGTAGTGCAGATGTAGCTGTTTCTGGATTTTTAACACCTTCAGGAGGACCTGTAAGCGGGAGATTATTTTTAAGTTCTATTGAAGGAGATGCAGATTTAATAGGGGATCAAGCATTATTTGGACCAAATTTCAGTTCATTAAATGCATTATCTGGGCCAAATAATGCTGTAAATAATTTCTTCGGTTCTCAAGTTAATAATGCTGCAGGAAACTTAGATACAACTGGGACATTTGGAACGCGAAATCAAAGTGCTTCTACAGGTACAAACATCTCCGCTGGAAGACAGGGCTGGGACATTACTTCCATTGACATTTCCTCTTATTTAACAAACTCACAAGTATCCGCCGCAATCCGTTTAACTACTAACGGAGATGCATATATGTTAAATACAGTCGGCTTACAAATTAATATAAACTCCCCAAATATACAAGCAACGAAAAGCGTAAATAAAAGTGTTGCTGCAATTGGAGATATTCTCACTTATACAGTTACTATCCCTAACACCGGACTTCTTCCTGCCAATAACGCTATTTTTATAGATAGTCTACCTAACGGTACTTCTTTTATACCCGGCACTGTAACAGTAGATAACGTACCACAAACAAATGCAAATCCTGCAGCTGGTATATCTCTTGGAACAATTAATAATGGTACTTCTCGCACAGTAACTTTCCAAGCTACTGTCGTTTCTCTTCCAAGTCAAAATCCTATCTCTAACACTGCTAATATTACATTTCAATATACACCCATCGCCGGAGGAACAACCTTTAATGGTCTTGCAACAAGCAACTCTGCTGGAACACAAATTAACCTCGCAGATATTAATGGAACAAAATCAGTTAACAAACTTTTTACCGATATTGGTGAAACATTAACTTACAGTATTGCCTTAGCTAATATAGGAAATATCGCTGCAACGAATATTATATATACGGATCCAATTCCTAGCGGGACTACTTTCATTCCAGGGAGTGTAACTGTGAACGGAGTTACTCAAGCAGGAGCAAATCCCGCTAATGGTATATCAATTGGATCAATTGCCGCAAATTCTACTACTACTATTTCATTTCAAGTATTCGTTCCTTCTATCCCCCAAACAAATCCAATATTAAATAGTGGTACAACAACATATCAATACATTCCTGTACCAAATCAACCTGCAGTAAGCGGAACTGATACGACCAATATCGTATCTACTCAAGTGAATAACGCTACTGTAACTATGGCAAAAGCAGTAGATAAAAATTTTGCAGATATTGGTGATACACTAACGTACACCGTTTCCTTTACAGGTACAGGTAATACAAATGCGAACAATGTTATTTTTACAGATATCATTCCTACTGGAACAACTTTTGTTCTAAACAGTTTAACAATAGATGGCACGACACAAGTGGGCGCAAATCCCGCTACCGGCGTGAACATTGGATCTATCCCAAGCGGCACAATAAAAAATGTTGCATTTCAAGTAGTTGTAAATACAATACCCGCGTCAAATGTCGTATCTAACGGATCAAGCGCTTCTTACCAATATACCGTCAACCCTAGCCAATCACCCGTTACAAAAAACATTTCTTCTAATCTCGTTTCCACTCAAATTAACAATGCGAATGTAACATTAACAAAATCAACTAACAAACAATTTGCCACAATTGGCGAAACGATAAGTTATACAATCCTTATTACAAACAGTGGAAATGCGGCCGCTAATAACGTTCAACTAACAGATCCACTTCCAAATGGAACGATTTTAACATTAGGTTCTGTAACGCTCAATGGCGTTTTACAAAATGTAGATTCTCTCGTTGCTTTACCTATCGGCACAATTCCCGGCGGTGCTACTTTCACCTTATCCTTCCAAGTAACAGTCATTAACATTACTGCACAAAACCCTATCATTAATAACGCTTTCGCCTCTTATATTTACACTGTAAATCCAAGTTTGCCACCGACTTCAAAAACAGCAAATTCTAATTCTGTTACATCAACAATTAGACTAGCAAATCTCCATGCTAATAAATCTGTAGATAAAACGTTTGCGGAAGTTGGCGATGTATTAACTTACACCTTCGCTCTTACTAACGATGGGAATGTTGCAGCGAACAATGTATTACTATCCGATTCAATTGCGAATGGAACCGCCTTTGTACCAAATAGCGTTATAGTTAACGGTGTTACTCAGCCAGGCGTTACACCAACTAGCATCAATATTGGTATCATCAATGCTAATACTACAATTACAGCTTCATTCCAAGTAGTAATAACTAGCATTCCAAATCCAAACCCTATTTCAAATAGCGCTTCCATCTCCTATAACTTTATCGTTGATCCAAACACTTCACCTGTAAGTAAGAACACTACTTCAACCACTACATTTACTCAAGTAAACGATGCAAATGTCATTTCAGCCAAAACAGTGGATCGAGAGTTCGCTACCGTAGGGGATATATTAACTTATACTGTTACTTTGACGAATGCAGGAAGTGTTTCTGCTGATAGCCCTACTTTCGTAGATACGAATCCAGACGGTACTACCTTTATTCCAAACACTTTTCTTATTAATGGTGTACTTCAAAATAACGCAGATCCAAATATAGGTGTTCCGCTACCTTCCATTGCTGCTAACGGTTCACTTACTGTCTCTTATCAAGTAACCGTCACCTCTTTACCAACACAAAATCCAACATTAAATTCATCTAGTACACAGTATAGCTTTATTTTAAATCCGGGCGATCCACCAACAATAGAAACATCTGTAAGTAACACTGTAAGTACACAAATTAATTTAGCAAATGTCGTTATTGTCAAAGAAGTAGATTTAACTATCGCCGATGTCGGGCAACCAATCACATATACAATTTCTTTAGCTAATCTTGGCAATACTATAGCAAATAATGTTATTGTTACCGATATAATCCCTAATGGCACCACTATCGTACCAAATAGTATTTTTATAGGTGGTGCTTTACAACTAGGTGCAGACCCTAGTACCGGTCTTCAAGTCGGCTCCATTCCTTCGGGTGGTTTTACAACGATTGTTTTTCAAATAAGTGCAAATGGGCTAACTTCACCAAACCCAATTCAAAACAGCGCTTCACTTCAATATAGCTTTATTGCTGATCCAAACTTACCTGCTCTCGTTAGAAACGCCGCTAGCAATATAGTAACTACACAAATTAATACTGCTAATATCGTTGCTACAAAACTAACGAGTACAAACTTCGCTGATGTTGGTGATGTCATATTATATGCGACTATTTTAACGAATAACGGGAATATCCCTGCTTCTAATGTAACATTTACAGATATCATTCCAGCGGGTACCCTCTTTATTCCTAATACTGTAACGATTAACAATATCCCTATAGCCAATGCAAATCCTGCTAACGGCATTTTTATCGGTACGATAGGAGCGAATGCATCACGTATCGTTTCATTTCAGATTTTCGTACCAAGTATCCCTGCTGTAAATCCGATTACAAATCAATCAGGCACTACATTCCAATACACGTACGATCCATCCAAACCAGTTGTAATGCAGATGATTGCTTCTAACACTGTACAGACAACTATTAATAATGCAACGATTACCGCTGCAAAATCTGCAGATAAACAGTTTGCGAACGTAAATGATATTATTACGTACACGACTACTTTAACGAATAACGGGAACACACTTGCATCAAATGTAATATTTACAGATGTAATTCCAAACGGAACATCGTTTATTCCTAATAGTGTTACTGTAAACGGGAATACACTGCCTAATGTCAATCCAGCAAGCGGAATTGCAATCGATCCAATAAATCCGAATGCGCATACGATCATCTCGTTCCAAGTACAAGTAAATTCTATCCCGAATCCAAATCCAATCCCGAACCAAAGCAATACAACGTACCAGTATGTCGTAGATCCTAACTTACCTCCAGCATCCGCTAATGCGCTGAGTAATGTAATAACAACCCAAATTAATAACGCTACTATTGTCGCTACGAAGTCTGTGAATACACCGACAGCTGCAATTGGTGATATCGTTACCTATACGATTGCAGTAACAAATACAGGTAATATCCCTGCTAGTGCAACTGTTTTAACGGATGGGCTTGGCGCAGGAGCTTCATTTATCCAAAACTCCGTAACGATCAATAATGTTCCACAACCAGGATTAGATCCATCACTTGGTGTTCACTTGGCAGATATTTCGCCAGGAGATACTGTATTCATTACTTTTCAAGCACAAATTTTAGCGATACCGCCTAGTGGCACATTAACAAATAATGCTCTTGTAAATTATGAATATACCGTGAATCCAAACCAATCTCCTGCTGTTGGTAGCACCGTAACAAATACAACAGTTACACCAATTATTGACGCTACTTTAGTAATAAATAAAAGCGCTAGTACAACTTTCGCTACAATTGGTGATACAATTACATTCACTTCATCTGTTACAAACACCGGAAATACTACTGCGAACAACATTATTTTTACTGATACAATTCCAAACGGTACTACCTTTATCCCAAATAGCTTTAAGATAAATGGTGTAACCGTTCCGAATGCAAATCCACAAAACGGTATCAATATTGGTAACTTGAATTCAAATGTATCTGTTACACTCAGTTTTCAAGTGAACATTACAACACTTCCAAACCCGAATCCAATCCCGAACAAATCATCGCTTCAATATAGCTTTATTGTAGATATAAATGAACCGCCAGTTTCACGAACAGTTCAATCTAATAAAACTTTTACACAAGTAAATACTGCTTCTGTTATCGCAACAAAAACTGCAAGCAGTGCTTTTGCTGCTGTTGGAGATACAATTACGTATACAACTACCCTCACCAATAGCGGAAATACTACCGCAAACACACCTGTTTTTATCGATATATTACCACCTGAACTTTCATTCGTTCCTGATAGCGTACAAATTAATACCATCCCACAACTTGGATTTAGACCAGATAGCGGGATTTCTTTAGACTCAATTCCAGTTGGAGGAACGATAATAATTAGCTTTCAAGCTATCGTTGGCTCAATACCAGCTACAAATCCAACTTTGAACCAATCTAGCACGACATACTTGATCATTGTTGATCCTACCCAACCACCGGTGACAGAAACCGCTACAAGTAATCCAACTTTAGTTCAAATTAACGAAGCAATTATTCAAGCAACGAAAAGTGTGGATCGACTATTTTCTGACGTAGCACCTGGAAATTCATTTTTAACGTATACTGTTTTATTGGAGAATATAGGAAACACAACTGCTACGAATATCATTTTTACAGATCCTATTCCAAACAATACAGTATTTATAGAAGATAGCGTTCGAGTAGGCGGGGTTTTATTACCTGGGGTAAATCCAGCGAATGGGATACCAATTGGGGATATTATTGCAGGAGATTTTACAAATGTCACCTTCCGCGTGCAAGTAGTTAGCATTCCAAATCCAATTTTCACAATTGGACCTGGTGGACCAAACTCACCGGTTGTAAATGGTGCCTCCATTGACTATCAGTTTATTACAGGACCTAATTTACCACTCGTTTCAAGAAGTACGACATCCAATCCGGTTTCGACACAAATAAATTCCGGAGAAATTGTGGCAATCAAATCTGTAGATAAAAATTTCGCAACGATTGGCGATACAATTTCTTATACAATTACATTAAGTAACCCTGGAAATGTCACTTCACAAAATATAATTTTCACAGATATTTTACCTGACGGAACGACATTCATATCTGGCACTCTTACAAACGATTCTGGTACACAGCAAATCGGAAATCCAGCTAACGGGATTCAGATTGGAAATATAAACCCAAATGGAACGGCCGTTATTACTCTCAACGTACTTGTTACAAACATTCCAAGTATAAATCCAATTTCTAATTTTAGTTCGGTACAATTTGCACATGTGATTGATCCTAGCCAACCTGCCGTATCACAAACGAATGTGTCTAATACTGTTTCGACAACTATTAATAGTGCAATTTTAACAACCCAAAAAAGTGCTGATAAATCTATAGTTTCAGTTGGAGATACAATTACGTATACCACTACTATTACAAATACAGGGAATACAGCAGCAACGAATATAACATTCACAAGCGCTATTCCAGCTAGCACTACATTCATATCAAATTCAGTCACAATAAATGGCGTTCAGCAGTCTGGTGCACAACCGGCACTTGGAGTAAATATACCAAATATCGCTCCTGGTGAGACAGTAACTGTTACTTTCCAAGTAAATGTTATTTCTGTTCCACCTTCAGGTTCAATTATGGGTAATGACACAATTTTATATTCTTATACTGTTGATCCAAACAGCACTCCTGCTACTACTTCTACTTCAACGAATATCGTTACAACCCCAGTACTAGATGCTATGATAACGATGATTAAATCAGTCGATCAAACACTTGTAACGCTAGGTGATACCATTACCTATACGACCATTTTAACGAATAACGGAAATACAAATGCAACGAATATTACTTTCACTGACCTTATACCAGATGGTACAACGTTTATTACTGATAGCGTTACAATAGATGGCATCACGCAAATTGGTCTTAATCCTAATACAGGTATTACGATTGGAGCAATTGCTCCTAGCAGCTCAATATCTATAGCATTTCAAGTGACCGCTACTTCTACACCAGTTCAAAATCCTATTGCAAATTCCGCTACTGCTTCGTACACATTCATCGCTGATCCAAATGCACCGATTGTTTCAAGAAATGTTACTTCAAATACAACGTTGACTACAATTAATACAGCTACCATTCTTTCATTAAAACAAGTCGATAAGTCCTTTAGTCGTATTGGAGACACACTCACCTATACTGTCACTTTAACAAACAACGGAAACTCATCCGCACAAAATGTTATTTTCACAGATACAATACCGAGCGGAACTACATTTATTGCAAACACATTTTCTATTAATGGAATTCCTCAAAGTGGTGCGGATCCATCGAACGGTGTAAATATTGGTCCTATAACAGCCGGGACTACAGTAAATGTTTCCTTCCAAGTAAACGTAATCTCATTACCAACCGAAAACCCAATTGTAAATTTCTCATCGACATCGTATCAATTAGTCTCACCACCTGATGCGGAAACTTCAATTAGTAATCCTGTTTCAACGCAAATTAAAGAAGCCATATTATCCATGACGAAAAATGAAAGTGTATCCTTTGCAGATATCGGGCAAACTGCTTTTTATACCACTTCTATTTCGAATGTAGGCAATACAGATGCAACGAATATTGTATTCACAGATGTATTACCAAGTGGACTCACGTTTGTTCCTAACACATTAACTGTCGATGGTATTTTACAACCTGATGCAAACCCAAATACAGGTGTATTACTTGCAACACTTCCACCAAATGAAATATATAGTATTGTTTTTCAAGTTACAGTGAACAGTATTCCACCTAGTAATCCGACACCCAATACAGCATCTACTAATTATGAGTTTACTGTTGATCCAAATAATCCTCCTGTTTCAAGTACAGCTAATTCTAACACTACGCTTCTTCAAATAAACAACGCGACTATTATTAGTACAAAAACAGCGAATCTTACTTTTGCGGATATTGGTAACATAATAACGTTTACACTTAACCTTCCTAATACAGGGAATGTGGCTGCAACTGATGTAACGATTATCGATATTCTTGATAGCAATTTAAGTTTCGTTCCAAACAGTTTCACAGTTAATGGGCAAACCATTCCAAACGCTGATTTATCCACTGGTGTAAATATAGGCCCCATTAATGCTAGTAATGCGGCAATCGTCACATTCCAAGCAACTGTTACTACACTTCCAACACTTAATCCCATTTCTAATTCTGCTTCTACCACATATCATTACGTCGTTGACCCTAGCCAGCCATCTATTACAACTTCCAATCAATCTAATACAACGACAACACAAATTAATAGTGCTATCCTTACTGCACAAAAAAATTCAAATGTATCTACGGTAGATATCGGGCAGGATATTACCTACACCGTTACAATTACAAATAGCGGAAATGTTAGTGCAACGAATGTTATTTTTACCGACCTTATTCCAGACGGAACTTCCTTTGAACCGAATAGTTTTACACTTAACGGAACTAGCATCCCAAATGCGGATATCGTTACAGGCGTTCCAATTGGTGATATCGCGCCAAACGAATCTGCCGTTGTAGCATTTCATATTAATGCCAATGAAATTCCGCCTATAAATCCTATTACCAATCAAGCTAGCGTTAGCTTTCAACATATCGTTAATCCAGCCAACCCTCCAGTTTCAAAAAACATTACTTCCAATAGTGTTACAACAAAAATTGAAAGTGCTATTTTAAACACTATGAAAATAGGAGATAAAGCATTTGCAACGATTGGTGATACGATTACGTATACAACGACTATTACGAACACAGGAAATATTCCAGCTAACAACGTTGTTTTCTCAGACCCTTTACCGACATGGACACAATTTGTTGCAGGATCCGTTGTTGTTGATGGCACTCCATTACCATCTGCTTCCATTATTGACGGTGTTGGTATAAATACAATCAATCCAAATCAAACTGTAACAATCATATTCCAAGTGCAAATCGTAAGCAATCCAACAACGTTCACACCTGAACTCCAAAACTTAGGGTTTGTTAACTTCCAATATAACGTAGGCAATGCATTACAGGCTCAGCCTGGCAACGTGGAAACGAACGTCTTCGTTACTTCTATTAACTCAGCAATACTTTCAGCTGTAAAAACTGCTAGTACAGCCTTTGCGAATATCGGAGAAACGATCACTTATACGGTTTTGATTCAAAATAGCGGCAATACAAACGCTACGAATCTAAACTTCTCAGACCTGATTCCAGCAGGAACGATCTTTGTTGAAAATAGTTTTGCTGTAAATGGCAGTATCATTCCAGGGGCAAATCCAAATAATGGAGTTAATATCGGAACCGTTAGCGCGAGTAGTTCCTTAACTGTTACTTTCCAAGTCATAGTTACATCTACTCCACCTTCAAACCCAATTACAAACGTAGCATCTATTCAATACGCATTTATTGTTGACCCGGCAGCCCCTCCTGTTACAGGCACAATAAATTCTAATAGCGCTTCAACACAAATTAATAACGCTACTGTTACAACGGTTTTAGAAGCAAATCGAACAATCGTATCTATCGGAGATGTAATTACGTATACAGCAACATTAACAAACACTGGAAACTTTCCTGCAAATTCTGTATTACTCATTAATGGGATTCCTGAAGGGGCATTATTTGTTCCAAATAGTGTTACGCTTAACGGGATTTCACTCCCAGATGCAAGTCCAACACTCGGTATTCCAGTTGGTATTATCGCACCAGGTGATTCTGCTACTATTACGTTCCAATTTCTTGCAACTTCTATTCCACCTCAAGGGGCAATCATAAATCAAGCCATTACAAGTTACACGTATATCGTCGATCCGAGTCAACCTCCAGTTACAGCAACATCCTCATCTAATACGGTGACTACAGCTGTCGTTGATGCATCGTTATCTGCAATTAAAAATACAGATTCTCTCGTACAATCTACTGACGGTACAATCACTTACACAGTAGTCGTTCAAAATAACGGAAATACAACTGCAAATACAGTTACTTTAACAGATTTAGTCCCAGAAGGAACTGCATTTATCCAGAATAGCGTGACCATTAATAACATCTCAGTTCCAGGTGCCGATCCAAACGTAGGAATACCATTAAACTCCATCGCGCCGTCAGAAATCGTCACCGTCACATTCCAAGTTATCGTCCAATCCATTCCAAGCGTGAATCCAATTTCTAATACAGCCCGTATTGACTATACTTTTATCTCTGATCCGACCGCTCCTATCATCTCTCGAACAATTACGTCTAATCCAGCTTTCACACAAATTTCGGACGCGACTGTTCTTTCTTTAAAAGCAGTCAATGCACAACAAGCAACAACAGGTGATATTTTGACTTATACGATAACACTAGAAAATACCGGAAATATTCCAACTACTAATCTCATATTTTCGGATACTATCCTCCAAGGGACTACATTCGTAGAAAATAGTTTTACACTTAACGGAACAGCTATACTTGGTGCAAATCCAAATGTAGGTGTTACTTTGCCTAACCTAGCAGCAAACGCTACTCACCTTATTTCGTTCCAAATTCTTATTAACGATTCATTCTCGCAAGAATCAATTACAAATCAATCCAATACAACGTATACAATTCAACCAGATCCAGGGCAACCGCCTATTACTGAAACATCTACAAGTAATATCGTCATTACAAATTTCGTGCAAGCACAATTGACAATTACAAAAACATCCAATCCAACAACTGTAGATATTGGTGGAACTATACTTTATATTTCTGAAGTGAAAAACATCGGTAATGTTGATGCAATAAATATTATTTTCACAGATTCTATTCCAGCTGGGACTACATTCGTTCCCGATAGTGTCACAATTAACGGTGTCCTGCAGCCAGGTGTAAATCCAGAAAACGGAATACCGATTGGAACAATTCCAGCAAACAGTTCCAAAACGATACTATTTCAAGTGCAAACAAATAATCCACCTACTGAAACTGAAATTGTAAATCAATCTTCAGCAACTTACCAATATGTAAGTATTTCTACAGCTCCACCGGTGAATCGCTCTGCAAATTCTAACGTTGTTACAACATCACTTCAAAATGCAAATATTATTTCTGTCAAAAGCGCGGATGTAACTTTCGTAGCAATTGGGCAAACTATTACCTACACAAATACACTACAAAACATAGGAACCGTTCCAACTAACAATACCGTGTTCATTGATAACATTCCAGAAGGTACTATATTCGTCGAAGATAGCTTATCAATAAATAATGTGATTCAGCCTGGAGCAAATCCTGAAAACGGAGTAATTCTTGGCACGATACAACCAAATGAAACAGTCACTATTTCATTCCAAGTACAACTTACAAATATACCAGAAAACAATACAGTCATTAACATTTCAGACACTTCATATGAATACCAAATTGACCCTAGTTCTCCAATTATTCAGCGTAGATCGTTATCAAATGCAGTAAACACGGAAGTGCGGACGGCTAATGTTCGTGCAATTAAATCGGCCAATAGATCCATTACACGCATCGGTCAAATCATCACATATACAGTCGCAGTTACAAACGCTGGTACAGTACCTATTACAAATACTCTCCTAATTGACGCGATTGCAGCTGGCACCACATTCGTTCCAAATAGCATTCTTGTAGATGGCGTACCTAGACCTAACGAAAATCCAATTACCGGTATCAATATCGATATAATTCTTCCAAATAATACAATTATCGTTACTTTCCAAGTAAGCGTAGTCTCTACACCTTCTCAAAATAACATTAATAATATCGCCGTCATCCACTATGAGTATCAACCAGACCCAAGCTTACCACCAATTTCAGAAACGACCTCCTCCAATACTACAAATATACAATTTATTGATGCTATTCTTATCGCTACAAAATCCGCTAATACAGTATTAGCTAATATTAATGAAACCATTGAATATACAGTACTCATTCAAAATAACGGATCCACTACAACTAACTCCATCTTTTTTACAGATACTATAGAGGATGGAACAGTATTTATTCCAGGAAGTGTCATAGTTAACAATACTGTACTTCCTGCAGCAGACCCGAATATCGGCTTTTCCATTCCTAATATCGCATCAGGTCAAATGGCTACAATAACATTCCAAGTTTCCGTTACGAATTTACCAGCTGTAAATCCAACACCTAATACTGCAAACATCGTCTACGACTTTATTTTCAACCCTGACTTTGCACCAATTCAAAAATCTACTATTTCCAACACTACTTTCGTTCAAATTAATGATGCTGATATCGTTTCACTTAAAACTGTTGATTTGACTTCTGTAACGATTGGTGGCATTTTAACTTATACAACAACTTTAACGAATACAGGAAATACGGATGCTACTGCTGTTGTATTTACAGACAACATTCCTGATGGAACAACCTTTATAGACGGTAGCGTTTTAGTAAATAACATTCCACAGCTTAACGCCAATCCAAGTACCGGTATACTCGTAGGAACGATTGCTCCTAACATTTCTATCCCAGTCACATTTTCTGTTACAGTCGTAGCTCTTCCAGCTAGCGGCCATGTTCAAAATCAATCAACTTCTCGTTATACGATAAACGGGGAAGAACAAATATCGAATAGTAACATTACCTTCACTGAAGTTATTTCTGCTAATGTAATTGCGACAAAAACAACACCTATCCAATATGCTGACCTACAAACTATCATTCCTTATACAATTTCCATCATAAATAACGGAAATATACAAGTGGAAAACATTATCGTTACAGATATCATTCCAGCAAATACGAGCTTTATAGAGAATAGTGTTATTGCGAATGGCAACGCTCGTCCAAATGACAACCCACTTAACGGTATACAAATTGATAGCATTCCGCCTAATACGACAGCAACTATTCTATTCCAAGTACGGGTTACTTCCATTCCGCAAACAAACCCAATCTCTAACACGAGTACAATTCAATATGAATACACAGTACCAGATCAACCACCTATTACCGAAACTATTATTTCATCAGCTGCCGTAACAGAAATTCATCACGCGAATTTAAATAGTAATAAAGCTGTTGACCTTGCATTTGCAACGGTCGGTGATACGTTAACGTATACGATTATCCTAAATCAAACTGGTAATGTTGCAGCAAATGATGTAGTTATTCAAGATATTATTCCTCAAGGTACTACGTTTATTGAAAATAGCGTCATTGTAAACGGAGAAACTCTTCCAGGAGTGAATCCAGTAAGCGGCATACCAATTGGCACTATAATGGTAGGTGGAAATGCTATCGCTTCCTTCCAAGTAACTGTAACTTCTATTCCAACACCAAATGAACTCAACAACGAAGCAAGTACTACTTTTAACTATATAGTCAACCCAAATAACGTACCTGTTACAAATACGACTACAACAAATACCGTCACAACAACCGTCCAAAATGATAATGTCATTGCTATAAAATCTGTTAATGCCACGAATGCATTACCTAGTCAAACTTTAACGTATACAATTACAATTACTAATAGTGGAAATGTAACGATTGAAGATCTTTTCGTTGTAGACACCGTACCAGTAGATACAGCCTTCATTACTAGCAGTGTTACAATTAACGGAATTAATCAACCTAATGCGAATCCCGAAAACGGCATTACATTAGGAAACCTTGCTCCTAATGAATCTGTTGTCATTACGTTCCAAGTAACAATATCTTCTTCGACTCTTCAACCTACAATTAATAACAATGCTTCTGTTTACTATACTGTTATCATTGATCCAGATGAACCACCTATTACAATTACAAAGCAAACAAATACCGTTACAACAACACTAATTGAACCAATGATTAGCATTGAAAAAACAGCTGATAAATCTATCGTAGCGATAGGAGATACCATAACTTTCACATTAGAAGTGATAAATCATTCAACAATTCCTACAATTAGTACTTCCGTCTTAGATATGATTCCAGCTGGTACAACATTTATAGAAAACAGTGTAACAATTAACGGTACTCCAGTTCCAAATGTTCGTCCAGACACTGGTATTAATATTGGTTCTTTATCTGCAGATGCAGTAGCAACTATAACATTTCAAGTTCTCGTAACTTCTATTCCTTCTAACAGTACAATTATAAATTCTGCAATAGTTACCGCTGCTTTTCAATTGACACCACAGGATCCAATTATTACTTCCATTGTTAATTCAAATATTGTTCGTATACCAGTTCAATTTGCAACTGCAACAGTCACGAAAAATGCTTCCGTCAGCTCAGCTTATTTAAATCAATATTTTGATTACACGGTGCGTATTACGAATACTTCCGAGATTTCACTTTCAAATATCTCGTTACAAGACACCATTCCAGCAGGTTTACAATTTATAAACGGCACTGTCTTCATTAATGGGGAACGCTCGCCATTAGCGAATCCGAATATCGGTTTCCTAGTCGCTACTAATTTGGAACCGAACGAAACAATTATCGTGTTATTCACAGTACAAGTGATAAGTCCACCTATTCATAATGAATTTAAAAACACAGCAAACGTTTCTTTACAACTTCAAGTCTCGCCTACCGATCCACCAATTACAGTAACCGTTACAAGTAACGAAAACATCGTCACCTTTATTCCAGAAAATCCAGATGACACACTACCAAATTTTAATTGTTTCTTTGACGGTGAACGTTTCATACGCATTACTCCTCGAAATATACGAAATTACTTTTGGACTTGGATTTGGTGGCGTTAATCAAAAAAGAAAAAGCTTGTAGTTCGGATAATATCCAAACTACAAGCTTTTTTCATAAACAAAATTATCAATTGCTAGCAGCACTATATGCTACATGTCGTTTCTCAATCCGTTCTTCAATTTCTTTCATATTCTCTTTATTAGTTAGTAGGGACTGTTTATTTTCTATTAATAATTGTTTAAAGGATTTTCTCACTTTTTTTCGCATGTTTATTTTCCTCCTTGGGGGATGGTTTATATAAAAGATAACTTGAAACTTTAATCAATGAAAGGATGTACCCTCACTAATTATTAGCCTACATCAATCGGGCCTTTACAGGGAGTTACTCTTCCATCATCACTCTTTATTCAGCGATAATATTGATATAGAAGTCCCACCGCCCGTTAATGCGGGATAAGGATTTATCTGTGTAGACTTATAATAATTGATTGTTGTGAAATCCATTTGAACTTCACATGAAAACTCCGTTTATTTTCTGACAACTTTGTGAACAAAAAAAGAAAGACCGATTCATTCTAAATCGGTCTTTCTAGTATTTATAACATGTTTATTAATATTTCAGGTCTTCCCCAATTCATTTCGTTACATACAAAGCGTAGTTTTTCTTCGTCCATTGTGTGTAACCCTTCTTCTAACGAACATGAAATTGGAACTTCACAATGAATTTGCGCTAATTGTAAAGAGATATTTAAATTCTCTAAATCACTTTCAATTTTTGTACGCTGTGCTTTCGTTAATGATGCTATATTTTCTAGTACTGCCGATACTGTGCCGTATTCTTGAATAAGCTTATACGCTGTTTTTTCACCAATACCTTTTACGCCTGGATAGTTATCACTCGTATCTCCCATGAAAGCTTTCGCATGGACAATTTGCCAAGGTTCTACACCTTTCTCTTCCATGATTTTTTCCGGTGTATAATACTCGTAATTTCCAATTCCTTTACGAAGAAGCATAACTGTAACATTCGTATCAACAAGTTGAAGTAAATCTGTATCACCTGTCAAAACGTAAACTTCTGCCTCATTGCAATATTGTTTTGCAAGCGTACCAATACAATCATCCGCTTCATAACCTTTCATGCCTATTACAGGCATAGATAATTTCGCAGTCATTTCTTGCACTAAATCAAATTGCGGAATTAATTCTTCTGGCGGTGCTGCACGATTTGCTTTATAATTCGAGAAAGATTCCGTTCTAAATGTCGTACTTCCCATATCCCAGCACGTTACAATGTGCGTTGGTTCGATTGCTTGTGTTGCTGTTAATAAATGCTTCATATAACCATGAATCCCGTTCGTCGGGGTACCATCTTGTCGTTTCATAAATTGTCCATAGACACTTGTTGCGTAAAAAGCACGAAATAATAGTGCCATACCATCAACTAATAATACTTTTTTCATAATTCCTCTCCTACTAACCAAAAATAATAACCCCACGTTATCACGTAAGGTTATATAAATAGATTACCATTCTACGTTTTTTCAACTTTGTCTATTATACATTGTTTTTATATATTTAGCATCATTAACACATTAAGACGTTCTACTGCAACAAGTATGAAGTATTCCTGAATACGTATTTTTACCTGTTGAAACAACTACAGCCTTTGCATTTCCACCAATAATATTAGTACCTTTAAAACATACATTTTCAAGTTCAAGTGGATTATAGTCTTTCATCCGTTTTAATGGAATAAATCTTTTACGTTCAAGGTGGTAGCAACTTTCAAATTTCTCAACATTTGCATCGTTCCCTGTCAATACAGATTCATTTACTAATAAATCATTTGCATAAATGATACGTACATCTGCCGGTACTATATCACCTTCTGAAAGAAAAATCATATCTCCTGGTACAAGTTCTTGTACTGGTAACTTCATCATTTTCAGTTCGTTATTTAGCCCTGTACTACTAGCACATTCTACTCTAGACACAGTAATTGTTTCACATTGCAATTGATCACGCACATGTTGTTTTGAAAAACCTGGAATCATTCCACTTAACTTCATTATTACTTCTGCAATACGCGCTCTTTTTGAAGTTAATTCATTTCGACCGTATACTTGAATACGTTTTTGCGCCTCTTTCATAGATAATCCGTCTCTTGTTGTTTTAAAATACGCAAATACAGATTTTACATCTCTTGTTGCAATTTCAATTAATAAATCTTTATTTTTTTGAAGCATTGTTTGTTCTTTCATTGATTTTTTACTTCGTTTATATGACGTGTTACCCACAGTTTTGTTTACATATAACATATTATCGTCTCCTCCTTTACAACATAGGAAGAAACGCTTTGTTTCTCAATTTATCCACTTTACCGTGAAAGTGTCTAGCGCTTCATTATGTATATAAACGCTACGTTATGATAAATATAGAGGGAGGAACAAGTCGTTTCCTGCCTACATCATATATTTTTGATTTGAAGTATATGGGTAACGGAACCGAGTCAGAATTTGACATGCTCCTCACCTCCTCGTTTATTTTTATAGTTTATACTATGAAATGACTCATAGATTGGTAACAAAAAAGACCCTTACTCATAACAGAGCAAAGGTCATTGCATACACAAATAAACGATTCCTAATATAATTAGAAATCTACGGACCTCTCCCTCGCCGAGTTTTGGCACTGTATAGCATAGGTTCATTACCAGCTACGTTAAGAAAAACCTTAATTCGATCATTCCTGTTGACCCATTGGCGTCTCTCGACATTTTTGGGCAGTAGCATTTCTCTATACAGGAGCCTCACCTAACAGAGACTTATTTTAATTACATAGAAAATGTTACTCTTATTTAAAATAGATGTCAACACTTTGTATGGAAACTTTTCCTTATTACAGAAAAGCCCTCTCTGTTGTTAGCCTATTTTCTCATATATAGTACAAGTTAGCGAACGAAAAAAACTTACGTATAAAACGTAAGTTTTTAGTAAGTTACACAACCAGCAATTACAATACCAATTGAAAGTGATAAAAACATAAGAAATAGGCCGACTGCTTGATTATCTTCTTCAAGGCTTTTATTTATATTAAAGCGTGGTGTAAGCCACTCAGCTAAATAATAAACAATAATTTGGGATGAAATACCAACCACTCCCCACGAAACCATATCCAAAAGTGAAGTGGAATTAGCGGCCGTTGAATATAAAACGATAGCTAGCCCGAGTACCCTTCCTCCAAGTACATAACTTACCGCTTTGTTACCCTGAGCCATTAACTTAAATTCTTTCACTTTCGTTGTCACTTCCATAAGGAACAAACCGATACATAAAAGTGCGAGTGATACTGCTAAATATAGTAAAAAATTAATCATTTATTTTCCCCCTTCTTAATACCTACTGGTAAATAATAAGATTCATTTCCTGTAATCTTTTCCCCAGCACGTATACCAATACTGCTCGCTTTTCCAGCGATTAAAAACGCCCCAAACACATACGATAGTTTCTCCATCCCTTTTTCAGTTTCCAAACATACAACTGGAAGCTCTATATACTTTTGAAATATAGGCAATGACGTTTTATATGTTTCATGAGCATTTCGAATCATAATGTTCGTGTCTTTATCACGAATTGTAATTGTGTCACCTTCCCTACCAAACGAAGGTTTTTGAACGAAAGAACCTTTTCCTAAAAATAAATCTGGTTCTAAATATGTAGGTAACATATATTCTTTAATCCACTGTTGTTCCTCATTTGTATAAAAGGCCCCTTCTTCTGCTAATCCCCAAATAAGACACTGAATTGATTTTGGCTGAAGTAAAAAGGCAGACAAAGGATTTATTATAGAGAGATTTCCGTCTTTTACAAGTTGTAAAAGTTCGACACCTACAAAATCTCCAGTTTCAGGATCTTGATCCTCAATCAAATCTTCTACCGGATACGTTTGGCGGTACAACACATCAATTTTCACACCGTCATTATCTACTAATGCATCCTTTGTAATTCTAAGTTCTGACATTGGAATCACTTTATTTTCAACATGACATAGCTGACTCAAATACATAGTCGTATTCCAATCCTCTATATGTTCATGATGTGCTGTAAAAACGACATTTGGATTATCTATTCCCTTTACAGCCTCCATTACGGCTTTTGTAATACCAGAAGATAGTAACCGCTCTTGATTTATATTTGGATCATCGTAACCGAATTCTTCACAAACTTTTCCATTCATTTGAAAGCATTCCATAATAAAAGTTGGTGTATCACTATTAAATTCAAGCATTTTAATTTGATTATCATCGGTTAAGACAAAATCAAATCTTGAAATGATAGATTCAGGATACAATTCTTTCATTCTAATAAAAGGTAAACTTGCAGGTGGAAATCCAAGTTCAAGAAGCTGTTCGTCACATAAATTGCGCAGAAGTCTAGCAGTCTTAAAAAATATTTTCCCCATTCGTTCAGTCGCTATTTGTATTTGTTTCATAGTGCGAAACGTTATTGGAAACACATGAAACAAACTATATTCACCTTCATATAAATCCGCCCAAAAATTCGGATATTTCGAATAAAACTCATTTCGATTTCTTATGTATTGCGACATATTTTAGCCCCCAAATCCTCCCTTTGAACCGCTTCCAATTCCACCTTTAAATTCCGCAGACGATTGATACGATTTAAACGCCGATGAATTTTTAAAAGTGGATTTATTTTGATAGTATCTCCCACCATAGAAGTAATGTCCACGATAACCTGAACTACTATCATCACACTGCCATACCCCAAGTTCATCATCCCAATCCCAATCTGAACAACTATTATCATTCGGTTTTGGGGGAAGATCTTGTGCGCAGCCAAATAAGGTGCCAGTCATTAAAGACGTGACGACACCACCTACTAGCCATTTCGTTTTAGTCACCTTCGCACTCCCCTTTTTAAATTCTATTCCTATTATATAGCAGAGCATGATAAAGTAGAAGAAAAAGGAAGAAGAGGGATAAAATGCGCTTAGAATATCGACTCAATGATGAAACGGAAGGGTATCCTGCTTTATGGAGCTACGCAAATATTTCTAATTCTGAAATCGTCGCACGCATGACTTGTGAATATTTTATAAAAGATAAAAATACATATGTTGTTACTGCAACATCAGTAGATCCAGACGGAACAGCAGTTATATATATTCAAAAAGAAGTCTTTGCAAATGATCCTTCAGACCCTACGTACTCCCATATAGGTTTTGAAATTAGAGAACTAAGGGAAACGAGTTCCAGTATAGTAGAAAGTAAAGATATATGGAATTACGAAGAAATTTTACCATCTCTCCATTCAGATATTATATATATTCAGCGAGATGAACGTCATATGGAATTCACCCTAGATTCAAGAGAAATTGATGAGGACCGGAAATGCTACATTTATTATGGAAACTTTACAGGTGAATTGAGATAACTTAAATATATTTATACAACAAAAAAACCTTACGTATAAAACGTAAGGTTTTTATATAGCCCCACATATGCCGTTCTCTCTAGATGTCCATAAACCTGCTCTCACAGGTGGATGTTCTCACAAATGTTTGTAACTTCCTTCTTAAAAAGATGGCTTGTTATCTACATTTAAATATTGAACTTCCGTATTATACTTATTGGTTTAAGACATGCATAAGCTACGTACACCGTAGGAATTTTATATAATGTTAGTTGAAATAAGACCCCCGCACGTGCCGCTCCTCGTAAATGTCCAAAAACCCGCTACTCGCAGGTGGATGCCCTCACAGTTACCGTACATCTTCCTCCACAAGGAAGGCTTGATGATGGTCGCTAAATATTGAGCTTCCGTATAACTAACATCGGTTTTAGACATAAATAAGTTACGTACACCGCAGGATGTATTATTTGCTTTTCGTTATATTATCACATTGTATCCAATGTGTAAAATACAATCTTTTTCGAGCAATCTCTTGCTTGTGACCTTATTTTAATACAAATTATTTTTGCATGCAAGTGATTAATCTTCTTCTTTTGCAATTTGATTTTCTGGATAAGAAATCCAATCACTCCAGCTGCCTGCATACAGTTTAACATTTTGGAAACCTGCTAATTTTAATGCAATGATGTTCGGGCATGCCGTAACACCAGAACCACAATATACAATTGTTTCCTTATATTTCGAAAGATTTTGGAATCGTTCTTGTTGTTCAGGTTCCTTTTTAAATTGTCCTGATTCTAGAATTCCATCCTTCCAAAAATAATTTACTGCTGTCGGAATATGTCCTGCCTTCGGATCAACAAGTTCCTCTACACCAGCATAACGTTTTGGTTCTCTAGAATCAATTAACGTAACGTCTACACCTGTATGAATATTCTCTCTAACCGTTTCCATCGTAACAAGCATATGATCTTGTACGTTGGCTTTGAATGTTTTTCGTGCAACAACAGGTATTTCCATTGTTGTATGTAATCCATTCTCTTTCCAAGCTGGTATTCCGCCATCTAATATATATACTTTCTCATGTCCTACATAGTTTAATAACCACCATAAACGAGCAGCATTTGCACCAGCTTGACTGTCATACGCAATCACTGTCGTATGTTCATCAATACCAGCTTGCGAAAGCTTGTCTGCAAACTCCTTAATATTTGGCAATGGATGGCGGCCACCATGTGCTGTTACAGGACTTGATAAATCTAAATTCAAATCAAAATATAGCGCATGAGGAATATGTTCTTCTTCATACTTTTCTTTACCCCAATTAGGATTCGCTAAATCAAAACGACAATCGATTATACGGACATTCTCATCTTCTATATGCGCACGTAACCATTCGACTGTAACTATCATCTTTAACGACCTTCTTTCTCTTGCAAACGACTTACATACTCCATAACCATATCTTTTGTAACAAGTTTACGCTGCGGTGCAACGCCATTTTTTGCAAGTTCATTAATTTGTTTCGTTACCATATTAATGACATCAACCGAAAATTCTTTCCCATTTGATGCAAGTGATACTGCTGCCTCAATAGCTGTTTCACGCTGCGCATCTAATTGTAAAAATGCTGTTACAATTTCATTTTGTTTACGAGAATGTGCTGTAATTGCTTTGTGTACTTCCATCTTCTCTTCCCCCTAGATAAGTTATACTTTCGTATTTAATTCCATTGCAAGCCGAATCATATCACGGCATACAATCCCATTTTCAATAATCTCTTCTTCATAATGCTTTGAAAAGTAATCAAAATCAATAGAAAAAATACGAAATCCACATTTTTGATATAAAGTAAGTTGTGAAACACTAGAATTACCTGTACCAACTTCAAGTTTACACATACCATATCCCTTAGCAGCTTCTATCGCATGCTTTAATAGCTTCTTTCCAATACCTTTTCCTTGCATATACTCTACAACCGCAATATTCATAATTTCCATCGTCTTCGGCCTTGTTTCTAAAAGAACATATACACCTATAACTCTGTCCTCTTGCTTAGCTACATATGTTAATCCTCTTTGTATATATGCATCAATTTGCCGTTCACTTGGATCGGCAAGTAGCAATAGCGATTTCGGTATAGCTTCTTTTGAGATATGATCTATTACAACAGACATAAAAATCCCCCTCCTCTATTGTTCTAAACCCTCCTTGTCTACCATAAGTAATAGAAAGGAGGGATTCACCATGGACAACAATGAGAAAAAATGCAACGTCATCTCTATCGATGGAAAGAAGAAGAAAAGCGACACGTATTCCTATCCAAAATTAGTAGTAGAAAACAAAACATATGAGTTTTCTTCATTCGTCTTATGCGGTGAAACACCAGACGGCAGACGACTCGTTCTTACTCATATGATTTCTACTGATGAGTTTGCAGGGTTCGTAAAATCTTTAGATACGGTGCTACAAAAGAAAATTGAGCGAATCTTTTTTTCATAACGACTATATAATATAAATTTCTTTTTCAATTTCTACTAACTGCTTTTGTAGTTGCTCTTTACTTTGTTCATATAGTGTTACATCAATTGTTTCAGCTAAAGCAAATAATATACTTTCATAATAATTCTCAATATCTTGCTGCATCACTTTTTGGAATAAACCCCATTTTGCATCCCACTCTTGCTTATAATGATGAACGAATAAGCTTTCTTCATCAGCTACATAGTTTGATACGAAAGGTTCTAGTATAGCTTTTGCATCTTCTTGCATGAAAGCTTTATCATTTTTTTCAAAAAAGCTTTTCTCATTTTTAAAATGCGCTACTGCTTTTTTGAAATCTTTTATTTCAACTGAAGGAAACGGTTCTTTATGTGTAATATCTTTATATTCATAATCCGCTGTTCCATTCATAGAAATTGATTCATTTTCTACTTTACAGTTCACTACAATTTCTTTCTTTGCACGCTTCATCGCTTCATCTATCCATTTTTCAAGGCGTAATGATGTCGCACGCATTTCTTGTAATAAATCATGTTGAATAAATGCCACTAATTCCATAACGCACTGTTGCAACTGCGCTTTTACATTTCCATCCGTTCGAAGTGACGCTGGATTAATAAATTCAGTAAACACATCGTTATAGCGTAGGAATAGACGCTGATGCACGTAATAAAGCAATTCTTTCACTTCATTTTGCATCGCTTGTTCTTCCGCAAGCACACTATATGATGAAATAATATGAAGTAGTTGATCACGCTCTGCTTCATATTTTTTTGTTTGCTTCTCTTTCTCGTCATTCCCCTGCTTTGCACCAGTTATCATATTTACTAAAAGCTGATCTGCCCCTTGCAATGCACCGTATAAAGCATGCACAGATACGAGCATTAAATCTCTCATCATAAAGGACGTAAACGATTCTTCAAACTTAGCAATCCCAGAGTTTTGTAAAATACCGTACTTCTCTTTTTCAACACTCTTTCCTTGCTTCTCTTCAAGCGCACATAAACTTGAAATTGCAAATAAACGCGGATTTCTAATACCATATTGTAGTAACTGGTCTGCAATATAACCTTTTACCATTTCAAGTTCTTCTTCGGACTCTGCTAAATCGGCCGCATTAATTAAGAAGAACATTTTATCAAGAGCAAAAGTATCCTTTACACGTCCAAGCTGAATTAAAAATTCACGATCAGCGCGAGAGAATACATGGTTATAATATGTTACAAATAAAATAGCATCTGCGTTTTTAATATACTGGAATGCAACGTCCGTATGGCGGGCGTTAATAGAATCCGCTCCAGGTGTGTCTACAAGCGCTACTCCCTGCCTTGTTAAAGCACAATCATAATAAAGCTCCATATACTCAACGAAACATGATTTCTCTTCATTCGCTACATAATCAGCGAACTCTTCTAATGTAACTTGTATTTGTTCCCCTAAATGAGCAGAAACGGCATCGTACCCTTTTTGTACCGCTCGTAAAAAGCTAAATGTTGTTTTTTGCTTTCCACTTGGCGAAGGGTATTTCATAACTTTATCAATTTGCGCTAACGCTTCATCTAGCGTAGTAATCTCATAATGAAACAGCTTATAAACAGCTTTCATATCATCTAATAATGCTTGCTTTGATTTAAACTGAACAATGACTGTTCCGTGCGGTTTTTCCTCTGTAACAGGCAAAATTTGATTAATCGTTGCCGTCGTCGGATTTGGTGATACAGGAAGTACTTTCTCACCAAGCAATGCATTGGCAAATGATGATTTCCCAGCACTAAATGCTCCGAATAACGCGACTGTAAATTGTTTCGTTTCCACACGTCGCCTTTTTTCTATTACCTCTTGCTGTACATGTTTCAGCGCTGGCAATGGCTCTAGTATCGCTTCAGCTTTTTTCACTTTTTCTAATATGCGCTGAATATTTAATACTGCCGTACCTTTCATCTCTTCCTCACGAACCATTACATTCTCGTTTACAATTTCTTGCTCTTGTAGTGTGAATTTCTCACTAACAATTTGTGTTTTACGTTGCAATATCTCATCTATTTGCATTCCTTCAGGCGTAGCAACACGATCGTGCCAAACATTTTGTAAATAACCTTCATATCCCTCAAAATTTTTACTGTATTGTAATTGCATTTCTTTCGCTGTTTGCAACATCGTATATGTTTCAATTTCTTCTTCAATACGAGCAACTGCTTCTTTCACCTTTTGCTTTAAAACGACAGCACTCTTATCAAAAATTTGTTGCGATTTTATAAAATAACGTTTCTTTAGTTCGTTCGCTACATCCGCTGTATACAGCAGTAAGTAATCCCCTGTAAAACCCGCACCTTGTTTAATTACCTCGCCTAACAATTCTGGTCCGAAAGCAATTTCTAAAGCATATATGTCTTTCCCAATTTCCTCTGTGAACAGTCCTTCTTCTTTTAAGAAAGCTACAATAAATTCTTTCACATGAAAATCAAGTTGTGTTTCAACAGTCTTTTGCAAAGCAGAATAAAAAGCATCTACACGTCTCTGTTTTTCTTGCTCCGTCTTTCCTTTCGCAAATAACAAACCAACTTTAAATTTTGTTAATTTCGTTTCTAAATACGCATTTGCCAATTCTCTCATTTCAAATGGCATTAAATACGCATTATCTAATATAGCTTGTAATCCTTTTATAAATTCGTTTTTCACATGAGATTCTTTACTAGCCTCACGCTTTTTCGTTTCAGTTAATTCTTCCTTTTTTTCAACCACCTCTAAAATGGAAAGCGGTGATGCTAGCTCTTCCTCATATTTCAAAAGATCTTTTTCATTTTCAGAAAGAATAAACGAGAAATGTTCCCCTAATAAATATTCTGTTTCTCGCTCCATTCCAGTTCTTACATACTGCTCTTTTTCTTCCATAATAGAAGAAATTAACGATTCTAAATTTCCAATTTCATTATGTGGATGGTTCATCATTCGTAATGACGTATAATAAACACCATCTACTTCAATATCCCAGTTAGAGAACGATTGTTTTACGCTATCTTTATAATTCTCAAACGATAATTCATTTTCTTTATGTTTATCTATTTGATTTACAACGAGATAAACCGTTTTATTACGTTGTTTCAATTCTTTAACAAATTGTAAGTTCACTTCCGATTGGACGTGATTATAATCCATCATATAAAAAATTACGTCTGCTAGATGAAGTGTCGATTCTGTCGCTAGTTGATGGGCATCATCTGTCGAATCAATTCCTGGTGTATCAACTAACATAACTCCCTCAGGAATTGGCGCATCATTTCGATAAATATGAACACCAATTACCTCATCGCCATCTTTACAAATCTGTTTTAATTCTTCTGCTGAATATGCACCGTCATATTCGTACTGTTCTCCAGATTTGACCGTTACAACAACACGATCTAATCCCTTTTCAATTTTGACGACGTTAGCGCTTGTCGGAATCGGACTTGTTGGTAACAACTGCGCTTTATATAGATGATTCATCATCGTTGATTTCCCTGCCGAAAAGTGGCCGCAGAATGCTATCATAAGCTGCTCTTGTTTATATTTTTGAATCACTTCAAACAACTTTAAGCTATTCTCTGCATCGCCGTGTTTTTGCCACTCTTCATAAAAACAAACAAGTTTTTTCATACCGTTTGTCTGTACTATGTTTGTCATCCCCTTGTTCCCCTTTATCCAAGATGTATATACTTTTCCCCGCTATTTGCGAGCTCTTAATCAGTGAGAGATGCATCTCCCCATTGATTACAGTTTCACTTTACTATCATACTAAATTTTCAGCATATTCTCATTAAAAATAAAAAATCCCTTTCATTCTTTTTACAAATGAAAGGGATTTTATGTCATTTTATTCATTTTGCTGTTCCTACTCCATTTAAAACATATTTCGCAATAACTGCATATACAGCGACTGTACCTGCTACTAATGCATATATCATACTCGCGCACCAACCTTTTTTTGATAATGATTATCACTTTTGAATACATTTTATCATTAAAGAGAATCATTATCAACAAATTTCTAAAAAAGAAAGCTCCTTCGGGAAAAGGAGCTTTACTGCCTGTTTTAAAGAAGTTTAAAACTTGCTGTGCACTCTTATTATATCTCATAATACACATCTTAACAGTTTTAAAAATTGGAAATCCCCTCTATCCCCTCCCCCTTACATTTTGTATAATAAAAGGGAATTACTTATTAAGGAGGAAAATAATGACACAAAATCTCACGCAAGGCGAGAGGATACACTCAATTGATATCATTAGGGGAATAGCTGTACTAGGTATTTTTCTTGTTAACTGGCCTATTATTGCTGGAATTGACTCACGTGATCTTTCAGGAGTTTATGAGGGACTAGATAGTTATATCCGTCTAATTTACGATATGTTTATTCAAACAAAGTTTTATACTATCTTTTCGTTTTTATTCGGACTAGGCTTTTATATTTTTATGACTCGTGCTGAAGCGAAAACAGATCGACCAAAAACTTTATTTGTTCGTCGCTTACTTATTTTATTATTATTTGGTTTCTTACATTATGTGCTTTTATGGGACGGAGACATTTTACATACTTATGCAATCGCTGGATTTTTCTTATTTTTATTTTATAAGAGAGAACCTCGTACCATTTTAATATGGGCAATTGCTTTATTAAGTATTTTTCAATTTCTTATACTAATTGCTAGTATTAGTGTTGCCTTAATGTCAAAGGCTGAACTTGGATTCTCCTTACCAGTCATGCCACTTGAAGACTGGGTGTCACAAATACAAAATCGTTTCCATGCATTTTATGCTGATGGAATAGTATTAAATATTACAATGCTCCCAGAAACAGTTGGGCTATTTTTACTTGGTTTATACGCCGGTAAAAAGGATATTTTCCGCCGCACGAAAGAGTTAGATACAAAACTTAAAAAATGGCAAATTATTACGTTCATTTTAACATTACCAATGTGGTTCTTCATGGTCCGTTACTTCTTATCAAAACCATTTTATGAACCAATTTATATGCAGGCCTTTACAATGTTCAGTGGAAAAACATTATTCATCTTCTACATTTTCACGCTAATGCGTTTATTACAAAAAGAAAAATGGCAAACATTATTACGCCCATTCCAATATGTTGGACGAATGGCGTTAACAAATTACATCTCACATACAATTGTTACATTACTTGTATTCGGACTATTGTTCAAAAACGATTATCTTGCTCCATTATGGGTAGGACCTCTATTTTGCATCAGTTTTTATACGTTACAAATCTTTATTAGCCGCTGGTGGCTTTCACATTATCAATACGGGCCACTTGAGTACATTTGGCGGCTTGGTACGTATGGGAAAATGATGCCACTTAAAAAGAAAAGCAAGGTCTCATAACGAGACCTTGCTTTTCTATGCTTCTCTTACTGCATTTTGCATCGAAACTGGCTCTTCTTTTACTTTCCCTTTTCGCTGCGGCACCATATTAAATACAATATTTAAAAGGACTGCTGATGCACTTCCTAGCACAATTCCGTTATCTGTTAAAATACGAATATTTTCTGGAAGTTGTGAGAATAATGTCGGAACGACTGTAACCCCAAGCCCAATTCCGACAGAACATGCAACAATTAATAAGTTTTCTTGCTTTCCAAAATCAACGCTACTTAACATTTTAATACCATATGCCATAACCATACCGAACATCGCTAACATCGCACCACCAAGTACTGATTTCGGAATAATTGTTGTAATAGCTGCGATTTTTGGAATGAACCCAAGAACGATTAACATACCACCACAAGTATAAATAATAACGCGATTTCTTACTCCTGTTAATTGAACAAGTCCTACGTTTTGAGAGTAAGTTGTATATGGAAATGCGTTAAAAATACCACCTAACACCATCGCTAACCCTTCTGCGCGATAGCCTTTTGTTAATTCTTTTTCACCGATCTTTTTATTACAAATATCAGATAACGCAAAGTATACACCTGTTGCTTCTACAATCCCTACACAAGCAACGAGAATCATCGTAATAATTGGCGTTAATTCAAATGTCGGTGTACCGAAGTAAAACGGCTGAATACCGTGGAACCAATTTGCTTCTCCAACAGCTTGCAAGCTTACTTTCCCCATAAACGCTGCAACGATTGTACCGAACAAAAGACCTAATAAAATAGAAATAGAACGGATAAATCCATCAAAGAAACGATACATAATGATGATAAATAATAATACGCCAAATGCTAACGCTAAGTTTTCAAGACTTCCGAAATCTTTGCTTCCTACTCCGCCAGCCATATCATTAATCGCTGCTGGAACAAGTGTAACTCCAATTACAGTAACAACAGACCCTGTTACGACAGGGGGAAATAATTTTACAAGCTTTCCAAATAATTTCGCAAAAATAACAACAAACAAACCGGCAGCAATAATTGCTCCATAAATAGAAGACACGCCGTATTGTTTCCCAATTGCAATCATCGGCCCAACCGCTGTAAATGTACAACCTAGTACAACTGGAAGTCCAATACCGAAAAAGCGATTTGATAATGCTTGTAAAATTGTTGCAACGCCGCACATTAATAAATCAATTGAGACTAAATATGTTAACTCTTTTTGATTTAAGCCAAGTCCGCCTCCCACAATAAGTGGAACGATAATTGCACCGGCATACATAGCAAGCATATGCTGCATACCTAGCGATGCGATTTTAAATGGATGTTGCTTCATCGCTTATTTCACCTCCGCAGTTTCTTGCTGTACAAATGTAACTGTGCCGTTATCAAGTGATGCAATTTCTGCTAGTGACTCAACACGAACGCCTTGTTCACGAAGCTTCTTTCCTCCATCTTGAAATGCTTTTTCAATAACAATTCCAATTCCCGCAATGCTTGCTCCAGCTTGCTCTACTAAACTCATTAAACCCAAAGCAGCCTGACCGTTTGCTAAAAAGTCATCAATGATCAATACACGATCATTTTCATCAATATGAGTGCGAGATAGTGAAATTTCATTTGTTTCTTGTTTTGTAAATGAATATACGTTTGCAACATACATATTATCTTGTAACGTTAACGATTTACGTTTTCTTGCAAAAATTACTTTTACACCAAGCTCTAATGCAGCCATAACCGCTGGTGCAATGCCAGAAGATTCAATCGTCACGATTTTTGTAATGTTCTCTTCTTTAAAACGTTTAGCAAATTCTTTTCCAATCTCTTGCATAAGTACCGGATCAATTTGGTGATTTAAAAATGCATCTACCTTTAATACGTCACCAGATAAAACCTTTCCTTCGTTCAAAATCTTTTCTTGTAATACTTTCATGTTTGTTCCTCCTCTTATGCAATAAAAAAACTCCAAAAGCCGCCACCACTCGTTACAAGTGAGAGACGTGCTTTTGGAGTTTCGCAAAAAAGAATGCTTAACAAGCAAATATATTCGTCCTCACTCATAGTCAAAGTATTTACGGTACTTCGGTAGAAACTTGCAGGCCATATCCCCGCGATTATATGAGTGTAGCTAACTATTTATTTTATAGAAGGATTATAACGCAATTTTTATACTTTGAAAAGTATTTATTAATAAAACACGTACAAATTTTATAAAAACACTATTTTCGTTCGATTTTTGCAAACTCTTACATTCACTATTACAACTTCGTTAAAATGACTGGCCCATCTTTTGTAATCGCAATTGTATGCTCGTATTGAGCAGATAATTTCCCATCCATCGTTCTTGCAGTCCATCCATTTAAATCAACTTTAGAATAGCGCATACCTACATTTACAATCGGCTCAATTGTAATTACCATGCCTTCTTGCAGCTTAGGTCCTTGTCCCGGTTTACCAAAATGAAAAATTGCTGGTTCTTCATGAATCTCTTTACCAATCCCATGCCCCGTAAAATCTCTTGCAACAGAAAAACCTTCAGCATTTGCATAACTTTCAATTGCAAAACCAATATCCCCTACATGATTACCGATTACCGCCTGATCAATTCCTTTATATAAAGCACTCTCAGCCACTAGCAATAACCTTTTTGCTTCGTCAGAAACATCCCCTACTATATATGTCCATGCAGAATCTGATAGCGCACCATTTAAGTTTACTACCATATCAATTGTGACAACATCTCCCTCATTTAAAGGAACATCGGCCGGAAACCCATGACACATTTCATCGTTTACAGACGCACATATCGCATATGGATACCCGTTGTAACCTTTCTGCTCAGATGTTGCACCATGCTTTTCTAAATACGCTTCAACAAACGTCTCAATTTCTTGTGTTGTTATTCCTGGTTTTATCATTTTTCCTATTTCTCTATGACATGAAGCAAGTAATTTCCCAGATTCATGCATCAAATCTATTTCACTTTTCGTTTTAATTGTAATCATTCTACCCCTCCTTGCTAAGCTTGCTATTTGCTACTAAAGTTCAATCATACACACCCTCTAGCAAAAATTCCAATTACAAAAGCAAACATCATTTATTTCTATTTTTTAATATACATTTTTTGGATGTTTATTTAGTGTTTTTTATTGATATTCACTTATAAACAACGTATATTGTTACTATACTATTAAAAGGAGGGTTTTTAAAAATGATGCATGCAGGAAGACTACGTCAGCAAACTTTGAACACTAAGTAACTTAATATGTTCAAAGGCTCTGTTTTCATAAAGCAGAGTAAACGGGATTAGTCTGCACATTTTTAATAATCTTCAACGGAAAAGTACACTTTCTACATGGAGAAAGGCAGATATATATCTGTCTTTTTGTCGCATGTTTTTTCATACAAAGAGAGACCTCTATTTCTTATATCCTCGTTTACTCTTAACCACAGACAGAAGCCCGTCTGTGGTTTTTTTATGATTACATCTTCTTATATCTCACTAATTTGATCCTATTGGTGTAGTTAGGGGGAAAATGGTAACAGAAAACGTACTCAAGCATTAAGATTAAAATAAGCATTTGGAGGAAATAAAAATGAACACACTTAAAATTAAACAATTAGCAACTAAGGAAGGCCTAAATATCTTAGAAGATTCAATAAAAATCAATGAATCTGGTGCTGACTTTCAAGTAGCACACGCTAAAGAACAAAACGGAGATAAATGGATACTAAGAATTCCTCGTAGACCAGAATCTATGAGACATGCCCTACAAGAAAAAAAGGCATTGGAAATCATTAAAAACCATGCAGGATTCCAAGTTCCTGATTGGTCTATATTCACTGAAGACTTAATTGCCTATAAGCAACTAAGTGGCGTTCCTGCTGCCACTATTGATATAGAACAACAAGGATATATATGGAGCTTTAATGAAAAAAACGCACCATCTGAATACCATATTTCATTAGGAAAAGTTCTAGCGAATTTACACTTATTACCTCAACAAGAATTTAATAATATCGGCATTGAAATTCTTACTGCTAATGAATTAAGAGCTTCTATGAAACAAAGGATGAATCGAGTGAAGGAACAATACTATGTCAATCAAAAATTATGGGATCGTTGGCAAACATGGCTAACTGAAGATTCTTTTTGGCCATCTCATGTAGGAATAACGCATGGGGATATACATCCAGGTCATATCCTGATTGATAAGAAAAATAATGTAACTGGCTTAATCGATTGGACAGAAGTAGGGATAGCTGATGTTTCTATAGATTTCACATCACATTATCTGCTCTTTGGGAAAGATGGACTAACAAAGTTAATTAGCTCTTATGACAATGCTGGTGGTAAAACTTGGTCAAGAATGGATGAACATATTATCGAACTTCTAACAACAAGTAGTATCACTGTTGCTGAATATGCTCAAGTGTCAGGTTTGAAAGAGATGCATGAAGCAGCTGTACACATGCTAGCAACTGAAAGTTAATGTAGTTACAAAAAAACTTTAAACTAAAAAACAGAAGAACTCTCTTCTGTTTTTTAGTCATTTTTACATATATAATTCATTTTCAAAAACTCAAAACAACTACCGTTCGTCTCCTGGATAAACGTTCCAACTGCTTCAAATCCTGCCCTTTTATATACTTTAATCGCTCTCTCATTAAATGTCGCTACTGAAAGTGTTATATAGTTGCAGCCGTATTTTTCTTCACTAAAATCTAGTCCAGCCTTCACGAACTTTAACCCTAATCCATTGCCAGCTATATCAGGTCTCATTCCAAGTCCTATATCAACCGTTTGATTATTCATTTTAGAAAAACTCAAGTAACCAATGAGAGTACCATTTTCCTTCACAGCAAACGTATCGTTCCCTCTCATTTCCATACTTAAAAACTCTGCTAAATCTTCTTGATCTGCCTCTATATCATAAAAGGAATATTTCCCTTCATAATGCCAGTTGTATGCAATTTCCTCTGCTTCCTTTTGGTTCATTACTGTAAATGTATAATCCATTCTCCCATCTCCTTTAAAAAAAGAGCTGCAATTAAGCAGCTCTTTTTTATAACTCGTATATCTCTCTATACTTCGCTTCTAAATAATCAGCTAAGTAGTTTGCATTTAGCCCTTCACCTGTTACATCTTCTAAAATTTCAAGTGGCTTTTTCGTTTTGCCATATTGATGAATGTTTTCTGTTAACCACTCACGAATTGGCGTCACGTTACCTTCTTCTAATAATGCATCAAAGTTTGGAATATCTTTTAACATTCTTTGCTGAAATTGCGCTGCATACATGTAACCAAGCGCATAAGATGGGAAGTATCCAAATGAGCCACCAGCCCAGTGAACATCTTGTAATACACCTTGTGCATCATTTTCTGGACGAATTCCTAAATATGCTTCCATCTTATCATTCCAAGCCGCTGGTAAGTCCTTCACTTGTAGTGTACCATCAAATAATTCTTTCTCAAGCTCATAACGAACCATAACATGAAGCGGATATGTAAGCTCATCTGCTTCTATACGAATGAATGAAGGCTTCGATTCGTTAATCGCATCATAAAACTCATCGACTGATATATCGTTAAATTGACCGTCACTATACTCTTTTAATAAATCATAATTTTTCTTCCAGAATGATTTATTACGACCGATAAAGTTTTCAAAGAATAATGATTGCGATTCATGAATACCCATAGATGTTCCACTACATAGCGGTGTACCCTCAAATTTTTCTGCAATATTTTGTTCATATACAGCATGACCGCATTCATGAATTGTTCCAAACACAGCCATACGGAAATCTTTCTCATCATAGCGTGTTGTAATACGAACATCCCCTCTATTTAATGTAATTTCGAAAGGATGTACCGTTTCATCAAGACGCCCTGCTTCAAAGTCATAATTCAATTGCTTTAATAGCTCTAATGTAAAGTTCTTTTGTTTTTCTTTCGAAAAGTGTTCCGATAAAGCACTTGTTTTTAATCCCTTTTTAGACTCTGAGATTTCTTTTACAAGCGGCACGATACGCTCACGAAGTTGACCAAATACATGATCTAACACTTCTACTGTAATACCAGGCTCATACATGTCTAATAATGTATTATATTTATATGTTTCGTAACCCCAATATGTAATAAATTTCTTTTTGAATTCAACAATTTTTTCTAAATACGGACGGAACATTTCGAAATCAGATTTTTCGCGTGCTTCTTCCCACACACTTTCCGCTTTCGCTTCTAATTTCACATACGCTTCGTATTCAGCTTGTGGAATTTTCTTATTTCTATCATATTCTTTACGACACTCTTCAACCATTTTCTTCGTCGTTTCAGAAAGTTTATCTTCAGATATTAAAGCTTCAAGCTCAGTTAAGTAGTTCCCCATCTCATCTGAAGTCGACATAGCAAACACTTCTGACGAAAGCATCCCTATGACTTCTGAACGCTGATCCACACCTTTTTTTGGTGCACCCGTTCTTAAATCCCAAAACATTAAGCTTAATGCTTCTCCGTAATTTTCTATCTTCTTCACATATGTTAAAAATTGTTTTTCTACTTCATATGTAGCAACTGTCATCGTATAAAAGACCTCCTTTTTCTACCTCAAACTTATTTCGACACGGAAACATAAATTCCTTTTATAATAGAAAAAAAGCTTGGCAAGCGCCAAGCTTTTCCTTACAATACTTTACCTTCTACCGGAAGTACCTTTTTCACTGCTTCTATCACTTTTTCATCTTCCGTATCTGATAAGAAGATTGATATAGCACCTTTATCGTCGCTCGTACGAATTAAACGTCCAATCCCTTGACGAAGACGTAAAATCATATATGGCACATCTACATCCCAGAATGGATCATTTACGTGCTTACGTTTCGCTTCAAACACAGGATCGTTTGGAGGGAATGGTAATGACCAAATTATTACATGTGATAATGATGAACCAGGAATATCTAAACCTTCCCATAAATGAACGGCACAAAGTACAGTCTCTTCTTCATTTTGGAAACGAGAAACGAGCTGACTAATTTCTTGATCCCCTTCATATAAGAACGGAACTGACATTTGCTCTTTACTTACATATTCTTTGAACGCTGCAAGTTCTTGCGTTGTACGGAATAATACGAGCGTACGTCCATTCGTTTTCTGTATATTTTCAAGTGTATATTGACACTTTCTTTCCCATTCATTTTCTTTCGTATGCGAAAGTAAGTTTACTGCCATTTGCTCTTCATAATTAAACGGTGAGGCAACTGAGAATGATAAGTAATCTTTTACCCCTAAGCTATTTGCAGTAAATGCGAACGAATCGTTGTCCGATAATGTCGCAGAAGAGAAAATGTATGGAATTTTCTTCGAGAATACTTTTTCTTGTAACACTTCTTCAACTGCACGCGGCATAATAACTAACGTGAAGGCACCATCACCTTCTTCACCCCACGTAATTACATTTTTCTCATGCATGAAAAGACGAAGTGAATGTTCTAACACATCTAAATGTTCATCAACGATATTTAAATCGTATGTGTTTACTGTATGCATTTCACTTTCAAATACTAGTGCATCACCGACTTCACCGATTTTTGCATAAAGTCTTTTCGCTTCTGCGGTTACTTTTTCTGTCACAGTAATTTCTAAACGATCAGAACCTTCAATTTCCTTTTTATTCTCTTGTAACACATCAAAGAATCGCTCTGTTTGCCAAATTGTTTCTTCTACTAAATGTGCAAACTCTTCACGAATATCGTTCTGTAACAATCTCGTTAAAAGCTGCTCCATCATCGTTTGCTTTAAACGGTACGTTAAAGCTTTTTGAGCTGCATATTCTACAAGATGTCCTTCATCGAATACAACGCAGCTACTTTCAGGTAATAATGGAATTTGTCCTTCACGTTTACGAGCATCGTACGTCCAAATATGATCCATATAAAAATCTTGAGAACAAATGATTAAATCTGCCGCTTTACGATAATGTTCACGAGAAAGAGTTTGTCCACAACGATGACGTGAATCACAAGTGAAGCAATCTTGGAAGTAATCCCAGTTTACTTTTGACCATTCCTCATCATTTAAAAGTGGAAATTCTTTTCTGTCACCATAGTGAGTAAAGTTTTGCATCGTACCATGATCAAATACAAACTGTGGTAATTCATAATATACGTCTTCAATTACTTCTGGAGCTCGTCCACTCATAACATCTTCAAGTTTACGTAAACATAAATAGTTATCCATCGATTTCGCAAGTCTTACGTCAACAGATAGTCCTAATGCTTCTGATAACTTAGCAATGTCCCCTTCTTCTTTCACAAGCTGCTCAATTAATGTTTCATCTGCACAAGCGATAATAGCAGGTTTTCCTGTATAACGCGCATAACAAATTGCATATAAAAGGTATACAATCGTTTTCCCTGTTCCTACACCCGCTTCTGCGAACATAACTTTTTTCTCTTGGAAAGCACGCTCTAATTGAAACGCCATAAAGATTTGTTCATCACGCTCTTCAAAGCCTTTTTCCGGAAGGATGTCGTAAAATACATCTCCAATCCACTCATTCAACTTATCATAAAAATTATCTTGTTTTCCTACTTCAAATGGTAATCTCTTCTCAGTAAACATCCTTAGCCTCCAACCAAAAAGTTTTTCTATAAAACGATATAGTAACTGCTACTCATATGTGTGCAGCCACTTTCCCCTGTTGCAATACTTAGAAATACACGAAAAAAAATTTTCCTTTCGAAAAAGGAAAATTTTCTTCTATATTAATGACTTTAAATACCGTTTATCAATCGCTGTTTCATGTGAAAGAGCTGATAAATATTCTTCTTGCGCTTTTTGTATCTCATCTACAATTACGCCTTGACTATCCACTTCTTTTCCGAGCTCATCATACGTACGGTGAATAGCTTTTTGAATCATCGATAATTGAAAACTATCCATATCACTGCCTCCTTTACGCATTACATAATAGCCAGTATATGCGTGCTGGAGGAGTTTTATACTATGAATTACGCGGTGGACGTTTTCCGAAGTATTGGTAGTAATCTGTACGGATAAATCCGTTAAATAGTTTACGTTTCTTCGATGCATCTTTTCCGTAACACTTCTCAAATGCTTCGTAACTTGTTAATACATACGCTGACCACGTATCTAATGGGCGGAATACTTGTCCCATTTCTTTATACAGTTGTTCAACGAGTGCTTTTTCACTTAAACGTTCTCCGTATGGAGGATTCGTTACGACGTAGCCATAATCCTCTTTTGTTGTAAAATCTTTTACTTGCATTTGTTTAAATGTGATTAAATCACCTAAACCTACTTCTTCTGCGTTTTCTTGTGCAACTCGAATCATACGATGGTCAATATCAGATCCAATGATTTGTAATGGTTGATTATAATTTGCTAAATCTTCAGCTTCTTGACGAGCTTCGCGCCAATTTTGTTTCCCAACCCAGCCCCATTCATCCGATGCAAAGCCTCGGTTAAATCCTGGTGCGATATTTTGTCCAATTAATGCGGCTTCAATCGGAATTGTTCCAGATCCACAGAAAGGATCCACGAAAGGACGATCTGGCTTCCAGTTCGTTAATTTAATTAAAGACGCAGCTAATGTTTCTTTTAAAGGAGCTTCCCCTTGATCCATGCGGTACCCACGTTTATGAAGTCCAACACCACTCGCATCAATTGTTAATGTTGCAATGTCTTTCAACATTGCAATCTCAATACGGAATAATGGACCATCTTCTTCAAACCAAGTTGTACGTTTATATGTTGTTTTTAATTTTTCAACGACAGCTTTTTTAACGATACGTTGGCAATCCGAAACACTGAATAACTCAGATTTTAGAGATTTACCGATAACAGGGAATTCTCCGTTCTCTGGAATATAATCTCCCCAGTTTAATGCTTTCGTTTTTTCAAATAGCTCATCAAATGTTGTTGCTTTAAATTCGCCAACTTTAATTTTCACACGGTCCGCAGTACGTAACCATAAATTCGTGCGACAAATCGCCTTTTCATCTGCTTCAAATGTTACTTTGCTGTTTTCTACTTGACATTCATAACCAAGATCGCGAACTTCTCGGGCAACTAACGCTTCAATACCCATTGCCGCTGTTGCAATTAAAGTAACTTTTCCCATTTGCATTCACCTCTTATGTATATTCAAACAATAATTAATAGCAATTTGTCCTATTAATCATTACATTTTACGAAAATTTTTCTCATTAACCATTGTAACTCATAATTTATAAATTCATACAAATAAAAAGCCCTCCTCTAACAAAGGAGAGCTGAGTTATTTCATAGTTGGTTCATAACGTTCTGTAAGCCATGTTCTGTTCCTTTGTACTGCAAACGGCCCACGCCTCGTACTCCGGTAGCAATCATCTATCTACAGGTTATGAAAACCTGTCCTTTTCCGTCGTTCATTTCCTTGGAAAAGATTCCCCTACCATTATTTGGGTTTCTCGCTCGTGGGGTTTACCTCGTTCCACTCCTATCATTTCTTCAAGGACTTCGTCACTGTGGCACTTTAAAGGTAGTCAAACCATATCCGAAAGGACTTAGGTTTTTTCCCTGCCGTTAAACCAGCCTTACAGCCAGAATACCCTAGCTTATGAATTGGCTAGGCACGAACACTACAGCCATCTCAGGCCGTGCGAGCATGGACTTTCCTCTACAACGTTGGCGTTGCAGCGATTGCCCAAACGTTATGACATCCATTAGTATAGTGGAAACAAAAAGATTTTGCAATGTTTTTTTCTATGTACAATGCCTCAACCTTGTTTCCACCTTATTTTATTCGTATAACTTACTTCCAAATACAGCTTTTTCTAAGTTAGATAAACGTTTTAAAATATCCGTATTCGTGTTGTTATATACCGGTTGTGCAACTGGTGTTTGTACAGGTTGTTGTGGAGCTTGTGTTGCAGCTAGTTTTTGTTCTTCTAATTCTCGTTTTAAACGAACATTTTGTTGCTTCAATTGATCAAATTCTTTGTGGAAAGCTTCATAGTCTTTAATAATCATATCAAGAAACTTGTCTACTTCTTCTTGTTGATAACCTCTCATACCTGTTTTAAATTCTTTTTCCAAAATATCTTTCGCCGTTAATTTAATTTTATCCGAAATCATTTTCTTCACCTCAAATTTTTGCCAAAACTTTCATTAACTAAATTTTTTCAGAAACAATGCCTTTTGTCAATCATATATACGAGTACAATATTACATATTACTCTGCATTATTCCACTGTTCCTCTTCTATTATATCTTGTAAATCAGAAAAAAGAATGAAATAACTGTGATAATTTTCTATTTCTCCTTTTTTCTTAGCTACTTCTACAATATATTTAGGACTCCCAGGCTTTTCTTCATCATATACAGCTAAAAGAGCATCACTTTTTTCAATAAAAAATTGATTCTTTAATTTAAATTGCTCTGGGCTTTCGTACTTCCGTTTCGTAATACTATCAATGTGATCTGCTTGTGAAAGAATAAATTCGTAATATTCACGGTTATCTTCTTTCCAATTTTCTTCTTGTTCTAAAAAAGGAGTAAATACCGCTAATTTTAAATCTGGATATGCTACTTGAATTTCAAAAACAACTTCAGCAGCCCACAATTCTACACCTAGCTGGCCGCTTATAATAACCCACTCCAAACCATCTTCTACAAAAGCAGTTAATTTACGATGCAGCGCTTTTTTTATGCAGTCTACTCCTGGATGATCCTTTTTAAATATTCCAAGTTCAAATGGCTTATATCCTGTTACAGCAACAACTTTCATATCAACACTCCAATTACAAAAAAAGAACTAGCATTTTGCTAGTTCTAACATATCATTTACTTTTTAAATATTCCACCAACATTTGGTCCTACATTTGGTCCTACATTCGGTCCTGGTCCAAACGGTGATACATTCGGTCCTGGTCCAAATGGGGATACATTCGGTCCTGGTCCAAATGGGGATACATTTGGCCCTGGTCCAAATGGAGATATTTGATGACCGTGGTGATGGTGACCATGACCACATGGTCCACATCCACCGCCAAATCCTGGATCGATTGGATCTACAACATTTACATTTGAGTTTGTTTGCGGGAAGAAGTTTTGGTTTTTAATTTGTTGATGGTGTACATGTGTCGTATGCGTTGGGAAAATGTGTGGCACCACCGTTGTTGAAAAAGAATGTGTTACACACTGTTTCGTCGGATGAATGACAGGAGCAGTCGTACAAATAGGTCCTACAGGCTTATGCCCTCCAAAACAAGGATGACAATGATGCATAGTTTTTTCTCTCCTCTCTCGTTAAGAAAATCTGATTACACTTTACAATATGAGAAAAGAGGTGAAGCCGTTTGTTATATATACCCATTTGTTTCATGGAAATTTGTCTAGTGCTACACTTCATTCATACTATTTCATTATGGACAACAAACCATCATCACTTACCAAAGAACCCTCCAACCTGCTTAACAATCCCCGTCACTTGATTCATCGCATTCATCATTTGTCCAGCTGTATTCATCATTTTATTCACATCATAGTTACCATCTGAATTTTTAAATTGGGAAACAAAGCTCGAAAACTGACTTGGTTGCTGTTGTTGCTTTTGTTTATTCATCGTCGGATACGGTTGTTTTGGCGGATAAAACATCGCTTGTTGATTTCCATAGGGAGATGATGGTGGTGGTGGCATATAATATTGTGAGTTCATATAAGGTTGCTGCTGATTCATATAGGATTGTTGCTCTTGTTGCGATTGATTCATATAGGGTTGCTGCTGTTGCTGTTGATTCATAAACGATACTTCAAATGGCTGGTAATAATTTTGATTTCCATAATGAGGCTCGAAAGGATACATATTATACCGTAAATATGTATCCGTATTATATTGGTACATATTTTGCTGTGCATATGGATTTGGTTGCTGATATACGTTAGATTGTTGAAACATGCATTCTCTCCTCCTTCACATAAGTTTCTACATATATAATATGTACTTGTAAAATAATTTGT
This sequence comes from Bacillus cereus group sp. N24, assembly GCF_016483345.1. Taxonomy (NCBI): domain Bacteria; kingdom Bacillati; phylum Bacillota; class Bacilli; order Caryophanales; family Bacillaceae; genus Bacillus; species Bacillus cereus group sp. N24. The sequence goes on from NZ_JAEHCA010000003.1 coordinate 230,922, forward strand.
GTGACGGAGTATCTGTCTATTTTTGTCGGAAGTTTAAATTTTTAAAAAATTAAAAAAGAAAACCCTTCCATGCTATGATAATTAAGAAGAAGATTCTCATGGGGGAGGAATCAACATGGTATTAGGGGATTTAAAACAAGCGTTTTCTCAAAAGAAGGGGTATTACACAGAGAATGTAAATGAATTATTAGACTTTGCGAGACATTGTTATCTCGAAGGAAAAATATGTATATCGGATTACCGAACATTAATAAAAGAATTAGAAATAAACGGTGCAACAAAACCTACAACAATGACAGAAGCTTAAAAAAACAAGAGGGTTTCCCCTCTTGTTATTTACATTGCTCAACTATATTTTGCAAAGTATACGAAATGGCTTGATGTGTTTCAAAAAAACGTTTACCTTTTCCTTTATTTACAAAACATTGTAACACATTCGTTTGTAAATTATCGTACACTTGATCAATTTGCTGTACATGTATATACTTCGGTTTTTCTTCCTTAATCCACGTATAAGCTAATTCTTTCCACACCTTTAATTCCTCATCTACTATGTCTACAAACGGCTTCATATCCTTATAAAAGTCATATTCAATTATTTCTCTTTTTTTTACATTCGCTTCATTATTATACTGCATGAGTTTTTCTGAAGACTGTATTAATGCTTCATACTCCATTTCATTCCCACCTTATTATGCACTCACTACGATGTTTTGAAACGTCTTCACCCAATTCCCTTTTTCTTCGTGATGCACTAATTTATTTTCCATATGCTCAATATGCATTTCTGTTATTTCTATCTTATTACATATTTTTTCGCTCTTATCCTTCAATGCATGATTTATTCTAATTCCTATATTCATTTCCAGCAAATCGAGAGAACTTAACATTTGATCCATTTTTTTCATTACATCTACTTTCTGAACCATCGCCATATACAAAACGCCCCCTTCTTTGCTTTTCCTTTGTCATGTAATTTCGCCGGATAATTCTTCACTCCTGCACACATGACAAAACTAGTTGTTATTCGTCAAAGAAATCATTTTGAATGTCATTTATAGAAATGGTAACAATACAAAAAGGAGGTGTATGAAGATGGCAAAGAACAAAAACGAAAAAAAGAAAAAACAAAACAAACAACAAAATAAACCCGAGACTGGTAATCCAAAGCTTGATGGCCCAAACTTCCCTGCTACATAAAGTGAAAGTTTAATTAATGGGGCTTTTCCAAACTACTAATTTCTAAATCCCCCTTAATCTTCTACTTTCATTCAGTTTTGAGATTAAAATCTTAACACACTTAGCAGGATTTCTTCACATTAAGAAGTCCCATCTTCATTTATAAAGATGGGACTTCTTTTTTATTATATCATGAACTCGTCTATTCTTTTAACAAAACGATTCACGATAGAAACTGCATAGATCTGCTCCCTCTTTCTTCTATACCATTCCTTTATATTAACTTCATCCTTCGGTTCTTCAAATAAAAACAATGCATTCATTTTCGAATCTTCACAAAACCAATCCCTCATTGTTATTTCCTCATGTGCAACAAGAGAATACACATCTCTTAGTGCAGGTGTATAGGATTTTCTAGTTCCCCTTAAGTAATATTCATAATCTTCTCTAGAGCCAGTATGTGTAGTTTGTAGTGCAAACTTATAAAATAAACGTTTATAAGTCGGATGAAACAATAACCACGCTAATTTTTTCCCAAGCTCTATACGCTTTTGCAACGTTTCAAATTGATAAACTGAAAACCCATACATCCCTCCTTCAATGGTTGGAAAAATAACTGCACTAATATGCAACATGTCTTGAACTTTAAAAAGCGCCGTATGAAATACATGTTTTTTAAAGTAGCTATTCTCAATAACTGGTTTTTGAATTTTATTTTGCTCATTTATAATAAGCGCTGTCATAAGCCTATTCATATCTTTTTTCTCCCAGAAAAATGTCCATTCTTTTTCCATGAAAAGTGATACGTTGAAAAATTGCAACAAATGAAAGAGAGGTATACGTCTCCTCTTGCTTTCTTCATATAGTAGTAACTGTGGAAATGCATCTAAGAAAATAATCCAATTAGCCTGTTCATATATGAGAAACAAATGTTTTTTTACTAATCGAGGCAAAACAGTAGCATAATATCTTCCTTCTAAATCAGTCATATTCCAGCCTGCATTTCTCGAAACCATACTCGCTAAAAAAGACCACCTGATTTCACTATTTCTTACATAAAATTTTTGATACGATTGTGTCCGAGAAATGTTGTCCATATTAGCTATTTCTGTTTTCTTTTTAATAGTGTGAATGATTGCTTTTTCTTCTTTTGTACAAACCATATTTTTACGATATTGTTTTATTTTTTCGTAATCATTCCATGTAAACATAAATAAGTCATCATGCCTTTCTTCAAAAAGGTCACATCTTTTTTCATTTTTTGATATAATCACCTTTGTAAGTAATTCTTAACAAGTTGGGAGTGGACACACTATGACCATTCGTTACCCAAATGGAAAAAGGTACAATCAAGCTTCACTACCTCCTAAAACACCAATAAAAAAACATACTTATAGTAATAGAGGTATGTCCCTTGAAGAGGAATTGAATGAAACAAATCAATATTACTTAACCCATAATATTGCATGTGTACATAAAAAACCTACACCTCTTCAAATTGTAAAAGTAGATTACCCCGCTCGAAGTGCTGCAGTGGTAAAAGAAGCGTATTTTAAACAACCTTCTACAACGGATTACAACGGTGTATACAAAGGGAAATACATCGATTTTGAAGCGAAGGAAACAAAAAACAAAACTAGTTTCCCACTTCAAAACTTCCACCTTCATCAAATTGAACATATGAAGCAAGTAATTGCTCATAATGGAGTTGCATTTGTTATTATTAAATTTACACTTTTTGATGAATTTTATTTACTCGATGCGAAACATATTATTGCATTTTGGAACCGTCAAAATAATGGTGGGCGTAAGTCAATTACTAAAGAAGAAATAGAAGCGCATGGATCATTGTTATCATGCGGTTATCACCCTCGGATTGATTATATCCGTGTACTAGACACGGTTTATTTTTCGTGATAGAGTCATCACTAAGGCTCTTTTTTCGACTTTTGAGGGAGAGAATGAAAGGTAGGAGAAAGTATAATGTCAGATAATTATCGTTCTCGTACAGAACGAAATCATGCGAAAAATCAAACGGAAGAAACAAATAAAGAAAAAAAACCAAAGAAAAAAGGCTCCTTTTTTAAGAAGTTCCTTATAGGTTGTCTACTTCTTGGTATCGTTGGTCTCGTAGCTGGCGTTTCCGCTTTCTTTGTTATGGTAAAGGACGCTCCAAAATTAGACAAATCAAAACTTGTCAATCCTTTATCAACAAAATTTCTTGATAAGAACGGAGATTTTTTCTATGAATATGGTGCGGAAAAACGAACCCATGTTACTTACGATCAAATTCCAAAAGTAGTTGAAAATGCATTCCTTGCAACTGAGGATTCACGTTTCTATGACCATAATGGAATTGATTTTAAACGAACTACAAAAGCAGTTATGGAAAATGTCACTGGTGGTTTCGGTTCCCAAGGTGGTAGTACGATTACACAACAAGTAGTTAAAAACTATTTTCTAACGATGGAAAAAACCGCAAAACGAAAAGTGCAAGAATGGTACTTATCTTACAAATTAGAGCAACAATACTCTAAACATGAGATTTTAGAAATGTACTTAAATAAGATTAATCTAGGTAATCGCTCTTACGGTATTGCAACAGCGGCCCAAAAATATTATCAAAAAGATTTAAAGGACTTACAATTACATGAAGCTGCGATGCTCGCTGGCTTACCTCAAGGTCCTAACATTTATGATCCAACAAAACCAGAAAATGTTGAACGAGCAACAAATCGTCGTAATATTGTATTAACATTAATGAATCGACACGGCTATATAACAAAAGAAGAAATGAATAACGCAATAAAGATCCCTGTAACTGAGGGTCTAAAAAAATCAGAACTAACTGAAATGAAGTTTCAAGCATTTTTAGATGCTGTCGTAAAAGAAGTTGAAAAAGAATACCCTGATGTAAATATCGGTTCAGATGGTTTAACGATTCATACAACCCTTGATCGAGGTGCTCAAGAGTACGCTGAACAAATTATGGATGGCAATCTCATTAAGTATCCAAACGATCAGTTCCAAGGATCATTTGTATTTATGGATACACAGTCTGGAGAAGTTCGAGCAATTGGTGCTGGGCGTAAAGAAAGTAAGTCTACTTTCAAAGGTCATAATATGGCTGTTGATTTAAAACGCCAAGTTGGTTCAACAATGAAACCAATTTTCGATTATGGTCCTGCAATTGAAAACCTTCAATGGTCTACTTATCATCAATTAAATGACTCTGAATATACTTACTCTGATGGCACAAAGATTAAAAATGCTACCGGTAATTTTAAAGGTGACGTTTCACTTCGTGAAGCATTGAAGAAGTCATTAAACATCCCGGCTTTAAAAACAGCTCAAGCAGTCGGTATTCCTAAGGCAAAAGAGTTTGCTGAAGGTTTAGGCATGACGTTTAAAGATGGGATAGCACATGAATCTACTGCAATCGGTAGTAATGAAAGCTCTCCGTTAGATGTCGCTGGGGCTTATGCAGCATTTGGAAATGACGGTGTATACAATAAACCTCATTTCGTTAAAGAAGTTATTTTCCCAGACGGAAAAAAGAAAAGCTTTAAACCGAAAGAACAACGTGCAATGCACGACCATACAGCTTACATGGTTACTGACGTTCTTCGTGACGTAGTAAAACCTGGTTCCGGCGGTACAGGGCCAACAGCATATGTTTCTGGCTTTGACGTTGCTGGTAAAACAGGAACACAAAACTTTGATGCAAGAGATGTAAAAAAATATGGCATCCCAGCTGATGCTAACAGAGATAGCTGGTTCGCTGGATATACACCACAATATACGATGGCTGTGTGGACTGGTTACGAAAAGAATGGTCCAGAAAATTACATTAGCGATCGTTATACTAAAATTGCGCAACAAATGTTCCAAGTAATGATGAGCAAATTCGCTACAGATAAATCTCGTTTCGAACGCCCTTCTTCTGTACAAGAAATAAACGGCGAGCTATACGTAAAAGGTGCGAAAAAAGATGCAATTAAAGAAATTAAAGTAGATCCACCTAGTGGCCTTAATGTCGCTTTCGATGGCGCTAGTACAGTTACACTAAACTGGTCTGGCCCAACAGCAGTTGATGCTTATGCGGCAACTTATAAAGCTACAGACGGTTCTAGCGGTAGCTTATCAGTTAGCGGTACAACAGCTACTCTTGGTGGTATTAAGCCTGGTGTTACTTACAGCTTCTCTGTAGTAGCGAAAAAAGGTACTGGAACAAGTCCTGCAGTTGGTGCATCCTTCACTGCCCCTGGTGGAACTCCAGACGCTAAGAAAGCTGAGGAAGAGGCAGCCAAAAAGAAAGCCGAAGAAGAAGCTAAGAAAAAAGCTGATGAGGAAGCTCAGAAAAAAGCTAATGAAGATAAACTAAAACAAGAAGAAGCTCAGAAAAAGGCTACTGAAGAACAGCGTAAACAACAAGAGCAACAAGAACAACAACGTAAACAACAAGAAGAGGCTCAAAAGAAAGCTGAAGAAGAAGCTAAGAAAAAAACTGAAGAAGAAGCTAAGAAAAAAGCCGAAGAAGAAGCTAAGAAAAAAGCTGAAGAAGAGGCTCAAAAGAAAGCTGAAGAAGAGGCTAAGAAACAACAAAATACAGGTGAAGATACACCTCACGCAGACGGAAATGTTGTTACAACAGAGTCTTAATACAAAAAAAGAAGTCCTTTCTCTTAACGAGGAAAGGACTTCTTTTTTGTTATCATTTTCTTTACATATAACTTTTCTATTTCAATATACAACTGTGCTAACTGAATATAAGAATGATAATTATTTGGTTTCTTTATAATGAACGAATATCGCTCCATAAAATTAACTGGTTGTACTTCCAATTCACTCGTGTAATCTTCCATTTCATTCAAACTATGAACAGGTTGCTCATTTAGCCAATATACAATTGATAACAAATGTGCTGCAAAAAGAATCATCGGGCCTTCAGCTTCTTGTTTCTTTCTGTTTCGAAATAATGTGGCAATGTCTTCATGCTTATTTTTCCATACATTCAACATTACCGGAATACTGTTTTCAATTTCATTCCACGGCTCATATTGTCTTTCTATATCAAATATAAAGTAAGTATTTTGTATGATTTCTTCAAAAGATTGGTCTGTATGATACTTAATCGAATTTGCGTTTTTTTGAAAAAATGGTAAGTACCGAAATTCTTTCGGTACTCCTATAACTCGCTCCATCCTTTATTTCCCCTTCATTCGCTTCTTTCCTTCGCGACACACTTCTAGCAATCGACACTCTTCACATTGTGGTCGCTGCGCTTTACAGTGATAACGTCCAAAGAAAATCAAACGGTGATGTGTAACGCCCCATTCATCCATCGGAATTTTCTTCATTAATGTTTTTTCGACTTCTAATACAGAGTCTTTCCATCTACAAATCGCTAATCGTTTGCTCACCCGCTCTACATGCGTATCGACAGCAATTGCCGGTATCCCAAATGCTACCGATACTACAACATTTGCTGTCTTCCGTCCTACACCAGGTAACTTCGTAAGCTCATCTCGATCTTTCGGCACTTCTCCATTGTAATCATCTAATAACATTCGGCACAATTTTTGAATATTTTTTGCTTTATTTCTATACAATCCAATAGAACGTATATCTTGTTGTAACTCTTCTAGAGAAACACTTAAATAATCTTCTGGTGTTTTATATTTTTGAAATAAATTTTTCGTCACTTTATTTACAAGTGCATCTGTACATTGTGCAGATAATGCCACTGCAATTACAAGTTCGAATGGATTATCATGAATCAATTCACAATGTGCTTCTGGATACATATCCGCCATTGTGTCTAAACAATAACGAATTTGCGTTTTATTTAACATAGACTTCCTCCTACATTACTGCTCCAACCAATTATAAAAAGGCACTTTCCCAGTAAATTTCGTCTCTTGTGTTGTTACTTGTTGCGCTCGTTGCTGATTTGCTCTAAATTTCCGTCCTTGATTTTGAGCTTGATCTACTGTTTTAATTCCATTCTTTTTCCACTCAAATAAAATACGATCAATATATCGGAAGTTCAGCTTACCGCTCATCACAGCTTCTCGTAGAGCCGCTTGAATTAAATTCGGATGATGTTGATCTTGATCCTCCCACATTCCCAATGTTTCACATTCAAATGGAGAAAGTGGTCTTCCGAATTCTTTTTCAAATACTGTATATAAATTTACTTGCAGTTGTTTTTTTTCTTTTTGTTCTTCCTCTATTGATTCATTCATTAAGAAATGCAATATTTTTTCCCATAGCGGTTGTAAAGAATAACTTTCACACATCATCGCTTCTGATCTTTGTCCACCTTCTAGTGATAAAAAACCTTTTTGAATCAATGTTTGAATTACTTCCATACATTTCATTTCCGCTATTGTCATTCGTTCGGAAATCTCCGACGGAGTCGGAAACGAATTTCCCGATTCTAAAAATGTATGCACATGAAGTAAAACCATAAATTCCGTTTCATTTAACCCTAATTTTTTATAATGCATCATAAGTAATTTTGGAATCGCAATGCTTCCCTGTTCAAACCACTGTAACATCATTTTCTTTTTCATCACCAAACACCTCGTTCTCTAGTATAACACACCTTTCGCTATTTCTTTTTGCCACAATTCGTCAAAAAAACCTCCCTATTATATAGAGAGGTTTTTTATTGTATTAACGAAATATACAATTAAGCTTTCACTTTACTTTTCATAAACGTATGAATACGTTCTAATGCTTTCTCTACTTGTTCAAGAGATGTCGCATATGATAAACGAACGTTATTTGGAGCCCCAAATCCTGTACCCGGCACAAGAGCAACTTTTTCCTCTTCTAATAAAGCTTTCGCCCACTCATCAACTGTATCATATCCTGATAAAGCTACAGCCTCTTTTACATTAGGAAATAAGTAAAACGCGCCTTGCGGTTTAATACAAGTAAAGCCAGGGATTTGAATTAATTTATCATAAATAATGTTTAATCTCTCTTCAAATGCTTGGCGCATTGTTTCTACAGGTTGTTGTGAGCCTGCATATGCCGCGATTGCGCCGTATTGAGCGATTGAAGTAGGGTTTGACGTACTATGACTCGCTAAGTTCGTCATCGCTTTAATCAGCTGCTTATTTCCAGCTGCATATCCAATACGCCATCCTGTCATAGAATGAGATTTAGATACACCATTAATAATTAGGGTTTGTTCTTTTAATGCATTAGAAAGCTGGGCAATTGAAGTATATTCCGCACCACCATAAATTAACTTCTCATAAATTTCATCTGAAACGATTAAAATATTATGTTCTAAACATACTTCTCCAAGCTGTTGTAATTCTTCTTTGCTATAAATCATTCCTGTTGGATTGCTCGGTGAATTAATAATAACTGCTTTCGTTTTCTCTGTAATTGCCTCACGCAACTGCTTTGCTGTAATTTTGTACTCATTGTCTTCTAAACCTTCTACATAAACCGGATTACCGCCAGCAAGCTTTACTTGTTCTGGATAGCTTACCCAGTAAGGAGTTGGGATGATAACTTCATCTCCTTCATCAAGCAACACTTGGAATAATGTATATAATGCATGTTTTGCACCATTACATACAATAATTTCAGATGGCTCATACTGAATGCCTTGATCGCGCGTAAATTTCTTCACAATTTCTTGTTTTAACGATTGTAATCCACCTGTTGGCGTATATTTCGTATGCCCTTCTAACATCGCTTTATGCGCAGCTTCCATAATATGCTCTGGTGTATTAAAGTCAGGTTCTCCTGCCCCTAATGCAATTACATCATGACCTTCTGCCTTTAACGCTTGTGCCTTTGCTGTAATTTCTAAAGTTGAAGACGGTGTTAAAGCAGCTACTCGCTTTGCTAATTTCATTTGTAGTTCCCCCTACATCTATTTTTGAGCGCTATATCGTCTTAAAAACGACCCATCTTTAAATTCAAGATAGTAGTAATTATAACGATTGTCATAATCAATATATGTAACTTCCCATAATGGTACTTCTACTGGTACACCATCTCTAATACCTTTTTCAAAGCCTAATTTCACTTTCAGAATTTCTTTCGGCTTTCTTTTTGATTCTTTATCGCCGACTTGTTCTATTGTTCTTTGTATAGCCTCTTTTTCGGAAATACCTTCACTCTTTTTCCTTACTACGGTATCCCCTTTTTTCTCAGGCACCCAAACGATAAGATGTTCTCCCTTTTCATCTGTACCCTGTACGACTGTATATGCAGCTTTTCCGTTGTAATAATCAACAGATGTCACTTTTGTAAGCTTTGCTTTTTCTTTAGCAATTTCTACAGATTTCGACTCTTTGGGAATTTTCTTGTCCATCGCTTTATTATAAACATACGCCCCATATATTCCGCTAGCAACGATAACGATAATGATTGCAAAGATCCACTTTTTCATTGTATCACTACGTTCTGTAAATCGTAAATACAGCTGTTTCTTTGTCTTTTTCGTCTAATGCTAATCCGAACATGAGGTCCTGCTCTTTTAACGTACGATTCAAACTATCAACAATTTTATACAAATCTGACGAATATTTAATACGCGTCGTTGATAGTACTTCGATTTTCTTCTCCATGAAAAAACTCCTCCGTTACACAAAAATTTCTAATTATAGAAGAACGCAATGCGGTTACAATAAGAGTACATTCTTTACAACCCCTGCTTCATCACCCATCTATTATAGCAGGACATGTACAGCAAAAAAAGGTTTCAAGTCGAAAACCAATACATTTTGTATACAAGAAGTAAGAAAAATAAAATTCCTCCTACCCACATTTTTTACGCCTGAAGTTTATAAGTACTTCAGGCGTATTTTTCTTCCAATTTTTATTCATTTGACGGTTCTTCTAATTGCACCAACAACTCTTCTAACGGTCCTTCATAAAGAGGTACGTTAGGAATTGATTGTAAAAATCTTTTTCCATAGGAAGAACTCGTCAATCGACGGTCTAACACTACTACCGTCCCCGTATCAGTATTCGTTCGAATTAAACGCCCAAATCCTTGTTTGAAACGTAATATTGCTTGCGGGAGCGCTAATTTTGCGAATACATCCTCACCTTGATTTTTTAGCCATTCACCTTTCGCTTCCATCATCGGCTGATGAGGAGGTGTAAAAGGAAGACGGACAATGACAAGACAACTCAAGGCATCTCCTGGAATATCGATTCCTTCCCAAAAACTGCTCGTGCCTAACAATATTGACTTGTCGAACTCTTGAAACTTTCGAATTAAGCGACTTCGACTCCTATTGTTTACACTTTGTGTTAATAATAGATAGCCTTCTAATTCATCATTGCTTTTCAAATTCGCATACGCTTCTTTCAGCATTTCATACGAAGTGAATAAAACGAGCATTCTCCCTTTTGTAACTTTTGCTATCTTGGCAATATGTTCCGATACAGATTCAATATATTCCTCATTACTTACTCGCTTAATAAACGGTACATCCGTTGAAACCATTAATTTCATTTGTTTCTCATAATGGAATGGCGATTGAACCTGTAAAGTATTTGGAGCAAAATCATGTAAGCCAAGCTCTTCTTTTATATAGTCAAATGTATCGTTAACTGTTAATGTTGCAGATGTAAAGATAACACTCTTTTTTTCTGTTAAAAATTCATCAGCAAACCTTTCACCAATATGAACTGGTTGCGCGTATAAAATGGTTGAATGAATCGTTCCTTTCGTCTCCGTCTCCATCCAAGTTACATATGCATTTTTTTCCAATATGAGCAACTGTAATGATTCTGCCATCTTTCTCAGTAACCCACTTAAATGCATAAATTCACCCGTAACAACATGCATTTCCCACTCTAACTTACTTTGCAATATATCTACTTGTTTCTCAAGTATGGTCACTATTCTTCTTAATTCATATACAAAACGATTTGTTAACTCAACAATACTATCCCACAACTTACCTTGCTCTACTTCCGTGTTATATCGATAAATGAGCGGCATATTGTTCGTTCCTTGTTCTTGTTTTGTTTGTTTAAATATAAAAGTACGTAACATTTGGAATAGTTCATCCGCATCAAATTTAAGTTCCTTCAAACTATGGCTTATCATACGGAAAGTAGAACGGGATGCTTGCTCTGATTTTTTCATCATTTTATATACTTTAGAAAGCACATCATCCGTTTCTAGTGTACCAAGTCGAGATAAAATCAATTGAAAATACATACAAGAGAACTGTTCACCTAGTGTTCTACTCGCAGCTTCTTCAATATGATGAGCTTCATCAAAAATTATATGTTCACATGAAGAAAACAGTGGTTCTTCACTTGAAAAATCTTGAAATAATAATGCATGATTTGTAATAACGATATCTGCAAATAAAGCTTTATTTTTCGCTCGCTGATAAAAGCATCGACTAAACCAATTACTTTGCATACCGCCCGGACTATACGCATCACTACAAATACGATTCCAAAGTAACTTTCCGCCCTCTGGAATATTTAATTCATCTCGGTCACCTGTTTCAGTTTTTAATAACCAAACTAAAATTTTCGCCTTCGTAAGTGCCATATCGTAATTTTTTTCTTCCTCTTGCAAAGCATATTCAAATTTATGTAAACAAAGATAATGCTTTCTCCCTTTTAGAAGAGCTGTCTCAAATGAAAATGGCATTATTTTTTGCAATAACGGAATTTCTTTTTCAAGTATTTGTTGTTGAAGTTGTACCGTTTGTGTACTGATAACGACAGGTTCTTCTTTTTTATTCGCAAAATAAAGACTAGGAAGTAAATAAGCAAGAGTCTTTCCCGTCCCTGTACCTGCTTCAATAAGAGAAAAACGAGAATCTCTTAACGCCGTATATATCTCTTTCATCATCATTTGCTGACTTTCTCTTCTTTCAAACTTCGGCATATGTAATTCCAGTTTATCCATCGTTTTATTCAAGAAAGCATCAAACTTTAATGAATATGTTTCTCCAAGACTTAAGGAATAGTTCCGTTTTCTCAGTGCAATATTGCGATACACTTCATATTCCGCTTTTATTTCTTTACCATGCATTACTTTCTTTAAAATATTTTCAGAAAGCACATCAGCTATATCACTTTGGAAAACATCACTCAATTCATAAAGTGATTGTAATGTAACAAGTGGTAATTTTTCAATTTCATTTAAAAATTGTAAAAACAGCTCTGCTGTCGCAAGAGCATCACTATCCGCACGATGTGGTTGATCGTGTTCGAGTTCATGTTTCTTAGCTAAATCACGTAATTTATAACTATCGGCTGTTGGCAAAAGAATTTGTGCCAATTCAACCGTATCGATTTTAGGACAATGTATTTCTGTATATCCAGCCTGCCTTAATTCTTCGTTTAAAAAATTCCAATCAAAGTGAACATTATGCGCAACGAAAGCGGCACCTTGTAATAGCTCAACAATCATCGGGGCTACATCTTGAAATAACGGGGCTTGTTTTACAAGACTTTCATCAATCCCTGTTAATTCTGTAATAAATACGGGAATCTCTCTCTTTGGGTTAACAAAAGATGAAAAAATCTCCAATATCTCTCCATCTTCTACTACAACAGCTGCAATTTGGGTAATTTTATCTTTCCCGTCTTTCCAGGAGTTTCCTGTCGTCTCTAAATCAACAACGACATAACGTTTACTCATATATGTAACACCTCAATTTCTTACCTTTCAAACAACAATAATTCATATAATGTTACTATACCACGTTTTATCTCATCTTAATGAAAAGATACACAAAAAAGCTATCTCCTGATATAGAGATAGCTTTCCTCTTTTATAATATTGTACCAGCCTTTTCAGCACCTAACATTTCAACAATTTGATTTTGATCGTCTAACACTGCAATTTTTGGTTCTTGTTTATGAACCTCTTCTTCCGTAACTAAGCCATAACAAATTATAATTACTTTATCTCCCGGTTGTACAAGCCTTGCTGCAGCACCGTTTAAACAAATAACACCGCTACCGCGTTCGCCTTTAATAACATATGTCTCTAAGCGCGCACCGTTATTATTATTTACAATTTGAACTTTTTCGTTCTCTACAATATTTACTGCATCCATTAAATCTTCATCTATTGTAATACTACCTACATAGTTTAAATTTGCCTCCGTTACAGTTGCACGATGTAACTTTGCTCTCATCATTGTGCGAAACATAGATGCTCCCCCTTATTTAACCGTTAATGTTATATTGTCAATTAATCTTACATTTTCAAACTTAACTGCAATAGCTAAAATGATTCTTCCTTCCATTTCCCCTACTATTGCCAATGACGGATATGCATATAAATCCGCATAATCTACAGTACCTTTCGTATACGTCTCAATATGTTCTTTCACAAGATTTGTAATGATTTCTGAATTACGTTCGCCTGCCTCAATTCTTTCTTTCGCTATACATAGACTGCGGTATAAATGAGAAGCCTCTTCACGTTCTTCTTGTGATAAATACACATTACGAGAACTTTTTGCCAATCCATCTTCTTCTCTTACAATATCAACTGGTACGATCGTTACTGGAATATTGAAATCAGTTACAAATCCTTCAATTACAGCAACTTGTTGTGCGTCTTTCATACCGAAATAAGCACGATTTGGCATTACAATATTAAATAATTTCATTAGTACAGTCGCAACTCCAGAAAAGTGACCAGGTCTTTGTTTTCCACATAATACGTCAGTACGCTTTACAACTTCTACTGTTGTTGTTTGTTCTGCCGGATACATTTCTTCTACACTCGGATAAAATAAATAATCCACACCGTTTTCTTTTGCTACACTTTCATCTCTCTCAATATCACGAGGGTATCGCTCTAAATCTTCGTTCGGCCCAAACTGTAGTGGGTTTACAAACACACTTAAAACTACAATTTCATTTTCTTCTCTTGCCTTGCGTAATAAAGTAGCATGCCCTTCATGTAAATAACCCATCGTTGGAACAAAACCAATATTCTTTCCACTTGTACGAAGTTCGCTCGTAATTTGCTGCATCTCTTGCACTGTAGTTATGATTTTCATTACTGTTTTCCCCCGTATAACGCTAAGCATTCTTCTTCTTTCATTGTGAACGAATGTTTCTCTTCAGGAAATTGCCCTGTCTTCACTTCAGCAACATATTGAGAAATCCCACGTACAATTTCCTCTTGAACAGACGTATACTGTTTTACGAATTTCGGAACACGATTTACCCCATATGAGATGAGATCATGATATACAAGAACTTGCCCATCTACTTTTTGTCCCGCTCCAATCCCGATTATTGGAATTGTTAATTGCTTCGAAATTAATTCTGCTAACTGCATTGGCACACATTCTAACACAAGTGCTATCGCACCAGCTTCCTCACATTTCTTTGCATCGTCTATTAATTTCTTTGCACTTTCAGCATCTTTTCCTTGCACTTTATATCCACCCAATACTCCCACAGATTGAGGAGTTAAACCTAAATGCGCTACGACAGGAATTCCTGCATTCGTTAAATAATGAATCGTTGATATAACTTCTCCAGCACCTTCTACTTTCAGTGCATGTGCTCCGCTCTCTTGAACGATGCGGCGTGCATTCACCATCGTTTCTTGTAACGATATGTGATAAGACATAAACGGCATATCAGTTACAATAAATGTTTCTTTCGCTCCGCGGCGTACAGCTTTCGTATGATGAATCATATCCTCTACTGTTACAGGTACTGTTGAATCATATCCGAGTACAACCATCCCAAGAGAATCTCCAACTAAAATCATATCAACTTCAGCTTCTTCTGCTAATTTAGCAGAAGGATAATCATACGCCGTTAGCATCGTAATCGGCTCACCTTGCTCTTTCATCTTCAAAAAATCTGTTTTTGTTTTCAAAAACTACTCCTCCTTTATGCAGGAGAGAGGCGATGGCCGAAATCATATAAAAAACCCCTCTGGCCATAAAAGGGCAGAAGGGTTGTGTGTTAGTCGGCATTATTCATCCCTCTGTCCCAGTCCGTTATTGGATCAAGGCAGAATCCAAGTTATTATTTTTTGTACTGCTTCGAATCATGGTGCAGTTCGCTCTGATACTGCCCACATTCGAACTAATTATAGCAAAGTACAAAAAGAAATTACTACATTTTTTTGAAAAAATAATTTTTTATTTCCATTACGGTATGTGAAATTTAACTAGATAGTGTATATGCTATATAGTTTTTACAGAGAATTCAGTCCTAAAAAATAAGTGGGTGTGTTTCCCATACATACCTTACAACTCCAAGTTAATTTCTTTTGTAATCCATTTAAATGCAAAAAATTGATTTAAAGATACTGATATTTTATTTGACTGTATAGTATAAGCCTAAAACTAATGATGCAGGTTAATTGAAGAAAAGCACTTAGAAAAGGAGAATTGCGAATGTCTATGAACAAGTGGTTATTTCCATTACTCGGTTTGTTTGTAATGATTGTGAGTGTGATAACTTTAGACTCCATCAACGTAGTTGCCTCAGCTAACGTCGTAACACAACCTATTGAGTCAACGAAAGTGATTGAAGTCGAACTTAACGATGATTACTTTAATCCGAATGTCATCACTATTCCGATTGAAGAAACAACAACATTGTTATTAAAAAATAAAGGTAAGAACGAGCACACCTTTACAGTGAAAAAACTCGGAATTGACGTCGTAGTTGAGTCAGGAAAAGAAAAAAACATTACCGTAAAACCTAAAAATACTGGTACATATGAATTAATATGTAGATACCATCTCCTTAAAGGAATGGAAGGAAAAGTAATAATCAAATAATAAGCAGCGCTAATCGAACGTTACTCTACATACAACTTAAGTTGTAAAAAGTGTATTGTCACATTACAAAGCCTACTCAAAAATATTGAAATAAAAAAGAAGTTCCAAAAAAGGAACTTCTTTTACTTCATTTCGATATCCGCAGAATGAATATGATGTATTTTCCCTTCATGGTCCTCTAGAAGCAATACACCCTCTTCTGTAATCCCTTTTGCTAGCCCCGTAATCGTCTGTCTCATCGTTCGGGCAGTAATTTCTTTCCCGATGCTCACAGCGTAACTTTCCCAAAGAATTTTAATTACAGAGAAACCATTTTGTAAATACTCTTCATATAATTTTTCTAGTTGTAAAAAGATTTGTTGCATAAGTTCCGCACGAACAATTGGCTTACCTGATTCAATCGCTAAAGAAGTGGCAATTTGCTGAATTTCCTTATCAAAATGTTCTTGTTTTTGATTCGCATTAATACCAATTCCCATAATGACAGCATTGATTTTATCAGGATCCGCTTGCATTTCTGTTAATATACCTACAGCCTTTTTACCTTGAATTAAAATATCATTCGGCCATTTAATTCCTACATTTACACCTGTGCATTTTTCAATTGCTTGTGCAACGCTAACAGCCGCTAGCAGAGTGAGCTGCGGGGCATGATGAACCGGGATCGATGGACGCAAAATAATACTCATCCAAATTCCTGTTCCTTTTGGCGAATGCCACTTTCTACTTAAACGGCCTCTACCTGCAGTTTGCTCTTCCGCAACGACAATTGTTCCCTCTTCTACTCCTTCATAAGCAAGTTTTGCTGCAATATGCTGAGTAGATTCAACTGATTCTTCAAAATAAACCGTTCTACCGATACGCTCTGTTTGTAATCCTAACTGAATTTCATTAGCAGTTACTTTGTCTGGCTTCCCCGCAATGCGGTAACCTAATCGACGCACAGCTTCAAGTTCATATCCCTCATTCCGAAGGTCCTCCATATGTTTCCACACAGCGGTTCTTGAACAACCAAGTTTATCACTAATCGTTTGGCCAGATACAAACTCTCCATCCGCTTCAGAAAAAACTTGCAACAACTGCTTTCTTATAGTAGATTGCATCTTTGCAGCCACTCCCTTATACTCTCTTTCTCATTAACTACATTTCCTTGTACGATCGCTTCTTCGATTTTTTGAAGCATTTCAGCAACCCACGGACCAGGCTTTTTATTCGCCCAGTTTAATAGATCATTCCCACTCACATTCATTTCTTGACGACCCTTGATTGGCAATGCATGAAACATTGATTGTACTCGTTTAACAGATGTAGGGTTATAGTTTTCAATCATCGCTTCATATACTCTCTCTGCCATTTCAGCGATATGAATTCCCGTTTTATAAAGAAGGACTGTATCCCAATCCTTCTCCTTTCTCGTACGAATTGTTAATAAAACTGCGACAATATCTTTTATTTTTTTATTCGAAAACTTCCATTGACGTAAAAATACAGATGGATGCTCTTCTCCGATACAATATAAGAAAAATGCCCATGCCTCAATGTCTGTTTCAAAAGAATCCCATTTATACTGCGTAGCTTTTAACAGTCTCTCTTCTGACATTTGTAAATAGGGCAAATGAGAAAATAGCTTCGTCTCTACTAATTCTTTGAGGCCCTTCACACAATAGGTACCAGTTAACAGTTTCTCAAACTCTACTGTGATGCGCTCAATTGCTATATGTTCTAGCAAGTGTCCATACGTTTCAATCGCTTGCTTCGTTTTCGTTTCTAAAGAAAACCCTAACGTACTTACAAACCGAATGCCACGCATCATTCTTAGTGCGTCTTCTTGAAAACGATTCGCTGCATTTCCAACTGTCACAATTTCTCTCTTTTGAATCGCTTCCTGCCCAGCAAATAAATCCACCATTTCGCCTTCTTCTGTCATGGCAATCGCATTCATTGTGAAATCACGACGTTTTAAATCCTCTTCTAATGAACGAACAAATTGAACACTACTAGGTCTTCGAAAATCTTCATATTCGCTTTCTGTTCGAAAAGTGGTTACCTCATAAGGTTCACCATTTTCTACAACAATTACAGTTCCATGCTCAAGACCAACAGGAACATGTCTTGGGAATATATCCATTACTTCTTCTGGTAAAGCAGATGTCGCAATATCAATATCTCCAATCGGCCTATCGATAATAAGATCTCGTACGCTCCCACCAACAAAATAAGCCTCATGTCCTTGTTGTTTTAATATCTCAATAATAGAACTAGCTTTTTTAAATCTTTCCATTTTTGTCATCCCTTAGTATGTCATAGTAAATTGCTTCATATTGTGAGACGATTTTTTCTGAGCGGAACTGCTCATAAACACTTTCTCTTGCTCGCTCTCCCATATTACGGTGAAGCTCTTCATTCTTTAATAGCTGAATGGCTTGATTGGCCACACCTGTTGTATCGCCAACTTCACATAAATATCCTGTTTCACCATGTTGAATGACTTCTGGAATACCTCCAACCCTTGTTCCGATACAAGGTACACCACACGCCATCGCTTCTAATAAAACAAGACCAAAACTTTCCTTCTCTGATAGAAGCAACATTAAATCACTCATCGCAAGCAGTTCTGCAACATTATCTTGCTTCCCTAGGAATAAAACGCGATCTTCAATATGTAAATTCTTCACTATCTGTAAAATTGTACAAAATTCTGGTCCGTCTCCAACAAGAAGCAATTTCGCATCAACTTCTTTAGCAACTTTAGCAAATGCCTGAACAACATCCTGCACACGTTTCACTTTACGGAAATTTGAAATATGAATAAGTACCTTTTCACTCTCACTTATACCGTATTCTTTCTTTAATTGAGACATATTACGCTTGAAATATACACGTTCGTCTATAAAGTTATATACCGTTTGAATGTCTTTATTTGGTTTTACAAGCTCATGCGTTTCGTCAATTAATGAATGCGAGACAGCAGTAACAACATCAGACTGCTCAATACCAAAACGAATTAAATTATTTAACGAAGGGTCGGAACCTAACACAGTAATATCTGTTCCATGCAAGGTTGTAACAATTTTAATACGCTCTCCAATCATTTGTTTCGCTAAATAAGCACAAATTGCATGTGGTATTGCGTAATGCACATGTAAAATATCAAGACTTTCTCTTTGTGCAACCTCTGCCATTTTACTCGCTAATGCTAAATCATATGGTGGATATTGAAATACAGAGTATTGATTCACCGTCACTTCATGAAAATAAATGTTTGGATACACTTTATTTAATCGAAATGGTAAACCCGATGTAATAAAATGAATTTCATGCCCGCGTTCCGCCAATTGCTTTCCTAATTCTGTTCCAACAACTCCAGAACCACCTACAGAAGGATAACATGTAATACCTATTTTTAATTTCATTTACATCCCCCTATTAAATCAGCATGTAATAAAACCGGTTTCTTACTCATAAATCCTTCGGCATACAAGACTCCAACTTCTTTCCCAAACATCTTCTCACGAGCGACCACAGTTTCAACGTAACCCTCTGTTAACGGCGTCTTAACACCATCACTCCCTGTTGAAAACTGACTTTCATACGCTTCTAATGCTTCCACTTTTTGCGATAGGTACTCACTAATATCTATACAAAAATTCGGTTTATGAAAACCATTAATCATATAATTATAAAAAGACTCCACACGATGTGGTGGAAGTTCTGGCATATATTTACGGATTCCTGCTGAAAAAATAGCCTCTTCCACAAGCTTTGCACAATTTGCATGATCTGGATGACGATCTTCATAATATGGTGCAAAAACGAGTTTTGGTTTATATGTACGGATTACCTTTACAATTTCACGTATAAACTCTTCTTTCATATACAAGCCACGATCTGGCATCGCTAAATTCAGTCTCGTTTTTACTCCCATTATACGAGCTGCGGTCTTTGCTTCTTCTTTTCTCAACTCTATCGTTCCATTTGAAGAAAGGTCAGCTTCTGTTAAATCACAAATACCTACTTCAAACCCTTGCTTCGTATATTTTGCAATGGTACCCGCCATGCCGATTTCAACATCATCGGCATGAGCACCAAACGCTAATATATGTAATCCACTCATAATTGTTCCCCTCATTTTCTTAACTTGCGATAATCTAAATCCCCTCGTTCTAATGCGTGCATTAACATTTCAGCACTTGCCATGTTCGTTGCAAGTGGAATCGCATATACATCACATAAACGAAGTAATGCATTTACATCTGGTTCATGCGGCTGAGCAGTTAGTGGATCTCGGAAAAAAATCACCATATCCATATCGTTTTTTGCAATCATGGCACCGATTTCTTGATCGCCACCAAGAGGACCTGACTGATATCTTGTTACATCTAAGCCAGTTGCCTCCATAATGCGAAGTCCTGTCGTTCCTGTTGCAAATAATTCATGTTTTTCAAAAATCGGTTTATATGCGTACGCAAACGAAACCATGTCATTTTTCTTTTTGTCATGTGCGATTAAGGCAATTTTCATCCGTTTTTCTCCCCTTTAGTCGATAATGTTTTCTAAACCGTACACAAGATGATCAATGTTCATTACTGTTTCAATTGATAGTTTTACACCTGACATAAATGATGCACGATTGAATGAATCGTGGCGAACCGTTAACATTTGTCCATCCCCGCCGAACATTACTTCTTGGTGTGCAATAAGTCCTGGTAAACGTACACTATGAATGTGAATACCGTCTACATTTGCACCACGAGCACCTTCTAGTTGCTCTACTTCGTTTGGATGACCTTGCTGCTTTGATTCACGATTTTGACGAATTAATTCTACTGTTTTGACAGCTGTACCAGATGGTGCATCTAATTTTTGATCATGGTGTAATTCAATTACTTCAACGTCTTGGAAGTACTTCGCTGCCATTTGTGAAAATTTCATCATAAGAACTGCACCAATTGCAAAGTTTGGAGCGATAATTGTTCCTACTTTATTTTCTTTTGCATTTTCTGTTAATTGCTTTAGTTCTTCTTCCGTAAATCCAGTTGTACCAATAACAGATCGAAGTCCACGTTCAACTGCAAGTGTCACATGTTTCTTTCCAACTTCTGGTGTTGTTAAATCTAATAATACATCTGCTTCCACTTCATCTAAACAAGTATGTAAATCTGCGTAAATCGGTGTATCTAACATCGGCATACCAGGTAAGTCTGAAATCTTTTCTCCAGCGTGCTTATAGTCTACTGCTGCTACTAAATTGAAATGTTCTGTTCTTTCCATAAGAAGGACTGCTTCATGTCCCATACGTCCTCTTGGTCCAGCGATAATTACTTTAATTTCTTTCATTATTCTTTCTCTCCCTCATCAATGCGTGTCCAGCGATCTTTATCACGTGTATTAAATTTTTCCATTACAATGTTATGCGCTGTTTCTAAATCAATATTTAAACTATTTGCCATACAAATCATAACAAACAATACATCTCCAAGCTCTTCTTCAATACTACGTTCTGTTTCAGTTGTTTTCTTCGGTTTCTCACCATAGTAATGGTTTACTTCCCTCGCAAGCTCTCCCATTTCTTCCGTTAAACGAGCCATCATTGCAAGCGGACTGAAATAACCTTCTTTAAACTGACCAATATATGCATCTACTTCTTTCTGCATATCTTTCATCGTTTTTGCTTCCATACTAATCACCTCTAATCCTTCCTCTTTCATGTTAGCCAATTCATCGCGATTTGACAAATATTATTCCCCGCCAAACACCTATTTGCGACCCTTTTTTGGATAGACTATAATGAAGTGAAACTTTCTTTTGCGGTTTTGGCAAAAGATCAGCTAAAATCAATTGTTTTTTTATAGCCTTCACTATTTTTATTAACAACTAGAAATTACTTATCATTATGTTTTACCGTTTCAGCGGAGCAATGCAATCTACATAATTAGGGGGATTTCTATATGACATCAAGTTTGAAGATTCGAAATATCATTTTCATTTTAATCGGTTCCGCTATTTTTTCTTTCGGTATTGTGAATATCAATATTGAAAATCACCTTGCAGAAGGTGGATTTACCGGTATTACACTATTATTGTATTTTCTATTTAAGTTTGACCCTTCTTATTCAAACTTAATTTTAAATATCCCTATATTTTTTATTGGTTGGAAGTTACTTGGAAGAACGACATTTATCTATACACTAATCGGCACATTCAGCGTATCTTTATTTCTATGGATTTTTCAGCGTTACGACGTTCTTAACTTACATTTAAACTTACAAAATGATATGACACTCGCGGCTTTATTCGCCGGGGCATTTATCGGTATCGGTCTTGGCATAATATTTAAATATGGGGGGACTACTGGCGGTGTAGATATTATCGCAAGACTCGCTCATAAATATGTTGGCTGGAGTATGGGGAAAACAATGTTTATGTTTGATGCTATCGTCATTATCGTCTCTATTCTTACCTATTTATCATACCGCGAAGGCATGTATACGTTAGTTGCTGTTTTTATCGGAGCGAAAGTCATTGACTTTATGCAAGAAGGAGCCTATGCGGCAAAAGGAGCAACTATTATCTCAGATAAAAACGATGAAATTGCTGCCCAAATTTTATCTGACATGGAGCGCGGAGCAACCTTTTTAAAAGCTGTTGGATCGTATACGAAAGTGGAACGGAACGTATTGTATTGCGTTGTCGCTAAAAATGAAATCGTGAAATTAAAAAATATAATTACTTCTGTAGATCCTCATGCCTTTGTTGCTGTAAGTGACGTACATGATGTAGTTGGTGAAGGTTTTACATTAGATGAAAATAAAAATCCGTTACATAATTAAATTCAACTAGAAAAGCTCTTTAGCTTTTCTAGTTTTTTATTACATATCTTTTCAGCTTCTCCCAATCCTCATAAATAAGCTCCAACAAACTCCGATTATAAAAAATAGAAGCTGGATGAAAGGTCGGAAAAATAGAATATTCTTTTTCTGTCCATACAAATTCTGTACAGCAACTATCTTTCAATTGTTGCACGGGTTGTTTTAACAATTCTCCATGAACATCTGTAATTTTATGATTTTTACCGACTAAACGCTGTAATGCAATATTACCAAGCGTAACGATAACAGGAGGGTCTATATGTTCCAACTCATAATCTAATAAAGGTGCATGAGCAAGTATTTCTCCTTGATTTGGTGTTCTATTATACTTTTTCTGTATTTTTTCGCCATTTCGTTCTTTTTTCTCTCGCCATTTATATGGCCTACTCCGGACCGCACTCGTAATATATACTTCTTCCCTTGTAACATGAATACGTTCTAAAAACTCCATTAAATGTTTTCCAGCTCTACCGCTAAACGGAATCCCATTATGAATTTCTGTTTCACCAGGTGCTTCACCAACGAGCATAATTTTGGGGTTTCCAGGGCCTTGTCCACTTAGAAAACCTTCTAGCTGATACGAAGCACTACGCTCTTTCACTTGCTTTACTATATGGTCTGGATATTCCATTATCTCCCCCCTCATCGTATGCTACTTAATTATGATTTCCCTACAATATTTCTTTCATTTTATCCTGTCCATTTATTACAGATAATAAAAAAAGACTATCAAAGTGATAGTCTTTAGTCGTCGCTACGCTGCATACCAGTATATATTAATACAAGACGTAATAATTCAAATACCGCTACAGCTGCAGCTGCTACATATGTTAATGCTGCCGCATTTAATACTTTACGAGCTTGACCGTACTCATCTGTCGATACGATACCAAGTGCTTCAATTTGTTGCATTGCGCGTTTTGATGCATCAAACTCAACTGGTAATGTAACAAGTTGAAAAACAACACCTGCTGCCATCAAAATAATTCCTAGCAACAATAAACCAGACATCTGTGCAAACACACCAATTAAGACGAAAACCCAAGACATATTCGAGCCAAAATTAGCAACTGGCACTAATGAATGACGAACACGCATGAAATTATAATCTTTTGCATCTTGAATCGCATGCCCTACTTCGTGTGCTGCTACTGCTGTACCAGCAACTGAATGGCCATAATAGTTATCTGTTGATAATCGAACTGTTTTGGCAGATGGATCATAATGGTCTGATAAATGACCTGGCGTTTCTTCTACAGCTACGTTGTATAATCCATTTTCATCTAAAATTTTCCGAGCCACTTCTGCTCCTGTCATACCTGATGTTGAATAAACTTGTGAATACTTGCTATAGGCACTACGTACTTTTGACTGTGCATACAACGGTATGATCAAAATGATCGCGAAGTAAATTAAATAAAACATCATGAACCTCCATTGAAGTTTTAATTATAGTACTTCTCATTCTATTTTTTTCTGCCACCATTGTCAATGAATAAACCTTACAATCCGTATCTTTATTTATCCCGCTATTTGTAGACAGTTAGACTCCCACCTCAAAATTCTGCTGGAGCAAAGAAGTTAGGCGGTATATCCCACTGCCCGTAAACGTCCGATTGATGAGGGCTAATAATCAATGGGGGGTGAACCTCCCCACTGATTAAAGTTCACTTTATCTCATTATCTATTTTTAGAATGTACATTACTTTTTCTTTTCTCTCGCTCGCCTTTATACTTTCTCCATCCAACATAAGTTAATGTGAATAAAATAAGTCCTCCAGTAATTGTCATAAACCAAATGAGAGAGGAGGCAATTTCATCTTTTTTTACTGTGTGAAATATCTTTTGCAAATCTCCTTTAATGATTCCTAATTGCATTTGCCCGCCTTTCGTTTTTAACATAACGTTACGAAATTCATCCAAATAAGATAAATGAGCATTTACACGTTGCACCTCGTTTTCTGGCAAAGCAATCATTAGGCTTGGGTAAATAATATTAAATTCATTTAAGAATGTATTTAACGTTTGCTGAAACTGTCCAGTATCTTCTTTTTTCATCGCTTTTTCCATTTGAGAAAAAGCATCCATTACTTTCCCTTCTCTTTCCATCCAAAGCGGTTGATATTTCGATACTTGCGCATCAACAGCAAGTTGTAATGCTATCACATTATCAATTTTAACTTGCTTACCTAAATCTTCTTCCGAGAGAGATTGTTTCGCTTTGTCGTAAGCTAAAGAAATGACTCTAATTTGATCTGGTGTTACTTCTTGCTTCTTTTCATTCCCCTTCACTAAAAACTGCTCCGAGAAATATTGTAATACTTGTACTGCTTTTTCATCTTCATTACGCTTCACTAACTGTAACGAGTCGTCTAGCAACCCCGTTAGTTCACTCCACTCTTCAGCATATATACGTAACGGAAACATTATAATTAGAAATGCTATCAATCCAATTAATGTTCGCTTCATCCCGGTCCCCCCTATAACTACTAGTACAAAATATGTGGAATTGGACAAGAATAGAACAGAACTGTCCCGAAAAATATATTATCGTTTTACAAACAAAAAAATTCTCTTTAAGCAGAGAATTTTTCCTTTGAAATCCTTTTCTTTTTTACGAAATATCTATACAAGCTGTAACAAAGTATACTACCACCTAAAATGAATAATAAAATAGCACACGCCGCATGCATAAAAAATTCTTCTGGTAGCATTAAAATAATCGGATCCGATTCAATATCAAACATCCAATAATCGTTACTGAATAACAGCTTATGGAATAATACAAAACTCTTTTCAAAATTAATAGCGATTGGCAACACCAGTGCTATCGGAAATATAATTGTTACAATCGATCCATGCAGTAAAAATTTTTCGTTTTTTCTTTTTAATAAATAAACGCCGCCTATCACTACAATCATAATTGTCGCATACATCACATATTGAATCTTTACTATAATATTTTTAACATCTACAAAATGAATACGACCATTTGTAGACATATCTAATGTCGGTAAATGTAATGCTCCGTCATAAAACGGAGATAAATATGTAATTAGCACATCATAATTTCTCTTAATTTCATCTTTTGTCATATCCGCTAAATCTGGAATGTTTAAAAAATCAATTTCAAAATAATACAGCCATTTTCCATATACAACTGCCATTGTTGCAAGTGCAAAAATAGAAAATGCTATGCTATATGAAACAACTAACGTAATCAATCGATCCAATATTTTTCCACTCTTACTTCTCTTCATTTTCTCCCCCTAAATGTTCACACCATCATAAAGAAAACTGTTTTCGGCGCTCACGTACGCAATAATAGTATGTGATGCACAGTACGACAATACTTAACCAAAATGTAAAATAACCAATTTTCTCTACAAACAAATGCATAATTCCGTATCTCGGCATTTGCCAAAATAAATAATCAATTGCGTCATTATGTAATGTCCATATACCTGCTACTACAAAATGCCATTTTTTTATACGGTAAAACGGAGCATATAACAATCCCTGCACTGCCATTGCAAAATGCGATAGCATTAACATATACCCCATCAAGCCAATAGGACCTTTTACATAAATCATAACCCCATTTACAACAACAGCCCATATACCATATTTTATTAAAGTTACAATTGCCAGCGCCTCTATTAATCCCCAGTTTCGCTTTAGCAAGAAAGCAATTAAAACAAAGACAAAAAAGAGAGTCGCCATAGGACTATCTGGTACAAACGGCCAAAATATAGGTGACGTTTCTTTTAATTGATTTCCATACCATATAAATCCGTAAATTGTACCTAGTATGTTAACAATCAATAAAAATAATAATACTGAGCGTTGTCTTAACATTGCATACAAGTAAACCAAGCTGTATGTCCAACACCTTTCATTCTTTCCTCAAACTCTACTCTATTATATAGTAAACTTTCTGTCATCAAAATAAAAAGCTGACCACAAAATTTGTAGTCAGCTTTTCTATTATTTTTTATTATACTTTGCAACGAATTCCGAAAGCTTTTTCAGTTCTTCATCCGTACCTTTAAATACACCTTTAGGCATAGAACCTTTTCCATCTTTCGCAATTTTAGCGATTTCTTCAGGTTTTAAAGTTAAGTTCTGCAAAGCTGGTGCTGCCGCCCCGCCTTGTAAATTATCACCATGACACGTTAAACAAGTATTTTTTTGCATTAACTTGTAGCCGTCATCATTTTTATCAACTGGTGCTGTTTTTACAATTGCACCTTGTTTCTTTGCAGCTTCCCAGTCGTGGTGTGCTACAGATTCCCAAGTTAAAAAGATAATCGATGCAATTGCTAAAAGCATAAATCCAGTTGCTACAGGACGCTTCAACGGGCGTCTTTCTGGACCTCGATCGAGAAATGGAGCTAACAGTAATGCTCCAAACGCAATCCCTGGCATAATAAACGCTCCAATTACAGTAAATGAACCAGAAGCATAAGAATACTTTAGTAACTGATACAAAAATAAGAAATACCAATCTGGAAGTGGTATATATCCGGCATCTGTCGGATCCGCCATTCTCTCAAGCGGTGACGGATGTGCCACTGTTAAACATAAATAACCGATTAAAAAAACTGCACCAACCATCCATTCTTTTAACAAGAAGTTCGGCCAAAATGCTTCTGTTTTTCCTGGGTATTCAGAATAATCTTTTGGAATATTTGGTTTCCGAGCTACTGGTACTCGAGAATCTCCTACAAATTTCATTCCTTTGCCGCGATGCATAATCTCCCTCCTTTAGTTCTTTCCCCTTTAATTTAGCAATCTCTTATAGTGGACCGGAAATACCTTGTTTGCGAATCATGATGAAGTGGAAGGCCATTAAACCTAGAAGTGCTGCTGGTAAGAAGAAGACATGAATAGCAAAGAAGCGAGTTAATGTTTGAGCGCCAACAATTTCGGAATGACCAGCGAGTAATGTTTTAATATAAGGACCAATGAGCGGCGTTTGCTCTGCGATTTGAATCCCTACTTTCGTAGCAAATAACGCTTTCATATCCCACGGTAATAAATATCCGGTAAAACCAAGACCTAACATAACAAAGAAAATAAGAACACCAACAATCCAGTTTAACTCACGAGGTTTTTTATACGCACCTTGGAAGAAAACTCTGAGTGTATGTAAAAACATCATTACAATTACGAGACTAGCACCCCAGTGGTGCATACCACGAACAATTTGCCCGTACGCAACTTCATTTTGTAAATAGTAAACAGATTCCCACGCATTTTTAATATCAGGCACATAATACATCGTCAAAAACATTCCAGATAAAATTTGAATTACAGTAACGAAAAAGGTAAGTCCTCCAAAGCAATAAACGAATGCAGAAAAGTGATGTGCCGGGTTTACATGTTCAGGTACTTCATGATCAGCGATATCGCGCCATATCGGTGTAATATCTAAACGTTCATCTACCCAATCATAAATTTTATTTAGCATCTACTTTGCACCCCCTTTTGGCTTCGCTTTTCCTAAATACAGCGTTCCATCTTTCACTTTAGACTCGTACACATCAAGCGGAGCAAGTGGCGGTGTGCCTTTAATGTTCATACCATCTTTTGTATAACGTCCTCCGTGACAAGGGCAAAAGAATTGATTCGGATGTGCTTTGTCCGAATTCCAGTTCACTGTACACCCTAAATGTTTACACACTGGAGAAAATGCAACGATGTCTCCGCTTTCATCTTTATGCACCCAAGCAGATTTTGGCTCTTCAGACTTGTACCATCCGTCAACCTGTTTCACCTTAAAGTCGAAACGCTTCGGCTCTGTTGTAATATCCTTTACTTGCGCAACAGCAACCATATCTGTTCCCGCTTCTTTTCTTAACACCGGATCAAGCGCAAATCGCGTCATCGGCATTAAAATACCCGCTGCCATAAAGCCTCCTACTCCTGTAAGTGTGTAATTTAAAAACTGTCTTCTTGACACACGATGTTCTTTCTCGCTCACGAAAATTTCCCCCCTCTATCAGAAATTGTCCCCTCGTGAAAAATAATATAAAAAATAAATACTAGGACACTATCATGATATAATACCCTCATGCACAGGTCAATATCATACTACTCATAATAATAAGAACTTTCTGTTTATTGCTATTTTCCCCATTTTTCTTCTAACATTACCATTATATTTTTTATATGAGCGTGAATGACTTCTCTCTTCGCTTGATCACTAAATTGTTCTAACGCTAATGAGGGTAACCAAAATAAATCCCCCTGTAACTCTTGCATATCTTCTTTCCATGAAAAATCACTTGTAACATAAGCAATATGTTTAAAGCCTTGACTTTGTAAATGATCTGTCCATTCTTGCAAACGAGCTTTTTCATTCTTTTGACTTTCTACTAAATACGTAAATGCAGGTAGTAAAAGCACTCTTCCTTTATATTCTCTTTCCAACTCCATACTCAACAATTCAATAAATTCACCTTGTTCTACTACCGTTTTCATTTCTTTTGCTGCTGAAATTGACAAAAGAGGTATTACCCCTGTATCTACATACTCCCTTGCTTGCTCAAACTGTTCCACGTCTTTTACAATCCATTTCACATTTCTTCCCTCCCTCCAACTAAAATGACAGAACTTTCACTTTATATATATTAAACCATACTAAAAGGGGTAAAAAAAGAAAAACTACCCAAGATAGGTAGTTTTTCTTAAAAAATTCCGAAATTTGTAAAAATTTAATAATTCAAATAAATCCTATAAAGTCTTTAACTCCGCCGTTAACCTATGAAACGCTTCCTTATCTTGCTTATCCAACGCTTCATCAATTTGTTTCAAAAGACGTTCTCTTCTAAATGAAAATACACTCTCTTCTAAAAATCTCTCTGCAAGTAAACGATCTTTTTCATTTACTTC
Source organism: Bacillus cereus group sp. N24 (assembly GCF_016483345.1). NCBI lineage: Bacteria > Bacillati > Bacillota > Bacilli > Caryophanales > Bacillaceae > Bacillus > Bacillus cereus group sp. N24. The sequence goes on from NZ_JAEHCA010000003.1 coordinate 260,656, forward strand.
AATATGCTTTGGTAAATATGGATTGTCTTCTAATACAGCTACATAGTTTGCGTTTTGGAACGATGATTTAAAGTTGAGTTGAATATAAATATCCTCATCTCGATTTAAACGAATATCATGAAACGATTTTTCAGCATCTGTTGTCATAACATTTTGTTTAAAAAAGTGAAACGGTGTGTCTTTCACGCAATTTGCTGACATCACTAAGCCACGCGGACAATATTTTGCATGCTCTACGAAGTGGACTTTATGCATTAATTGGTCGTGACTCATTAAATAATTCAAAATCCATACACATTCACGCTGTTTCAGTTGGTAATTATTCAAAAACCATTTCACAAAATCCTTCTTCTCGTTTACAGAAACAGGGGTATTCATAGCAATTAAGTCCCTCCTCTGTCTTTCTCTTTTCTTTTTAGATTCAAGAAGCGGCATTCAGTTTCCTTCCAACTTATGAAAAATCCTCTAAATTATATAACAACTCTTCAATATGAATTTGTGTCGGGTCTAGTTGTAATAACTGAGTAAACACTTCTTTGGCCTCTTTTCGCATTCCTTCTTCCAATAAGAAATAACCGTACTCTTCCAAGAAGTCTGGATGATTCTTAAAAGAAGTATATGCACTTTCATAGTGCTTTAATGCATCCGAATACATTTCTAATTGTTTTTTTGCAAACGCAAGATCCCAAAGTAGTTGTGTATCTGGCTCTCCGCTATCAATAGCACGCTCTACAACTGTGATTAACTCTTCATACTTTTCTTGTCCTTTTAAAATATATGCATATTTTAATATTGCACCTAAATGTCCTGGATCTAACTCAAGCGCTTTTTGAAGCACTTCCTCTGCCTCTGCTACTTTTCCTAATTTAGCTGCAATGCTCGCTAATTCTACATAAAACGGAACAGCAAGCTCATCTACTTTAATTCCTTCTTGAAGTGTTTCATAGCTTTCTTGCAGCATTCCTTCTTTTTCATAGCTTTTCGCTAAATACATGTATAGTGATGCGTACTCAGGATCTAATTCTTTTAGTTCTTGCCAAGCACCAATTGCTCTTTGATATTCTTCTCCTTGATATAATGTGAAAGCATATCCAAATAAGGAGTGAATATCTTTTTGCCCCTCTAAGCCTGCTTCATAGTAAGAGATCGCTTCTTCCCAGTTTCCAATTGCACTTAACGTTTCTGCGAGACGAAGTGCAATGACAACACCCCCCATTACTTTATGTTCCGCTAATAGCGACTCGTAATAAGTAATTGCCTTTTGTTCTTCACCTTTACTACTATATAATTCTGCTAATCCAAACGTAATAACAGGTTCGTCAGGCATCAATTCTTTCGCCTTTAATAGTTTTTGCTCTGCTACATCATCAAAACCTTGCATTTGGAATAAATCTGCAACAAGCAATAACGATTGAACATATAAATCATCATTTTCTGGAATATCATGAAGTACTTCAATCGCTTCATCTTCTTTATCTAAATCAATATATAATTCTGCTAAAAATACCGTAAATTCACTCTCTTCCGGATATAGCAAGCGTAAATCTTCTGTTATTACTAGCGCCTCATCCGTAAACCCAAGTGTATGATAGTAGCGAGCGATATCATACTTCTCTTCATCATTCGCAACTTGTAATTGTTCTTTTAATAATTGTAATCCTTTTTCCGCTTCACCATTTTCAATATATGACACAGCTTGTTCAAACTTTTGCATAAACGTCTCCTTTAATTCTAAAAAATATTCTCTTCTGTTCATTTACCTCGCTATTAACGGGCAGTAAGACCCCCACCTCAAAATTCAGCTAAGGCAAAGAAGTTAGTTTGGGGATCAACTGCCCGTAAAAGCCCGATTGGTTCAACTAATAATTAGCGGGGGATAAACAATCCCCCACTGATTAAAGTTTCACTTTATCATAAGCAACGCACTGTTATAACGCAACCTTTAGAATGAGCATGCTCCTTCTTGTACTTTTTCTTATAGCGTAGCTACTTGTTCAAAAAGTTCGGATGTGACACCGATCCCTCACTACTTTCTATTGTACCGTTTTCTTTCATGACCGTGCAAATAACTTCCCTTATTAATTATGAAGCAACACCAACCAAGCTTTTAGGAGTTGTTCATGCGGGATAAAAAAGACTCCTATAAAAGGAGCCTTCACAATTTCTTAAGAATAGGTTTCTTCTTTCTTAACTTGCTCATTTACAAGCTCTTTCAGTAATTCTATAATTTCATCATTTTCTTCTTTCAATCCGACGGTAATACGAATGCCATCATGTATTCCAAATGCAGCACCAGAACGAACAATATATCCTTTCTTCATTAATCGTTCGAAAGCTTCATTACCAGAAATACCAAGTTTTAAGAAAATGAAATTTGTTTGAGACGGATAATAGAATACGTTATATTCCTTACAAAATGCATAGTATTGATTTAACCCTTCAGCATTTTTTTGCACACAGTCTTGTAAAAATGTTTGATCTTCTAATGCAGCTATTGCTACAGCTTGGGCTACAGTCGATGTATTGAACGGTAACCTTGCTACTTCCAACTGCCCGATTAACTTCGCATCACCAATCGCATATCCAATTCGAAAAGCAGCTAAGCCATATGCTTTTGAAAATGTACGTAATACCATAAGATTTTCATATTTTTCAAGAAGTGGCAATGTTTGCGGATAGTCTTTTGCTTCCGCATATTCATAATATGCTTCATCCATAATAACGAGCGCTGACTTAGGTACTGATTCTAAAAATGAAAGTAATTTTTGTTTCTCTACATATGTACCTGTCGGGTTATTCGGATTACAAATCCACACAATCTTCGTTTTATCATCTACTTGTTGTAACATTGCATCTAAATCGTGAATGCCATCTTTAAGTGATACTTCACGAACTTCTGCCCCTTCAATAACAGCATGGTGATGGTATTGCGAGAATGTGGGATTCGCCATTACAACATTTGTTCCTTCATGTAGTAAGGCACGGCTAATCATTTGAATAACTTCATCTAACCCACTACCAAATAACAGTTGTTCCGCTTTTACACCTAAATGATCAGCTACTTTTGTCCGAAGTTCAAAAGCATATCCATCTGGATAAAGAGCGTATTGACTCACTAATGATGTTAACGCTTCTGTCACATTTGTAGAACAACCGAATGGATTTTCGTTCGATGCTAATTTCACAATTTTTGATAATCCATATTCTCTTTTTACTTCTTCAATATTTTTCCCAGGTACATATGCTCTCAAAGTTAACAATTGCTCTTTCACTCTCATTTTTCTTCCCCCAGTCATTTTATTGAATTCGATTACAGTAAGGGATTATAATCCCTTACTGTAATCTTTTATCATAACCGTCACTATTACGAAAACACCTCTAAATAAGCACTTCATAACTGTTCCCTATATTTTTAAGCCATATCCTTTTGAAATGCTTCTAACGCAATATGAACAGTCTCATCAGGAATAGATACGACGTTCACCACCCCATATTCCTGCATAAGTACCATATGAATTGTTCCAGCATTTGCTTTCTTATCTTGTTTCATCAGTTGAACGAGGCGCTCTACATTCAAATCGCTTGGCATTTTTGGATAGCCGTATTGCAAGAACCACTGCTTTATCTCTTCATAAGCAAGATCAACTTTATACACTTGCTCACTTAAAAATAAAGCAAATAACATCCCAACTGCTACTCCGTCACCGTGAGTAATATTTCCATATCCAATCTCTTTTTCAAGAGCATGCCCTAGCGTATGTCCAAAGTTCAAATGAGCACGTACACCTTTTTCTGTTTCATCTTGCGATACAATATTTGCTTTTACAGGAATCGCCTTCATTAATATGTGAATTAACTTCTCATCACGAAGATCCGCCAATGTTTGCACTTCTTCTTTTAACCAATGATACAGTTCAACATCACCAATCAAAGCATGTTTTATCACTTCTGCAAAACCTGAACGCCATTCTTTTTCAGGAAGAGAGTATAAAAATGGTGTATGATATACAACCGCTTCTGGCTGATGGAATGCACCAATCATATTCTTCCCTAACGGATGGTTAATTGCTACTTTCCCGCCTACTGCACTATCGTGAGCTAATAAAGTCGTTGGAACTTGGACAAAGCGAATGCCACGCATAAACGACGCAGCAACAAAACCAGCCAAATCTCCAATCATTCCGCCTCCAAGTGCGATAATTAAAGAATTTCTATCTAATTTATTTTCAAGAGCTGACGTATGAGCCGCATAGAAATTTTCAAAAGACTTCTCTTTTTCACCACTCGGTACAACGAATGAAAATACTTCTTGCTCTACTTGCAATGCATTCACAACTGTCTGTAAATGTAAAGATGCAACAACTTCATCTGAAATGATCATTACGTTAGATACAACTGGCTGCATATTTTGAACAAATGTTGTCAAATGTAATAATGCCTCTTTCCCAACATGTACATCATATTCTTTTGATTTCGTTTGAATATGTATGTTTTCCATTAAAATCCCCTCGCATATTCATTATGTTTCTCCATATTTTCACGAATAAGATCCATACGATCTAATCCAAATTGTTCTATTAAAGCAGTCGCTAATTCCCAAGCCACAACAGCTTCTGCAACGACACTAGCTGCTGGTACAGCACAACTATCTGAACGTTCAATGCTTGCTGTAAAAGGTTCTTTCGTATCAATATCCACACTTTGAAGAGGTTTATATAGTGTAGGTATCGGTTTCATCACACCGCGTACAACAATTGGCATTCCAGTCGTCATACCGCCTTCTAATCCACCTGCATGATTCGTTCTTCGTGTATATCCACGTGCTTCATTCCACAGAATTTCATCATGAACTTCACTTCCGGGTCTATGCGCTGCTTCAAAACCAATTCCAATCTCAACACCTTTAAAGGCATTAATGCTCATAATCGCGGCTGCTAATTTCGCATCCAGTTTTCGATCATAATGCACATAACTTCCTACTCCAATTGGCATTCCTTCCACAATTACTTCAACGATGCCACCGATTGAATCACCATTTGCTTTCGCATCATCAATTGCTTTTATCATTTGGTTGCCAGCTTCTTCATCTAAACAACGTACAGGTGATGCTTCTGTAATACTTTTTAATTCTTCAATTGAACGATACGTAATCTCCTTAGCTTGTACACCGCCAATTTCAATTACATGGCCTGCCACTGTAATACCAAGTTCCGCTAACACTTTTTTAGCAACCGCACCAGCAGCAACACGCACTGTCGTTTCGCGTGCTGAAGAACGTTCAAGTACATTTCTCATATCTCTATGACCATATTTAATCGCACCATTTAAATCAGCATGCCCAGGTCTTGGTTTTGTTACTTTCCTCTTCATTTCTTTTTCTTCTTGTTCCGTTAACGACTCTGCACCCATAATTTTTGTCCAGTGTGCAAAATCACGATTTTCAACAACAAGTGCAATTGGAGAACCTAATGTCTCTCCATGTCTAACACCACTTGCAATTTGCACTTGATCTGTTTCAATTTGCATGCGTCTACCACGCCCATATCCCTTTTGCCTTCTAGCTAACTCTTCATTTATATCATCCGCTACTAAAGGCAGTCCTGCTGGAATACCTTCTATAATCGTTGTAAGTTGTGGACCATGAGATTCACCAGCTGTAATATATCGCATACGTTATTCCTCTTTTCGTATATGTATTTATCTCGCTATATTAAGCAATGATATTATCTTTCATTACTCTAAAAATATGAAAGAAATTATATGATTGATCAGCCATTCGCTTATTCTCCAATAAGCCTTTTACTTTACATATCAATATATCATAACCGCTCTAACTTCGTAACTAATCCAAATAAAAAAAGTGCAAGAAGAATACCCCTATTCTTCTTGCACTTTTTACTATTATCACAGTGATTAAAGCGTTTACAAATTATTTCAAAATAATTAGTAAATCCATTCATTCATTAATTTTGAGTAGTCTACCAATTCTTCTTCTTTAAAGAAAATAGCAATCTCGCGCTCTGCGCTTTCTAAAGAATCAGAACCGTGGATAATGTTTTTCGCAACAGTTACACCGAAATCTCCACGAATTGTTCCAGGAGCCGCTTCATGTGGTCTTGTTTTACCCATCATATTACGAGCTGTATCTACTACACCTTCACCTTGCCATACCATTGCAAATACAGGTCCAGATGTAATAAAGTCTACTAATTCACCAAAGAAAGGTTTTTCCTTATGCTCACCGTAGTGTTGTCCAGCAATTTCCGGAGTGACTTGCATTAATTTTGCACCAACTAATTGAAAGCCCTTTTTCTCAAAACGAGCTACAATTTCCCCAATGAAGGCACGTTGTACACCGTCTGGTTTTACCATTAGAAATGTTTTTTCCATAAAAAATCTCTCCACTTCTGAATTATGTATGTAATTGTATATCCCCACACACATATTAACACCCTTATCACAATTGTGCAATAGTTTTGAAATAGAGAGATTATTTTATTTTTTAGAATAAACACTAAAATTTTCGTTTTCCAATATACTTTGCAACATTTTGTAATGCATACTTTGCTTGCCCACGTGGGAGTGGTTTTATTATTTCCAATGCTTTATGTAAATAACGTTCGCTAAACGCAAATGTTTGATCAATAGCTGTACTATTTTTTACAGCATCAATAATTTCTTTCATTTCACTTGCTGTTGTATTTTCATGTACAGAAGTGATTTTCTTGCGGAGTATTGGATCTTCCATCGCATATAAAGCAGGCAGCGTAATATTTCCTTGTAGTAAGTCACCACCAGCAGGTTTTCCAAGTTTCTCTTCTGTTGAAACGAAATCTAAAATGTCATCAATAATTTGATAAGACATTCCTACGAAATACCCATACCAAAACAAACGATTTACCGTATCACGATTAGCACCAGCAGCAATCGCCCCTAGCTGACAACTCGCAGCAATTAATAATGCTGTTTTTCGCTTTATCCTTCTTAAATACGTTCGTAAATTTTGGTCATAGTTATATTTATCTTTAATTTGTTCAATTTCACCTTTACATACTTCTAAAATTGTATGCGACAGTGCCTGATGCGCCTCTGGAATTTCGATATTTGTTACACATTCAAGAGACTTAGCAAACAGATAGTCTCCTGTATACATTGCAATACGATCTCCCCATTTCGCATTCACAGTCGCACTACCGCGTCGTAAAAACGCTGCATCAATAACGTCATCGTGAACGAGAGAGGCCATATGAATAAGTTCCAACGCAACAGCGACGTGCTTAATTGCGTCTAACTTATAATCCCCGAATTTCCCTGCAAGCAACACGAATACAGGACGAATTCGCTTCCCACCAGCTTCAATGAGTTGTAATGCCGCCTCTTCTACTAATGGCTGTTCAGAAGCAACTGTCTTTTTTAATTCTTTTTCTATTACATTAATATCCGATCGTAAAAAAGAGTACATAAGTTGTAACTTCATATTGTTCACCTTAACCTAAAACTTCTTTTTTCTATTTTGATTCTGGTTTCATACCTAAATGCATCGCTGCTACTCCAAAAGTAAATGGTTTCACTTGTACACGTTCAAGTCCAGCTTCCTCAAACATTTGAGCCAATTCTTTCATCCCTGGGAATGTACTAGCGGATTCTTGAAGCCATGAATATTCTTTATAGCTTTTCGCAAACATCTTTCCAAATAACGGCATGATATATTTAAAGTATAAAATATACCCTTGTCGAAAACCAATCATTGTTGGTTGCGATGTTTCTAGGCAGATTACTTTACCACCTGGTTTTACTACACGTGTCATTTCTTTTAATACGTGTAAATAATCTGGTACGTTACGTAAACCAAATCCAATCGTTACATAATCAAATGTATGATCTTCAAATGGAAGTTCCATTGCATTTCCATGTAGAAGTTCTACTTGTTTTAATTGTAACGCCTCTACCTTTTGTTTACCGACAGATAACATGTTTTCACTGAAGTCTAGACCAACAACCTTCCCCTGCTCACCTACAGCTCCTGCTAGCGCAATTGTCCAATCCGCTGTCCCGCAGCACACATCAAGCGCTTTACTGCCAGGTTTTACATCCATAATACGCATCGTCTCTTTACGCCATGCTTTATGTCTTTGAAAACTAATTACAGAATTCATCACATCGTATTTATCTGAAATTTTCTCAAATACATCATGTACTCTTTCTTCTTTTGATTGTTGCATGCTCGTACCTTCTTCCAATGTAAAATTGCTTATGTCTTCGATTTATCTCTTAACACAGAATTTATTTCACTTATGTCTGTGTGATCTTCTAAAAATTGATCTTCTTTCTTTCGTAATTCCATCATCCATTCATTAATAACTGTTTCTGCATCAGCCTTATCCCCTAAAGCCTCTTGCACTGCTTGAAAAACAGGTGAATGTTGTTTATCAGCATACAGTTGACATTCTTTTTGGAGACGATTTTTCCCTAATACATACGTTATAAATGGTTTCCAATGTGATAAATGGAAATGATCACATGTTTTTTGAAGGAGCGCAGATTCAATCGTTACTACACTCTCCATTATGTTATCCATCTTGTCATGCGCTTTTTGGTATAGCATAATTTTATGTTCATTAATCTCTTTAATTCCTTCAGCAAGCGCGCGAATTAAAACAATATCACGATTCATAGACAATAAGTAATAATATAGCCCACTATAGTAATCACCTGCAAGTACTGTTAACTGGCGGCGTTTATGCGATTCAATCGCTTCTTCCCCCGCTTTGTTTGATACTCTTTCATGTGTATCAAGCGCAATTTGCACAAGCATAATCGTTACTACATAATGCTCAATTTGTTCTATATGTAAATTTTCACTTTTTAAAGCTCCATATAACAATGCTATTTTCTCTTCATCAATACATGGTTCTTCAATATAGTTTATAAAATAAGGATGGCGTAATTTCTCCATCAATTTCTCTTTTATACCCGCATACCCTCCGTAGATGTCACACACAAAAAATCACCCTTGTTTTCTAATTCATAAAACTTATTATAACACATACATTCTATTTTCTATAACCAAAACTTGGCTACACCTTCCATTGATGTAAGCAATCTTTCTATTCTCACTCTGCCCAACTAACACTATATCATTTATTTACTTGTAAAAAAAAGAAAAGCAGTTTCCCGCTTTTCTTTACTTCGTTTTAATAAAAGATAAAATTTCACTACGCGCTGCAGCATCATTTTCAAGCACACCACGTACTGCCGTCGTTATCGTTTTCGCACCTGGTTTTTTCACACCACGCATCGTCATACACATATGTTCTGCTTCTACTACTACCATTACACCATGCGGCTCTAGTACTTCCATGATAGAATTAGCCACTGTTGATGTAATACGTTCTTGTAGTTGTGGACGACGTGCAATTGTATCTACAGTACGAGCTAATTTACTTAACCCCGTCACCTTTCCGCCTTGCGGAATATATGCAACGTGAGCAACTCCATAGAATGGAACTAGATGATGCTCACACATCGAATAAAATGGTATATCTTTTACTAGTACAAGCTCTTCGTGATCTTCTCCGAATACTTTATGCAAATGCTCTTTTGGATCTTCATGCATCCCCGAGAACACTTCTGCGTACATTTTTGCAACGCGCTTCGGTGTATCAAGTACTCCCTCACGATTTGGGTCATCTCCGATTGCCTCTAAAATAAGGCGTACTGCGTGTTCAATTTGTTCTAAATTAACTTTTGCCATCCGCTAGCCCTCCCGAAAACCTAAAAGTGATACGAACACATTCTAGCATATTTATGTTTTTAAAAGCAAAAAGAAGAGTTCCCAAAAAGGAAACTCTTCTTCCCTGTTAATATGTAAGGATTATTTAACCGCATCTTTTAACGCTTTACCAGGTTTGAATGCAGGTACTTTACTTGCAGCGATTTCAATCTCCTCACCTGTTTGTGGGTTACGACCTTTACGAGCCGCACGCTCACGAACTTCGAAGTTACCGAATCCGATCAATTGTACTTTATCACCTTGTTTTAAAGCTTCTAAGATAGAATCAAAAACAGCGTCTACTGCTTTTGTTGCGTCCTTTTTAGAAAGGGAACTTGCTTCTGCAACAGCATTGATTAAATCTGTCTTGTTCATGCCATTCACCTCCTCCCAAAGATAAGACTGTATAATGATCATAAAATGAGTCTTACTTTCATTTGTAGGCAATTTTTACAAATTCTATACTACAAAGATGTAGATAAATCATTATCAACGCCTATATTATACGATTCTCCTTTATAATTCAATATTTTTAAGGAAATTGTTACTCTTAAAATGTGAAAATCTGATGAAACTTGACAATTTACAACAATGTATTAGATAATGACTGTTTATTTTTCTATTCCATACGTAAAAAATAAAAAAATCCCTCTACAATGAGAGGGATTTTTTCTTATAATATAATCGCAATTAATCCGCCAGATCCTTCATTAATAATTCTTTCTAGTGTTTCTTTTAATTTATATCTAGCATTTTCTGGCATTAAAGATAGTTTTGCTTGAATTCCTTCTCGAACAATAGAGCTAAGCGAACGTCCGAATATATCGGAATTCCAAATTGATAATGGATCATCTTCAAAATCTTGCATTAAATAACGAACTAATTCTTCACTTTGCTTTTCAGTACCAATAATCGGCTCAAACGTCGATTCAACATCTACTTTAATCATATGAATAGATGGAGCTACCGCTTTTAATTTCACACCAAACCTTGAACCGTGACGTATGATTTCCGGCTCATCTAAGCTCATATCAGCTAGTGCAGGTGCTGCTACACCATATCCTGTTTGCTTTACCATACGCAGGGCATCCGCCACTTGATCATATTCTATTTTCGCATGAGATAAGTCGAGCATAAGCTTCAGTAAATGATCTTTCCCTCGAATTTCTACCCCTACTACTTCTTTTAAAATTTGATCGTACAATTCATCTGGCGCATATAAATCAATCTCTGCCACACCTTGCCCCATATCAATGCCAGCTAGACTTGCCCGATCAATAAATTCATATTGACTAAACTGCCAAACGACACGGTCCACATCACGAAGACGTTTTATATCCTTCACAGTCTCTTGAACTGCTTCTTGATAACTTTTGCGTAACCAATGCCCTTCATTTAGCACCATTACCCAACTAGGAAGGTTTACATTCACCTCTAATACTGGGAACTCAAATAACGCTTCTCGAAGTACATTATATACATCTGTTTCTCTTAAACTCTCTACACTCATCGCAATTACTGGTATATCATATTCTTCAGATAAACTTTGGCGTAATTGCTCTGTATCCGGATGATACGGCTGTACAGTATTGATAATCATAATGAAAGGCTTTCCAACTTCTTTTAACTCATTTACAACGCGTTCTTCTGCCTCTATATAATCTCTTCTTGGTATTTCGCCAATCGTTCCATCCGTTGTAATTACAACACCAATTGTTGAATGTTCTTGAATTACTTTGCGCGTGCCGATTTCTGCAGCTTCATGGAATGGAATAGGCTCTTCATACCAAGGAGTATTAATCATACGCGGGCCATTCTCATCTTCATAGCCTTTTGCTCCTGGAACCGTATATCCAACACAATCTACTAATCGAATATTTACTTCAAGTCCTTCATCTACTTCGATAGAAACCGCTTGGTTTGGAACAAACTTCGGTTCCGTCGTCATGATTGTACGACCAGCAGCACTTTGAGGCAGTTCATCCTGCGCTCTTTGGCGGTCAGATTCATTCTCAATGTTCGGAATAACAACAAGTTCCATAAATTTTTTAATGAATGTTGATTTCCCTGTTCGAACAGCTCCTACAACTCCAAAATAAATATCACCGCCTGTGCGTTCCGCAATATCTTTAAAAATATCTACCTTTTCCAAGTGATTCCCTCCCTCAAAATTTTTGGGAATAATTCCGCGTATATAGTCAACTAATACCTTCTCTAACGTTGCCTATAATATCTGATATAATATAATGGTATTCTAGAAGTTCGGACAATATATCAAATAATTTTGTCCAATTTCATATGACTATTTAAAAAATACTTTTTGTTTGCATCACAAGTTGTATAACATAAAAAACCTTTCTTCTAGAACTTATTCGCTAAAAGAAAGGTTCATGACTTATGATTTAAAAAAAATTGGTTCTCCGTCCTTCACCGTATACGGTAAAGAATATGCGGGAACAAATGGGGAGTCTTTCGATAGTATATTTCGAATATCTTCTCCTTCCTTAAATTGCCCTTCATTTTTTTTCAACACTTCATATAAGTCGATTCTGTAGTCAACAAATACTTCTCCTTTTTCATTGATTACAAAAGGAAGTCCTTTACCAGAATACGGACTTGTCACTTGCGGTACATCTTTATATCCTAGTTTTTTGTAATCCAATTCATATACCCCGTCTGAAATTACTTTTTTAAACGGTGGATATCTATGTTCATCACGGTACATTCTCAATTTTAATGATAATTCCTGAATTTGTTCAACCATCCTTATATCAATTAACTTTACGGTCGGATTTGTTTCAACATCTATTAATACGTATTGGTATACCCCTCCACTTTCATACGCATTCCCTGGTGCTTCTTGTATGTAGCGCGGAGCAATTTTTTGAAAATCGATTGGATACTTTTGATAAATAGGTGTACTCATATCACGCGTTTTAATTGGCAATATCCCACCATTTTGTTCCTTATATGTCGTAATAGCTTTTTGAACAACTTGTAACTGATCTTCATAAGGAACAGCATTTTGTTTCATATTTTCTTTCGGATACATACACCCTGTTAAAACGCTGATGCAACAAAATATTAAAATAATATGGATTTTTTTCACTAACAATCACCTTTTCACGCTAGTATAACTTACTTCTTATGTAACATTTTGAGATACACTCCTCTTACTGCTCCACAGGTCCACTAAATACAACAAGAAAAATAACAATACCCGACACAATCATGAGGGTATACGCTACTAACGCTGTAATCCCTTTCAGAAATTTATTTTTCATTTTATGCCTACTTAATAAAATAAAAACTACTGCAACAAACATAAATCCCATTGCCCCTAAGGAAAACCACATTTTTATAAGCCCTTCTGACATATATACACCCCTTTACTTTCAATCTATTTTTATACTATTTTAACAAATTAAAATCTTTAAACAAATACAATTCATCATTTTAATGCAAATTAACAAAATTTATGTACAAAAATAAAACCGAAGCGCATTATTTTGCGCTTCGGTTGACCAAATATGCCCTTACCAGCTCTATTCCCATTCTTTCATGGCTATCATATGCAATCTACAATCTCTTTGTTTCTCATAATTTATTTTTTAAACATTTTGCTTAACGAGCCAAAATCTGCTGGCATATTATTGTTAATAATCGCTTTTACAATTTGATCCTCTTGCTCTTTCGGCACCTCACGTCCTGCCATAAGAGCTACTTGATGAATCAATTGACGAAGCACAGTTTCATCACGTAAATTCGCATTTTGTACAGATGACGCTAATTTAAAAATATCCTCTTTGTTCACTTTCGCTTCCTTCTCAATATTATTAAAAATGTTATTATCCATTCTTTTCACCCTCTCCTCAAGTTACACTTCATCCTATGCAAAAATAAAAAAATGGTGAAAAGACCCAATCAAAAAATAAAAAAGCGACAGGAGTACAAATTGTACTTCTGTCGCTTTTATTTAAAGTAAATCAGGTATAGCTTCCACTTCATGTTTTCGAACGCGTCCCATCAATGAGCCTACTGCATCCTTTACATTATTCCCATTGAACAACACGTCATATAAAGCAGCTGTAATCGGCATTTCAACTTCCATCTTCTCTGCCAATTCATGAGCAGCTTTCGTTGTTCTTACGCCTTCTACAACCATCCCCATACTTTCTAACACTTCTTCTAAAGAGTGCCCTTTTCCGAGCATATTTCCAGCGCGCCAATTTCGGCTATGAACACTTGTACAAGTTACTATCAAGTCTCCCATACCAGTTAGACCAGCGAACGTTAAAGGATTTCCGCCCATTTTTCTTCCTAAACGAGCAATTTCCGTTAAACCACGTGTCATTAATGCCGCTTTCGCATTATCACCTAATCCAAGACCATCCGTTATCCCTGCAGCTAATGCGATAATATTTTTTAACGCACCACCAAGCTCAACTCCAACAATATCAGGATTTGTGTATACACGGAAGTAGCTATTCATAAACAAATCTTGTACTTCCTCAGCCGCTTCCATACGCTTCGCTGCCGATGTAACAGTTGTCGCTTGACGTAAGCCGACTTCTTCAGCATGACTCGGTCCAGACAGTACAACAACATCTTTAATCAAGTTCTCTGGAATTTCTTCCTCAATCACTTCCGAAATACGTTTTGACGTACCTGGTTCGATCCCTTTACTTGCATGAATCCACGTAACTGGTTCTGTAACAATTTCTTTCATCTCTTGTAATACATCTCTGTACGCTTTCGTCGGTACTACTAACAGTACTGTATTTACATCTACTAATGCTTCTTCTAAAGAAGAGTAGGCTACGATTGTGCTTGGCAATGTAATTCCTGGAAGATATCGACTATTCTCATGTTTCGCATTAATCTCATCCATAAGTTCAGAACGATTTCCCCAAATACGTACATCATGTCCATTGTCAGCTAATACCATCGCTAACGCTGTTCCCCAGCTACCTGCTCCTATTACTGTGATTTTTGTCATAAAATCACATCCTCTCCATTAGTCTCTTGCTCTAGCGATAATGTGAATCGGTGTTCCTACAAAACCGAACGCTTCACGTAAACGATTCTTTAAGAAGCGCTCATATGAAAAGTGCATTAATTCTGTATCGTTTACAAACACAACAAATGTCGGTGGTTTTACCGCAACCTGTGTCGCATAGAAGATCTTCAGACGGCTACCATTATGAGTCGGCGTTGGATTCATCGCTACAGCATCCATAATTACATCATTTAATACATTCGTTTGTACACGGATACTATGACTTTCATTTACTTCATTAATAACTGGTAACAATGTTTGTGTACGTTTTTTCGTTTTCGCAGATAAGAATACAATCGGTGCATAGTCCAAGAATTGGAAATGAGCACGAATATTTTCTTCAAATGCTTTCATTGTTTTCTCATCTTTTTTCACTGCATCCCATTTGTTTACAACGATAATAACAGCTCGTCCTGAATCATGAGCATATCCAGCAATTTTTTTATCCTGTTCAATAATTCCTTCTTCTCCGTCTAAAACGACTAAAACAACGTCAGAACGTTCAATCGCTCTAAGCGCACGAAGTACACTATATTTTTCTGTGCTTTCGTATACTTTCCCTTTTTTACGCATACCAGCTGTATCGATAATTACATAATCTTGACCATCTTTGCTATATGGTGTATCAACAGCATCACGTGTCGTTCCTGCTATATTACTTACAATTACACGTTCTTGACCAAGAAGTGCATTTACAAGTGATGATTTCCCTACGTTTGGACGTCCAATTAAAGAGAAACGGATTGTTTCATCGTCATACGCTTCTTCTTCAATCTTCGGAAAATGATTTGCAGCTTCATCTAACAAATCACCAAGTCCTAAACCGTGTGTACCTGAAATCGGGAATGGCTCACCGAATCCTAATGCATAGAAATCATAAATGTCACTACGCATTTCTGGATTATCAACCTTATTTACCGCAAGTACAATAGGTTTTTTAGAACGATATAAAATTTTAGCAACTTCTTCATCTGCTGCAGTTACACCATCGCGACCATTCGTCATAAAAATGATAACATCTGCTTCATCAATCGCTACTTCCGCCTGTTGACGAATTTGTGTCAAGAACGGCTCGTCTCCAATATCAATTCCACCTGTATCAATAATGTTAAACTCATGATTTAACCATTCTCCCGCACTATAAATACGGTCTCGCGTTATACCTGGTATATCTTCTACGATTGAAACTCTTTCTCCAACAATTCTATTGAAAATAGTAGATTTTCCTACGTTCGGGCGGCCTACTATTGCTATTACTGGTTTCGGCATATACTTTCATCCTTTCAACTTGCTTCTGTTTATTATGTAAAAAACCCTTCTTTGTGCAAGAAGGGATTTGCATTCCAGAATATTTCTCAACGTATCAAAACACCTCATATTATAACACACGTTGCTAATGTTTCACAATAATATATACATTCTCTTGTAAGCGATGCGCAATACCATCTAATATCGCCTCTAAATTATTTGCAACAAATTCTAGTTCCTCTTTCGTCTCACAAGTAAATAAGGGAGCTCCGCCTGCAAACTTTTCCGGTGTCGTTGTAATTACTGCGAGAATAACACTTTCTAACATCATCTTTTATCTCCCCTTCCTTTCGGGGCTTCCGATGACATATGAACGGCACTTTCTAGCGTTGGCACATTCCCTATGACACCTATCGCTTTCTCGGCATCTTGGTCTTGCGGCAAGACAAAGATGCCAACTCTTCCATCTTCTAAATCACGCTTTGCTAACGGTACAAGTGCTGGTGTACCTGAATCCCTATATATCCCTAGAGCAACAGAGACATCATGTAAAATAGCTTGCCGTTGTCCTAAATTTGCAATTGTAACCATCGCATCAATTGATTTCGGTTTTAAAATAAAACCCATTCCATATTTCATAATTTCTTCTTGCCTTGCCGGCAATCCAATATTCATAATATAAATATTATCAATATAAAGCCCCGCTCCTTCAAAGCGAAGCGGTACATGCTCGATATCAACAAGATCATGTAACCTTTTGCCTGACATTAATTTTTTCGCAATAAAAAATGCTATTATAGCCATAATTACTCCAGCAATCCATGAATGGAACCCTATATACGCAAACGTCGTTGCAAACGACGTTAACATCGCCAAATAGTTGCGACTTTCAAAAACTAATGCAATTCCTTCAATGTATGTATTTCCACGCGGTACGAGCTCATATCCATCTAATTGTTGAAGCGTATTTCTTTCCATATTACGCACATCACGAAATTGCGTCGCTGCTAACGTAAGAAATGTAATGGCAGAAAAATCTTTTTTCAAAATAGACGGGATTGCAATCGCTCCTAAGGCTGCGGCAATTAACCCCATCGCAATATGAATAATTTTCCCATGAAGCCTCGTTGGATATTGCCGCGTATCCGTGCGAAGCATTAACACTCTCGTTACCGTCCCTGCTATTACGCCACATAAAATGGCTGGTGTATATTCAGTCATGTATTACCCTCGCCTTTCTTTTACGTGTTTTCCGCTTAAACTGTTCCATGTATACTGATACTTTTGCAATCCAAAATAAAATTGTCATAAACAATGTAGAAACGGCGATGATATCAAAAAACGCTAAACTACCGTAATCATAAGGGAAGTTTAGTTTTCGAAAAATAAGTGTCACTAACAACTCTCCTTGCAACATCCCTATATATAAAGAACATAATCGCAGGAAACGATCTCCATGCAATAAAACTGATGCATACACAAGGGCACCACTTAACAGAAACAACCTATCCACCACAATCCAAATCGGGTCATATACTTCTAACAAATGAAAACTTGTATATAACATTGCAATAATAAGCGCCGAAAGTAAGGTATATATTTTTTTCCAAATAGAATATAGCGTAATCCCTATAAAAGAAATAATACAAAGTAAAAGAGCATTTATTGATACCGTGAATGAAGTAATCGTTACATGTAACGGAGAGCAAATTATAAAAATCAATATACAAGCACTTAACTTCCATCGAATAGATTCCTTTTTCATAAAGAAAGTTACGATAACCCACCCTATCCAAGCTACAAAATAAAAAGTACTCCCATCCATCATTTCACCTCCTATGTTTTCCATTATGGGAACTTTTTATGAAAGTTAATCCCCCTTTCTTTACGCATAGTTTTTTCATATAACAGCAACACTTTTAATAAGGAGGTGCTATTCACAATGGGTAAAGATCGCCAAGAACGAAAACTAAGAGAATCACGCCGCGTTGAATCGGATCGCGACCAATCACTTCAATATCCTGGTGCAACAAGTCTTGATACACCGGAGCAAGCTCGCAAGCAAAATCAGCACTAAACATACAAAAAGACGGTTTCGATATTGGCCGAAACCGTCTTTTTTCATAATTATTTTAATGTTTTTATTTATATTGAAATAATATTTTATATACTAATCTTCCCATGACTTAATTTCACCTTCACCTATTTCCCATAGGAAATTTAAGCTCTCTCTAATAATTCAGCATCACCTCTTCTATATTTTTTCATTTTTGCAACCTCTTTTTCAATTGCAAATTCCGCCGAATAATATTTTTATATACAATTAATCTTATTAAACGTCTGTTTTTTATAGAATACTAATTCCGTTCCCTACTTTATATTACAAAAAAGAATAGAAAACAAAAAACCAACCGTTCGGTTGGTTTTTTATCTCCTACTATAATGCGTTGTATCAATACCACGCTGCATTAACCAATGATACGTTTCGCCCTTTACAACAAGAGGTACAGATTGCAACTCTTCTATCGTCTTCGCACCAAGAGCTGTCATAATAAATTTTAAATCTGTATGTAAAAGATCAATTTCATCCACTAACTTCTCGATACCATCTTGCATTAAAATACGTAAAAAGTATCCAGCAAATGCGGTTGTATTCGCCCCTAATGCGATTACCTTCGCCACGTCAAGCGCTGTTTGTATGCCCCCAGATGCAATAAAAGAGAGGTTGTTATTTGTAGAGGTTGCTTCAATAATCGAGGTAGTTGTTTGTATGCCCCAGTTATTAAAATAAGAAAGCATTCGCTGTCTTCTTTCATTTTCAACAGCAGCAAAATTTGTACCACCTTGTCCACCAATATCAATTGCCGTTACACCTATACTCACTAACTGTTGCACTGTTTCCTTACTCATCCCAAATCCAACTTCTTTTACAATGACAGGAATTTTACTCTTTAAAACAATTTGTTCAATCCGCTGAAGTACCCCCGTAAAATCACGATCTCCTTCAGGCATCGTTAACTCTTGTATAACATTTAAATGAATTTGTAGTGCGTTTGCTTCAATCATATCAACGGCACGCTCTGCCTGTTCGACAGTTGCCTCACTACCTAAATTCGCAAAGAAAATCCCATTTGGATTTATCTTTCTAACGACCTTATAAGAAGCCGCCTCACGCTCATCTTTTAACGCTGCCATTTGCGAACCTACAGCCATAGCGAGATTATGATGTTTCGCTACATATGCTAGTTGCTCATTAATATGTAACGTTTGCTCTCCTCCACCACCAGTCATCGCATTGATAAAAATCGGCGAACTTAGTGAAAGTTCGCCGATTTTTGTTTCACATGTTATAGTATCATAACTTGAATTTGGCAAGCTTTGATGCACAAAATCAATATCATGAAAGCCATGCGTACGAGACTGACCAGTAGAAAGAGCATATTCAATATGATCTAATTTACGTTTTGCCCTTACCACTCGTACCCCTCTTTATTTCTTTAATTTTTTCAGTTGTTCACCAATAATATCACTTAATTGGAAAGTAGCAGAATCAGCATTTGGCTCATATTTGCTATAATCTTCTGTTACATTATTTTCTTCAAGTGCTTCTTTTATACTTAAAGAAATACGTTTTTCCGCTACATGTACTTCAAGTACTTTCACTTTTACTTCTTGTCCCATTTCCAATACTTCATTTGGATTTTTCACGTGACGATTTGCAATTTGAGATACGTGCACAAGCCCTTCAACGCCAGGTAAAATTTCAACGAAAGCACCGAATGTAACTAGACGTTTTACTACTCCCTCACGAATATCACCAGCTTTTATTTCACCAGCAACATTTTCCCAAGGTCCCGGCTGAGCTGCTTTAATTGATAAAGAGATACGTTGCGTATCAGCATCAACAGATAGCACCTTTACCTTTACCTTTTGACCTTGCTCTAGCACTTCAGATGGTTGCTCCACACGTTCGTGTGAAATTTGCGAAATGTGAACTAAACCGTCCACACCACCAACGTTAACGAAAGCACCAAAATCCGTTAATCGTTGTACTGTTCCTTCAACAATATCCCCTTCTTTTAACGAAGAGATTGCTTCTTTTTTCTTAGAATCTAGTTCTAATTCTACTACCGCTTTATGCGAAAGGATTACACGATTTTTTTCGCGGTCTAATTCAACAATTTTTACCGCTAATGTTTTTCCTTTATAGTCAGAAAAGTCTTCTACATAATGTACTTCTACAAGTGAAGCTGGGATAAAACCACGAACGCCTAGGTCCACAACTAATCCACCATTCACGATATCTTTTACAGTAACATCAAATACATGACCAGAAGTAAATTTCTCTTGTAATTCTACCCATGCTTTTTCTGCATCAACAGCACGTTTAGATAAAACAAGATCATCTTCTTCTAATTTAATAATTTTCAATTCTAGCGTTTGATCTAATTCTACAACATCGCTTGCTTTTTCAATATGAACGTTAGCTAATTCACTAATTGGAATTACGCCATCTGTTTTGTATCCAACATTTACAAGCACTTGTTTTTCTTCAACCTTCGTTACAGAACCTGTAACAACGTCACCAACTTGTAATTCTTTTGAATCCATAACTTCTTCATTCATTTTCTCTACCATGGAAATACCTCCCTACAGAATTGACAAAGCATTTTTATGTATATACGAAATGAAAACAAATGTTTTCATTTGCATGTTTAAGAATTTATCATCACATACTCTTTTTCAATAGCATTCATAAGAAAATATATTAATCCTATATAAATAGTATACAGCAAAATCATCTTGAAGAAAGTATGTTTTGAAATATAATAGCGAATATATTCTGACAGTTTTGTTCCTCTTTAACTAACTTCTTATAAATCGGCTCATTTGTCAAGGAAAGAGACTCACAATTCACGTATCCTTTACATTTCTATACAAACAAAAAAAGAAAGAGGATAATCCCCTTTCTTTATTTCGCAAATACTCCTGAAACAATACCCATAATTTTTTGGACAACTTCTTCAATTGATAAAGAAGTTGTATCTAATTCCAATGCATCATCAGCCTTTTTTAGAGGAGAAACTTCGCGTTCTGAATCCAATTTATCACGCTGAGCAATTTCTTCTTGTAACTGCTCTAAATTAGAATCGAAACCTTTATTTATATTTTCTAAATGTCTTCTTTCCGCTCTTTCTTCTACAGAAGCAAGCATAAAGATTTTCACTTCAGCATCTGGTAACACATGTGTACCAATATCACGGCCATCCATTACAACGCCGCCTTTTTCCGCTAATTCTTGTTGACGACGAACCATTTCTTCACGAACAAGACGATGCTTTGCCACAATAGATACTCGATTCGTCACATCAGGCGTACGAATAACTTCCGAAACATCTTGTCCATTTAAAAATACAAGTTGTGTATTTTCTCCTTGTTGAAATTCAATATTCACATTTTTTACAACTTCCATTAGCTTTTCTTCATTTTCAATATCCACTTTTTGTTCAAGGGCTGCATATGTAATAGCACGGTACATTGCGCCTGTATCAATATAAACGTAAGAAAGCTTCTTTGCCACAACTTTTGCAACTGTACTTTTCCCAGCAGCTGCTGGACCATCTATAGCAATTGAAATTCTTTTATCCATTGTAACACCTCATTTTTTCACTTATAAAACAAAACGAAAAGCAGGTATTCATCCCTGCTTCTTCTCATTTGCTTCACGTCATTAAATCCTCAATTATTGTAGCATAATCCTTCCTAGAAGAAAACGAAAACTACCTACTCACCTGTAAGATTTCTTCTTTATTTTTCGCGACGACACCTTCATAATAAACAATTTTAGATAGATATTTTATTGATGACTTATGTATAAATAACAATTGCACAATA
This sequence comes from Bacillus cereus group sp. N24, assembly GCF_016483345.1. Classification (NCBI taxonomy): domain Bacteria; kingdom Bacillati; phylum Bacillota; class Bacilli; order Caryophanales; family Bacillaceae; genus Bacillus; species Bacillus cereus group sp. N24. Next base: position 282,630 of record NZ_JAEHCA010000003.1, read on the forward strand.
CAAAGACAAATAAATTGAATTATTAATATACGAATGATAATTTTCTCCACCTTCTTCAAGATATCCACTCCTTCCCACCATATACTTACACATTACATTTCATGATTTTATACAACGTACATAGCGCAATTAAATTTATTGTCATGTTCCAAGCATGCTTTTATACATTTTCATTGTCGAATTTACTCAAAACATGTTATGTTCTAAATGTATTTTTCAACTTGAAAGGGGTATAAGCATTGAAAAGAATCCTAGTTTTACACACAGGTGGAACAATTGCAATGGAGGAAGATAAAGAAACTGGGGTCGTACAACCAGGAGAAAAAAATCCTCTTTTAAAATTCATTCCTGATTTAGAAGGCGATGTTGATTTAATCGTTGAAGATGTGTTCCATCTACCATCTCCTCATATGACACCAAGCGAGATGTTACAATTACAAGTCATCATTGATGAAAGAGTAAAACAAGACAACATTCATGGCGTAGTCATTACGCATGGTACGGATACATTAGAAGAAACCGCATATTTCCTAGATTTAACAGTCAAAGCAACTATTCCAATCGTAGTAACAGGCGCAATGCGTTCTAGTAATGAATTAGGTGCTGATGGTCTATATAACTTCTTATCAGCTGTAAAAGTAGCTAGCAGTAATGAAGCTGCAGAAAAAGGTGTTCTAGTCGTATTAAACGACGAAATTCATTGCGCTACAAATGTAACGAAAACACATACAAGTAATGTTGCAACATTCCAAAGTCCACAATATGGACCAATTGGAATGGTAACAAAACGTGGTGTTGTCTTCCATCACGCTTTAGTACATCATGAAACGTATACAGTAAATAACATCTCTAAAAACGTCGTTGTTCTAAAAGCATATGCTGGTATGGATGATACATTGTTAGCAGCAATTGAAAACCTTCCAGTTGACGGAATTGTCATTGAAGCGCTTGGACAAGGTAATTTGCCTCCACGTACACTCCCTAGTTTAGAACGATTAATAAGCAAAGGAATTCCAGTCGTATTAGTTTCACGTTGCTTCAATGGTATCGTTCAAGACGTATATTCATATGAAGGTGGCGGCAAACAATTAAAAGATATGGGCGTTATATTCACATACGGCTTAAACGCTCAAAAAGCACGTATTAAATTACTAGTCGCATTAGAGAATACAAAATCACATGAAACAATCCAAAATATGTTTATGCACGAATAAAAAAAGCTGTCGAATTTTTCGACAGCTTCTTTTTATTTTTCTCTCGACGCAATGGTTTGCGCAATCGCATCTCCATGAAATCTACCGTTCTCGATAAATATTTCATTTGCATTATTCCCAGCGGCAATTACACCTGCAATGAAAATATTTTCAGTGTTTGTTTCCATTCTATCCTCTGTATAAATCGGACGCCCAGTTTCTTCATCAATTCGAACGCCCATCTCCGTTAAGAAACTATGATCAGGATGGTAACCCGTCATCGCAAATACAAAATCATTTTGGATTGTAAATGCCCCGTCATCAACGGTATACGTTAATGTATGTTCAGTAATTTCTTTCACATGAGCCCCAAAATGCATTTGAATTGTACCGTTTCGTACTAACGCCTCAAATTCCGGTAAAATCCACGGCTTAATGCTCGGCGAGTACTCACTTCCACGATACAGTACCGTTACACGCGCTCCTGCTTTAACAAGTTCCAACGCAGCGTCTATACTTGAGTTTTTTCCACCTATAACTACTACATCTCGATCAAAATAAGGATGTCCTTCTTTAAAATAGTGAGCTACTTTCTTCAGTTCCTCACCTGGAACATTCATATAATTTGGATTGTCATAATATCCAGTGGCTACAACAATATATTTCGCTATATATATTTCTTTATGTCCGTCACGTTTCGTCGTCTCAACCTTAAAAACTTCTCCATCTTTTTGAACTTTCTCTACTCGTTCGAAAGCATTTATGCGTACAGATTTACGCTTTACTACTTCGCGATAATACGCAAGTGCTTGATTTCGAACTGGCTTACGGTTTTCGGTAATAAAAGCTACTTCACCAATTTCTAATTTTTCACTAGAGGAGAAAAATGTTTGATGAGTTGGATAATTATAAATCGCATTTACAATGTTTCCTTTTTCAATTACTAACGGATTAATCCCTACCTTTTGCAACGAAATTGCTGCTGCTAATCCGCACGGACCGCCTCCAATTATGATAGCTGTTTCTTTCTGCATACTCGGTTCACTCCTAGTCTTCTACCTCTGCACTATTTATAAAAACAAGAAAAAACCTACTTACAACAGTAGGCACCTATCTTTATTGTATTCATTTTTCATACGTTTGTCATCTAAACGAAACGTACATCCGATAGACATCTGCTAAAAACTGTTGAAATCTAATACCTTGTTTCCCTAATACATTTTCAGGATCAATCTTTCTAGCTGGATCAAGTGTTTTATGTGATACGATATCTTTTTTCGGATTCAAGCCAAAGTTTTGACATAAATAAGCATGATACCATGTAAAACGCGTATACGCTTCCCAAAAGTTAACATCACCGCCATAACAAAGTTCCACACCAATGGCAGCCTTATTCGCATCATAACCATATAAGTCATTATCCGTCGACACACCATATCGAACATGATACGCAACTTCATTTATAGGAACAATTTCCAATATTGTTTTGTCATCTATAAATGTATGCGCCGAAGCTTTCGGTTGTATTTCATTAAAGTAATCCCGATTTCCTATTGCATTGCTACCAGGATTCCCTGTATCATGACTTACAATAAACCTTACTTTAGAAAGAGGAATTCCCGGTCGTGAACTTCCATATCCAATATAGTTACGCTCTATAGGAAACATCGCCATTACTACCAACTCCCGCTTTAGAAAATTACCTTACTTCCTTATATATGTATTCGGTAGCAATGTCCTTATCGCATATTTCTTACACGAAGAGAAAATCGAAAATATTTGATGTGAACACCATAAATAACAAAATACTTACAGCGACTCCATAAAAACCGTAAAACCAAACACAATCTTCTTTCGTATCTAAGCCGAAAAATTCATTTACTGATTGTAATAATGCGCCACGCTTACTTTGTTTGTTTCGTAATACTTCCACTCGTTCTACAACATCTGCTGGCATCATAAATCTTTGGTCTACTGTCATTTTCATCATTTATCTCTCCTTAAAATCATTTCCGTTTTGTTTATCTAAGGAGAGTATAGCACGTTTGTTCGTATAGAACAAGCGTTCTTTTATTTTTTTATTTTATTTTTCAACAAGCCAAGTAATAATCGTGAATATAACAGCGATAATCGACCCTACTACAACCAAACCAAATATTAAAAACAATAAGCCTTCTCCGAACATCCGAACGACACTTGTTTTTCGGGCTTTCATCGTTCTTGAGAGTTCTCCCTCTAACCTCTTAACCTTTTCTTCTAATTGTTCTACTCGTTCCATCATTTCATTTTCCATATACAACACCTCACACTAATACTCCAACAAAAAAACGTGATTCCCTCGAAAGGAATCACGTTTTTTCACGATATAATATTATACCCAACCTCTGAAGCGACTTGCTTCAGCCATTTTACGAACACCAACCATATAAGCTGCTAAGCGCATGTTCACTTTACGAACTTGTGCTGTTTCATAAATAGAATCAAATGATCTTACCATTACTTTTTCTAAGCGTTGTTCTACTTCTTCTTCTGTCCAGTAGTAACCTTGGTTATTTTGTACCCACTCAAAGTAAGATACTGTAACTCCACCAGCACTTGCTAATACGTCTGGAACAAGTAAAATTCCGCGATCTGTTAAAATTTTAGTTGCTTCTAAAGTTGTTGGACCATTTGCAGCTTCAACAACAATTTTTGCTTTAATATTATTAGCATTTTCTTCTGTAATTTGGTTCTCAATTGCAGCTGGAACTAAAATATCGCAATCAAGTTCTAACAATTCTTTGTTTGAAATTGTATTATTAAATAGTTTTGTTACTGTACCGAAGCTATCACGACGGTCTAATAAATAATCAATATCTAATCCATTTGGATCATGTAATGCACCGTAAGCATCTGAAATTGCAATTACTTTCGCACCTGCATCATGCATAAATTTAGCTAAGAAGCTACCCGCATTACCGAACCCTTGAACAACAACACGCGCACCTTTAATATCAATGTCGCGTTTTTTTGCAGCTTCGCGAATACAAATTGTTACACCTTTCGCTGTTGCTGTTTCACGTCCGTGTGATCCACCTAATACAAGTGGCTTACCTGTAATAAATCCTGGTGAATTAAATTCATCAATACGGCTATACTCATCCATCATCCATGCCATAATTTGAGAGTTTGTAAATACGTCTGGAGCCGGAATATCTTTTGTAGGACCAACGATTTGGCTAATTGCTCGTACATAACCGCGGCTTAGTCTTTCTAATTCACGGAATGACATTTCACGTGGGTCACAGATAATTCCACCTTTACCTCCACCATACGGTAAATCAACAATACCACATTTTAAACTCATCCAGATCGAAAGTGCTTTCACTTCATTTTCTGTTACATTCGGATGGAAGCGAATTCCACCTTTCGTTGGACCAACAGCATCATTATGTTGCGCACGATATCCTGTAAATATTTTAACAGTCCCGTCATCCATACGAACTGGTATTTTCACTGTCATCATACGAATTGGTTCTTTTAATAATTCATATACTTCGTTTGGATAACCCAATTTTTCTAATGCTTCACTAATAACAATTTGTGTCGAATTCAATAGTTCAAAATGTTGTTCCCTTTGTTGTTGTGTTTTTGTTTGAGTTCCCTTTTCGGCTACCATAGTAAGTAAACCCCCTGTAATTTCACTTGTTTAGTAAACCTTCATTGCCTAGTATACACCGTTAAATTTGGAATGCAATAGAAAACGCTAACAAATATATACAACTTATTTCGTATTGCAAGCGTTTTCACTATTATTATAGTCCTTTTATTGCTTTTAGAAAAGTAAAATACTTAAATATTTAAATATTTTTTATCTCACTCGAATACAGCGTCGCGAAACGGTATATTTAATTAAGAAAACGTTTGTTTAAATATTTATAATTGACCCTAGCCTTACTCCTCTTATCCAAATAAAATACAAAACCCCAGCTATGTTATATTAGCTGAGGTTTTGCTTTTTCACAAAGTAATTGTATACTTGTTCAATTGCTTGAGAAGCCATTAATTCTTTACCATACTCCATTACACGGTAAATGGTTGCCGTAGACGGATTACCGTATTCTGCTAAAATAGCTATAAAATCCGCCTTCAATAATTGTATTTGCTCTTCTTCTTCCATCCAAAGATAGAAACGCCCATCCCACGTATATAACTTTCCGCCAGTTACACCAAGGTTATATAAGCGATTCGACAGGTTAATTACGTCGTCTAGTGTAGCAAACTCATAAAGTATGTGCTCGCTCTCATCTAGAGTCACTTGCATTTCAATAAACTCGTCACGGAACTCATCATCTGTATCCACTTCTTGATTTTCCTTCGTTACTATTACAACCATGCCTTGTGCTTGTAGAGAAAATACTTCAACTGCAATTGGACCATCTGCTTCAAATCCTAATTCTTTATTTGCTTCTTGCATCATATCACGAAATAGTTGCTGTACTTTCGGTGCATTTCTCCATAAATCCTCTTTCGTTAATCCTCGTTCAGATAAATCATCAAATGTTAGGAAAATTTTTATCTTATTATAATTTAATCGTTCCAGCCTCATCTCATACCCTCCCTACGTAACCATTGAATCTAATTTTTATTATATGAAATAGAAAATAGATGGTTCTTTCCGAACAACTATTCTAACATTTTTAACCATTCATCCCATTCTTCTTTCGTATCGCCGATTAGGATTGTTTGAATGTTCAACTGATCTCGAGCGCTTATTTCCCCTATAACCCCAACAGAAAGGTTCTCATTTTTTTCTTGCAATAAATCCCCAACATTCATCGCCCTTTTCAGTTCTAGGCCATTTTCAAAAGAGACAAATAAATATTTTGGCTGTATTTGCTCAACCGCTAATAACATGCCATCTCCCTCTAAACTTGTCCTAATATGTATCGCCTCATATCCTTTTAAACGTAAATACATTGAGAAAATAAATCCTTTCAACGCATTATTTTCTAACACAATTACTTTGTGTATGGAAGAAAACGTTGAAGCATTATGATACACCATTCCTAGACGAGTTTGTAAAAATGATACGGCATATTGGAATTGCGTCATTGCAATCTCATTGTTATTTTTTAGTGTCAACAATTTGTTTGTCACTTGAAGAATAATACCGGTGATAATTTTTTCTGTTGAATAAATACTAAAAGCCTCATTTATTAATGCAGAAGTTGTAATTTCATCAAATTCTAACAAAGCTTGTAGTAAATCGTCCACTAAAACAACTTCTTTATCGTAATGTATTTCTTTTTGGGCATTACTCTGCAAACGATTCCCTTCTAATAACTGCACTGCTTGTCCAATCATCATACCGGAAGAAACCTTCTCCATTAACCATTTCAAAATTCGAATATGCTCTTCTGTATATAATCGATGCCCAGCTTGATTCCGCTTTGGGGCAATAATCTGATATCGCCTTTCCCATGCACGAAGCGTACTCGGTTGAACTCCAATAATATTCGAAACAGCTTTTATATTATATTTTCCATTTAGAGTTGGCATCATTTCCCTCCACATAACGTAATAATATGTGTTTGAGCAGGTGCTCGAAAACGAAGTGGAATCAATGTTGTTCCGTATCCATTACTAACAAAGAGAGTCGTATTTGAATGATTATATACGCCACCTTTTAAATATTTTTCAGATGGGAATAATCGAATCTGTCCTCCATGTGTATGTCCACTTAACACAAGTGAAATTTGTTCTTTTCCAGACATTTTTTTTATTATATCAGGGTTGTGACTAATTAAAATACGAAATCCCTCTTCTTTACAATCAGCCAATGCTAAGTCTAAACGATCACGTTCCAATCCAACATCATCTACACCGAGTAAGCAAATTTTCTCTCCTAACTCAGATTCAAATACAACTCTTGTATTATCTAAAACTTTTACATTATTTTCTAATAGCAACGCATCTAATTCATGGTATTCAATCTCATAGTCATTATTTCCCCATACAAAATATACAGGAGCTATCGCTCTTAACTTTTGAATATTTGCAGAGATTTTTGATAAAGGTACGCCCTTTTCCGCTAAATCACCACCAATAATAACGAGATCTACTTTTCCCTTTATTCGCTCAATTAACGAATCTGAAACGACTCTTCTATGAATATCAGAAATAAAAAACATATTCATCTGTTGAAAACTTTGCGGGAATTCTTTAAATTCTAAAGTATGTTCCAATACCGTATTACGCATCGCTTCTTTATACATTACAAGAAGAAATATTATACCTATACATATGAGAGTACTTAATATTGTAATCCATATCATATTTTTACTCCCCTACTCATAAAGATAATCCTCAGTTTTTATAACAAGCTACGAATTGCTTAATTTACTAGCTCTCTTGTTTTACGGACTTATCTTTTATCGGAATTTTTAATTCTTGACCTGCACTCACTTCATCTTCTTCTAAGTTATTATACTTTTTAATAACTTCAATCCCACTTTCATCTGAAAAATATTGCTTCGCTATACTTTCTAAAGTTTCTCCCTTTTTCACAGTATGCGTTACCACCTTCTCAGATTGTTTCTGAGTTTCAGATTTGGCTGAATCAAAAAAAATTACTTCAAACGCACTTTTACCAGCATTACTACTATCACTTTTCACCTGAATATATTTATCCGTATACCATAAAATACTAATTGGTAGTAATATGAATAGACACGTTAATACTCGGACAAAAATGTGATTCATTTTAAACTTTTGCTTTTTCTCTTTATTTCTATGAAGTTCACTTCGCGGCGGTAAACTTTCATCTTCTTCCACTTGCTCAACTTCTAATTCCTCTTCAAAATCAGGAATTCGTTTCCTCATGTTGTTCACCACCACCTTCCATTTATTTTCTTAGTTGGAGTCCCATTATAAAATCAACAAGAAAGTGTGCAAAGATTGTTATAAATAAATTCTCTGTCCATTCAAATACATAACCAAAGACAAAACTAATAAAACAGACGAAACAAAACAAAAATGGCTTTGTTATATACCGAATATGTAAGACTGCAAATACTAAACTTGCTATTATAATTCCGAAATGAGTCTGCATTACACCTCTAAATAAAAATTCTTCTGCAAAGCCAATAACGAACGTAATAACGAGTAAATGCATAACTGACATTCCTTGAAACATCTTATCGTTAATACCACCATCATCAAACCAAGACTCTGGAAATACTCGCATTGCAACATAATCTAATAACACAATACCAATCGCTAATAAACTACCTACTATAAGTATTCGTACAGGTTCCCACTTCCAAAGACTAAAAACTTCTTTTGTATCTCGAAATAATATATATGCTAGCAAACAACCAATACCAATAATAATTAGCTGTGTTATATACAGATTCAGCCTTATTTCTTTCGGACTCATATCTTCAACATTATGCCTTTGAATGTTCATCATTCCTCCATCTTTTCTAGGCCGAAAAGCTTTTGTAACTCTGTTTCCCAATTATAGTCGAAATCGGATTGTTGCGCTCGTCTTTTTTTATACTCCGTTTTTGTAATACCACAATAATCGCAGCAATTTTTCAACTCTGTCTCTTTTCTATAACCGAACTGTTGAAGTACATATTCACGCCTACATCCTTTAACTTGTATCCATGACTTCATGTTTTCTAGCTCACTATATTTATTACGCAATCTTATTTCTACTTCAGCTATTAATCTGTTCATGATTTCATCTGACAAGCTCTCTAATATTAGTTTTCGCCGTTGTATGATCCCAAGCCGTTCGAGATGATAGCGGATGAAACGCCAATATTGTTCATTAAATCTTGCTGCATTATAACAAATTTCTTCTACATCTTCTATTGGTAATTCTTTCGTTTGAAACATTCTTTCTTGTAGTAAAGAAAATAAAAATTGTATTTGCGACTTACTTGGCAATTCATCTTCAATAATTGAAATTGGCAAATCGTGATCCAACGGACTACATAATAAAAAGGCTATACTCGGTTCGCCATCTCTTCCAGCTCTTCCGATTTCTTGCAAGTAGGAAGCTATATTAGTCGGATAATGGAAATGAATAATATATCTCGTATTCGACTTATTTACTCCCATACCAAAAGCACTTGTGCATATTACAATTTGCAATTGATCATTCATAAATTGCTGCTGAATTAACATACGCTCTTCATGTTCCATACCACCATGATAAAAAGCCACACCAGTACAGCCTTTTCCTCTTAAATATTCCGTTAAACGTTCTGTCCATGCTCTACTTGAACAATATACAATCCCAGGCCCCTGTAAATACATCACATGTTCCAAAAGTGCTTCTTTCTTCTCTTCTATCGTCTCTACAAATTGCACTTCCATTGCAATATTTGGACGATCAATAGAGTATGCATGCTGCGAGACATTCTTTAAACTTAAACTCTCTGCTATATCTTGCAGTACATCCTTTGTCGCTGTCGCTGTTAATGCTAGTACCGTAGGAGATCCAATGTTCTCGATTACTACGTTTAATTTTTTATAATCCGGTCTAAAATCATACCCCCACTGCGAAATACAATGGGCCTCATCCACAACAAACATTGAAATATGAATTTTCTTCAATTCTCTTATTAATAAATCCGATTGCAACATTTCTGGAGACACAAAAATAAATTTATAAAAAGCCAATTTTTTCATCGCTTCTCTTTTTTCACTTAATGTCCGAAAACTATTAAATGCAATCACTCGATTTTTCACAACATACTTTAATTGTGTAACTTGATCTTCCATTAAAGATAATAGTGGTGATACAACAAGCACTGTTCCTTCTTGCATTAGCCCTGGGAGTTGATAGCACATAGATTTCCCTCTTCCAGTCGGAAGCATCGCTATAACATCTTTTCCTTCTAATAAGTCTGTAATAACTTCTTTTTGTCCTTGACGAAATTCAGAATATCCAAACCACTTATATAAATATTCCTCAAGTTTCATTTATACCCTCCATCCGTGCCAATACAAGACGGACTTCAAAATAAGATATCTCTTCCCCAACCGCTTGTTTCAAGACACGTAACTTACGTGTTTGTAATGTCTCAATTACTTCTTTTACTTTATCTATTTTGTCTTTCTCCATAAACATCTCAATTGAAAATTCTTTTTCTCGTAAAGCGATTTCTACAAAATGATCTTCTATCGTTGCAACCTTCAAATTCCGAATTGTTGCTATTTCTTCCAGAAAGCGTCCTTGTCTCCAAAGATTATATGTTTTTTTCGTAGATATGCTAAATAAATCAGCCTTCTCATTTGGATAAGATATAATTTCAGCTAATAACGGAAACTCACTTTCTTTATTACGAACTTCTTGAATAATGAAATGAATTGTACCCCAAAATAAAAAATACACTCGAAATACATCTTGTTTCGTAATTTCTGCTAATTGTTGCAACGTACAACCGATGCGTTTATAGCCCGTTAAGCGATATGTTACGATTGTCGCCTCTAATGGTTTATTTTTTTGTAAAAGAGTATACATCTCCTTCCACAACCTTTTAGCCAATTCACTTCTCATATATGGTATTCCAGTGAGAAAACGTTTCACCCACATCATTATTTCTGTATCTTGCTGAATTGGAATAAATTTCGTATTCACCTGTTGTAAATTCGAAATGGTTTGAACGATTAATGATAATCTCTTCCAAAACGTTTCACCTATTTCACCATAGTGTAAACCATGTAAACACGTCGGAAAAGCAAAGTCATCTTTCCATTTTTTTAATTGTATGTTACCAGCAGTCGTTACTACGTATGTATTTTCATGTATAGATTGAACTAAATCCGTTTGTAACAACTTTGCAACTTCTTGATCATAATCAGCTCTATTCAATGATTTATAAATCCCAAACAAAAAAGAAATTTGAAACATATTCCCATCTTGTAATGTTTGCGATGACCTCTTTCCTTTTAATAAATAATAAATAGAAGAAACGGTCCTTTCGCCATTTAATTGTTTTAAACAATACAATAAAGTATATTGTATTTGCATTACCGCTTCCCCTTTCCAATTTAACTTAATTCTTTTTCAATATGATTACAACGTCTACTGTTACTCATTAACCTTATCATATCGGTACCATATGCTTGTACATACTCTATTGTACCAAACGAAATAACATTTACGTATTTTGAAAATCTTATGACATAATTCAAAAATAAGTTGACACTCTAATTGATAAGCATTATCATTATAATTTTATGTTGAAAAGTTTTACAAACCGTTTTACAATAAGGTTATAATTTTTATGGCGAGCTTTTCACATACATATTATCAGGAGGGAAAAAAGATGGCAAAATATACAATCGTTGATAAAGATACTTGTATCGCATGTGGTGCTTGCGGCGCTGCTGCACCAGACATTTATGACTATGATGATGAAGGTATTGCATTTGTAACATTAGATGATAACCAAGGTATCGTTGAAATTCCAGATGTATTAATTGAAGATATGATGGATGCATTCGAAGGTTGTCCAACTGACTCAATTAAAGTTGCTGACGAATCATTTGACGGCGACGCTTTAAAATTCGAATAGTCTTTTATTAACTTCAAAAAATGCCCCTCATATTGATGAGGGGCATTTTTTGTTCCCTATTTTCATTCTACTTAACAAAAAACCAGTAGTAGTTTCACACTACTAATGGTTTTATTTTATATGTTATGCATTTTTCATTTTTGCAAACACCCATACTTTCAGGCGTGAGAATAATGCTACAAATACAATTGTTACTACAATTCCTTTAATTAAATTAAACGGTAAGATCGCTGTTACAACAGTCGTTCTTATAGCCTCACTAGACATAGCAGGTGCATTTAAAAACCAAGTGTAAGCTGGGAATATGATGATATAGTTTAATACACTCATAATTAGCGCCATTGTAATTGTCCCTAACATTAGTCCTGTCGTTAAACTCTTTACAGTACGATACTTTCTAAATAAGAAAGCTGCTGGTCCAATAAATAAACATCCTGCAATAAAGTTTGCAATTTCTCCAACTGGCACTCCTATTAAACTTCCTTGAATCCCGTAATGTAAAATATTCTTTATTCCCTCTACAATTATCCCCGCAATTGGTCCAAAAATAATTGCAGCAATTAGAGCTGGCACATCACTAAAATCAATTTTTAAAAATGGCGGAAGCCCTGGGAACGGGAAATCCAACATCATTAGTAAATATGCAATACTACTTAGCATTGCTACACTCACCATCTTTACTACACTGTTTTTTTGTTTCATCGTTCTCTCTCCTTTTCCATCGATCATCTCATGGAAAGTGGAAAGGTTCTGCTATGCCTATTTTTTCATAGAATGAAAAAACCCTTTGTGTTTTACACAAAGGGAGAATTTAAGGCACATCAAACAGACGTTCAAATTCCTATCTTTTTTGAACGCTTGAACCTCCATCTTCTCCCATCCAGACTATACTGTCGGCTTTGGAATCACACCAAATCCTGCCTTAACGGCTCGCGGGCTTAGAACGAAATCATAAATAGTTCATCACCGCCGGTCGGGATTTTCACCCTGCCCCGAAGATAGACCGATATTCTATTTTCCCCTTCATTATACAACAACCTAATAACATTGTGAACTAAAAAATTGTAACTTACTTAAAATTAGTTGTTTATTTTTTATAACCTATTAATAATTGCAAAATATTTTACAATACACCCCATATTTTTTATTATTAGGCATTTCTCTTTTGAATTCCCTAGTCATATATAATGAAAAGTGATAAGATGTTGAATTGTTAAGATAAGAACATTTTCTGAGTTATGGAGGAAATGTCATGAAGAAAGATAAAAGACACTCTATTCGAGAAGCAATGAAAAAAAACTTAAGAAAAGAATACTTTTACTTAAAAAAAGAATTACTTTTCTACTGTCCAATTGATTTAGGCACATTCTCAAGCGAGACATACTATGCTGCTTTCGATGAAGATGGCATCAGTATTTATCAGTATGATAAAAAAACAGAAAGTAAATTAAAATTGTGCGAGCGTCATCCATGGAAGAGTTGGAATAAAGTGAAGGTTGATCACTATTTGACAACTTCTCAATTTATTTTTCAAGGTGAGCGTAACTGGATATTATCCCTTTTCCAAAAAGGAAAAGAAGCTCAAAAAATTATCGAAGAGCATACATCTTTACAAACAGAAGTTGTTTCTCGCTCTTTCTTAAAAAAACTTCCTGGTTTTCGTTCTAATACACCGTTGAATAAATACATCGGCAGCATTTGTTACACTGCACTTATTGCATTTTTATTAAAATGGATGATTCCATTTCAAGCACCACAAATCGCCCTGTACTCTCTTTCGATTGGTTGTATGCTTCTTGGCTTACTTTGTTTGACAATCGGTTTAATTGAACCGACTATTGTACTGTTTCGAACAAAAGAAAAAACAAGAACAAAAGTTTTTTACTTATATAGCTACTTAGCTATTTCTGGATTTATATGTGTCTTTATTTTTTGGTAAAAGAAGAGCTAGTTAAACTAGCTCTTCTTTACTTTACGTATAATTGTTGATTTGGATAAATTTGCTCTTGCTGCAATCCATTTTTTGCTTTTATTTCCTTAAGTGTCATACTAAATTTCCGTGCAATATTAACTAAAGTATCCCCTTTTTGTACGACATATAATGAGGAAGAAACAACTTCATTTCTTTGTTCATTTAAAACAAGTAATGGATTCATCGCATTCTTTTTCGCCATCGTCCATCTTCCTTGATGAAGTTCTAAATGTAAATGTGCACCTCGTGATTCTCCTGTGTTTCCTACTTCTCCAATTATTTCTCCTTTTGAAATATAATCCCCTTGAACTACGTGTCTCTTATTTAAATGTGCATACACAGCCTCATATTCTCCATGTTTAATAAATACAACGTTCCCATAACTATTTGAATAATAAGACTTTGTCACCTTACCATCTTGAATAGCTGCCACAGGTGCTCCGATCGGTGCAGCTATATCAATACCGTAGTGTTTTCCATGCCTTGTCCCAAAATAATCACTTATCTGTCCTTCCACAGGCCATGTCCATCGATTTTCTTCTGCGTAAACATGTAATTGAGATAAAAACAGTACAGTCAATAACATGACGCTACATTTTAACACTTTCATATACATCCTCCGTTTTCTAATTACCACCATACCTTCTCTATTTTGGTATATTACAGAAAAAAGTATACAAAAAAAGAAAGTGAATTACTCCACTTCCTTCTCTTTCTTATCACGAAAAACTAATGCGCTACGGTTATACTCCACATCTTTTACTTGTAATCGAGTATTTATTACTCTAGCTACTGCAAACAAATAATCAGATAATCTATTTACATACTTTAGAACAACTTCATTTGTTTCCACTTCTTTTTTCAACGATACGATAGAGCGCTCTGCTCTTCTCACAACAGTACGTGCAATATGAATGGTAGCTGATGCCTCGCTACCACCTGGTAAAATAAAGCGTTCTAATGGTGGCGCTTCTTCTATATACAAATCAATCCTTCTTTCTAAGCTTTCGACCATTTCGATCGTTACTTTATAAGGGATTTTCTCCTCCACTATCGCCAAATCTCCCCCGCAATCAAATAGTTCATGTTGAATATTTTCAAGTTCATTGTAAATATCTCCAAATGCCCCGCCTTGTAGCTTAGTCATCGCATATCCAATATGAGAATTCGCCTCATCTATCGTGCCATATGCTTCTACACGAATATTATCTTTATCCACCCTGCCACCTATTATACTTGTTTTCCCTTTATCTCCTGTTTTCGTATATAATTTCATTTCTTCACAGCACCTCTCTCGTTATTCTTAATTCGACTAAGATAGAAAAAAGTTCTACTATAATTTATTTAATTGATTTTACAAAAAAATAAAAAACAGTAGAACTTTATTTATTATTAACTTTAAAAACATATATCTAAATTATACGATTCGGCAAATATACAGAGAATATAGTTCCTTCTCCAACAACACTTGAGACAGAAATTTTCCCATCATGGCCTTGAACAATATTTTTAGCAATCGCAAGCCCGAGTCCTGTTCCACCCTTTTTCCCGCGTGTTCTTGCTTTATCAGCTTTGTAAAAACGATCAAACAAGAACGGGATATCTTCTTCTGGAATACCAACACCTGAATCTTGCACTTCGAAAGTAAGACCATTATTTTCCGTATGAATTACAAGTGCAACATGTCCACCTGCATTCGTATGACGAATTGCATTATCAATTAAATTCGTCAACACCTGTTCCATACGGTCTGCATCAAACGGATATTGTTCAATTGGACTTTGGAAATCTACTGTTAGTTCAACTTCTTTATCCTTTGCAATCCCTTGGAATTTACGGCCAATCTTTTCGACAAATGGATGAATATCTACTTCACCAATATGTAACTCTACGTGGCCACTTTCCATACGAGCTAAATCTAATAATTCATTTACAAGTTTACCTAAACGAACGGATTCATCATAAATAATTTGAACAAACTCATTAATTTCCTCTTTCGTTTGCACAATATCATCTAAAATCGCTTCACTATACCCTTGAAGCATGACCATTGGTGTACGAAGTTCATGTGATACATTGGCAATAAAGTCTTGACGCATCTTCTCAAGACGGCGTTCTTCCGTCATATCACGCAACACTGCTACAGCCCCACGAATTTTCGTTTGATTGTAAAGCGGCGTCATAAGAACTACGTAGTTACCTTTTTGCAAATTAATTTCAACAACTTGTTGTTGCTCACTTTCTACAACGCGATGGAATAGTTCCACAAGTTCAGAAGGTAGTTTTTTACTTAGCTCTATCTCTTTTTCTTCTTGCCAAACTTGTAAGAAATTTTCAGCCGGTGGATTAATAACTACGACTTCACCTTCTTGATTTAACGTAATAACTCCATCTGCCATACTACTCAAAATACTAGCTAACTGTTCTTTTTCTTGCTGCAAAGCATTCATATTAAACTTCAACTGTTTACCCATTTGATTTAAGGCCGTTGCAAGCTCACCAATTTCATCCTGAGATACCATAGGGGCCTTTGCATCAAACTTCCCACGTGCCACCTCAAAAGCAACCTCACGCATTTTACGAAGCGGTGCGGTAATTCGAGTAGATAAGAAGAACGCAAAGAAGGTTGTTAATATAATCGCAATCCCAGCCGATAAGAAAATAAAATCAGTCGTTCTCTCCATACCTTGTATTGGTACTTGTAAAGATTCATATACGAACACTGCACTTTGATTTTTTGATTGCACCGGTTTTCCGACAATCATAATATCATTTTCAGTATTTTTATTCTTCCTACTATTAGAAGCTTTTCTTATGTTGTTTTTAATTTCTTTTTTATCTTTAAAAACAGCAGCTAATTCTTTATCTTCTTTTAAATCATCTATTGTTAACGTAACTAATCCTTCTTGTTTCGGAGAAGATGAAATCTCCTTACCATCTTCTACAATAATGATTCTTGAAAGTGGGTCAGAGAATTTATACGCGATATTCTCAATCGTTTTTACATCGGCACCTTCTTCAATTAACTCTGAAACACTTGTTGCAACTTTCTGAAGCCTAGCTTCACTCATATCAACATAATACGTTCTAAAAAACTGTGAAAGTAAAATCGCAACAAATCCAAGAACAAACGAAACGAGAAGTAATATGGTCATCCATAACTTCCCTACTACACTTCTCCAAAGCATCAGTCGTTCACAACCTCAAACTTGTAACCTACGCCCCAAACGGTAACAATCATCTTCGCAGCATCTGGTGATTTTTTACTTAATTTCTCACGTAAACGCTTTACATGCGTATCCACTGTACGTAAATCTCCGAAGAATTCATATTGCCATACTTCTTTCAACAATTGCTCTCGATCGAATACCTTATCAGGAGCTTTCGCTAAGAATAATAGTAATTCATATTCTTTCGGCGTTAAGTTCACTTCATTACCATCTGCAGTAACACGATGTGCATCGTTATCAATTGTTAAGTGCGGGAACACAGTAACATCTTTCGTCGTTGTATCTTGTGTAAAGAATGTTGTTGGTACAGCACGACGTAACACCGCTTTCACACGAAGCACTACTTCACGTGGGCTAAATGGTTTTACAATATAATCATCCGTTCCAACTTCAAATCCTTGTACCCGATTTACTTCTTCACCTTTTGCCGTCAACATAATAATTGGTGTCGCTTTTTTCTCACGAACCCCTTTGCACACTTCGATACCATCTTTACCAGGCATCATAAGATCTAATAAGATTAAATCATAATCATTTTGCAACGCCATTTCTAAAGCTGTATCACCATTATCTGCTTCCTCAATTGTGTATTGCTCTCTTTCTAAGTACATTTTCAATAAACGACGAATGCGATCCTCATCGTCTACAATTAAAATTCTAAATTCATTTTCCATTTCTACCCGCTGCATATTTTCACATCAGCGGTTCACACCTACCCTTCTACACTATTATATTGCGCTATTCTCGGTTATTTAAGCACTCCTCTAAATGTTTCACTTCCCACTATTATGCTTCACAAGAATAATAAAGTTTGTTCAATTTTTTTCCAAAACTATGTATTTTATTTGAACAGTATATTATGTCCTCGACATCATTTTACAAAATCAACCGCTACTTTGTCATGTTTTTCTCAAAAAAGAAGAAAATTTGACAAAAATAAAATAGGAAAGTGACATACACTCTCCTATTTTATTTCTCTATGCATATGAATGTAAACCCGCAATGATTAAGTTCACTACAATAAAGTTAAACATAATGATCGCAAAACCAATTACTGCAAGCCACGCTGATTTTTCCCCATGCCATCCTTTAGATAATCGTAAATGTAATACTGCCGCATAAAAGAGCCACGTTATAAGTGCCCAAACCTCTTTCGGATCCCACCCCCAAAAACGCGTCCATGCTATTTGAGCCCAAATCATCGCAAAAATTAGCGCACCTAATGTGAAAACTGGGAATCCAATTGCAATAGATCGATATCCGATTTCATCCAGTAAATCACTATTCGTATTCTTTACTAGTGGCTGAAGTGCCGCTGATACTCGTTTGCGTAAAACAAGTCTTAATACAACATAAAGTAGTGTTCCAACTATTACTGACCAAATAACAGTATTTAATTTTTTCGCATTTACAATCGCTGGAACTTCGACTGTCGGTTCTAATTTATTTTCTGTCAGTAACTTCCCTTCATGTGGTCCAACTAAAGCTGGGAGATTATACTTCATCTCGACTTGTTGTTCATTTTTATCAATCCATTGAAACTTAGCTTCATATTTCATACTGGAGAATACTGTCGTTACCGCAATAAATCCAACTGTACAAACAAGTGTGAACACTACCGTTTCTAACCAAAATGTACGTTTACTTCTCGTTGATTGATCTACATTTTTCAATAAATACATAACGCCCGTAATAAAACTAATTGCTAAAATTGCTTGTCCTGCTGCTGCAGTCGTCACGTGAATGTGTAACCAGTTACTTTTTAAAGATGGGATAAGCGGGGATATTTCCCTCGGGAACATACTTGCATAGGCAATTAATAAAAGAGCAACTGGTAATGCAAATAGTCCAATTATACTTACGCGGTACATAAAATACATTACAATAAATGCTCCGACAAGCATCATACCGAAAAACGTACCGAATTCGAAAAAGTTACTAACTGGCGCATGACCTGATGCAATCCACCTTGTAACAAAATATACTGTTTGTGCTATAAATCCTAAAATTGTAATCGTTATTCCTACATTTGCCCATTTATGACCCTTTTCTTTAATTGCTCCCCCAAAAAATAGAGTTGCTATTAAATATAAAATAAATGCGGTAAAGAGAAAGTTACTACTTATTTGCACCATATCGTTTCCCCACCTTAACTAATTTTTTTATCAATTACTTTATCATTTGGCTGTGGAATTGCTGTACCTTCTAGTATTCTTTCAATATCTTTCTTTAAACCGAACCAATTTTTATTCGTATGTCCTGCAATCCACCATTCATCATTAACACGTTGTATCCAAATACGGCGATGATTCCAATACATACCTTGAATGACACCAACCATAAATATAAATCCTCCAATACCAAGAATCCAAAGCGTTAAATCTTTCCTAACCGTTAGAGCTGTCGCATTTTGCATTTCAACACCTGCAAATGACATTTTATATTTGTTGTTTCCATCTGCTTCTATATTTTGCTGAATACCAACGAAACTCACTTCACCATCTGGCGTCTCAGGCGTAAACATTTTAAATACGAATGCAGGGTTGTTTGGTAATTTTGTTTTTGTATTCGGTTTTCCATTCTCATCAAAATAAAAATCTGGAAAATAGCTTAATAGTTCTAAAGAATAACCATTTCCTAAATCGTATTTTTCTGTAGGATTCGCTAAATCTACTTTAATTGGTCCCCACTTTTGATTATTTTCTTTGTTTTGCAAGTGGAAGGACATACTTTTAAATTCACTTTCTTTATAATCCACTTGATACACTGCAAATTGATCAAATTTCAATGGCTCATTCACGCGAATTTCCGCTTCTTTTACTTTTTCTAATTTCGGTTTTTGCCCTGCTATATTTTCGCCTACCGCTTTATATAATACTGCATTCGTTTGGAAGTTTTTCGCAATCATTTTATCCCCAACACGGTCTATCGCTTCATCAAAAACTTCCTTATCCTTACTTTTATCATAAACTTCTTTTATAAACTTCTCATTTTTTAAATAGTATTGACCATCCGTCCCTGGTACTTCTTTCGTTTCACCATCACGTAACCAAAGAGCTTCGTCTACGTACATACTCGGTAAAAAACGAAGCATCGCACCGAATAAAAAGATAATAAGGCCGATATGATTTACATATGGACCCCAACGTGAGAAACGTCCCTTTTCCGCTAAAACGTTTCCGTCTTCCACTTTCACGTTATAGTTTCTTTTCTTTAAATTCTTTTGCACTCTTTCCAAGTCACCATCTTGCGGAGTACCAGTCCCGTATAATCTTTGTCTCTTTAAAAAGCTAGGATGTCTTTTTACCCCTTGTTTTTTTAAAGCTTTATAAAGGGGAATAACACGGTCTAAACTACATATCACAAGTGAAGTACCAATAGAAGCAATTAAAATCATGTACCACCATGAACCGTATAAATTATTAAATCCTAATTGATAGTATAATTGCCCTAAAAATCCGTATTCCTGTTTATAATATTCAGCTGGTGCAATTCCTGGCGTTATGTACATTTCTTGCGGAAAAATTGTTCCTATCGCTGATGCAGCTAAAGTTATTACGATTAGCCATACACCTACTTTTACAGAAGAGAAAAAGCTCCAAATTTTATCGACTATCGTTTTTGTTTGCGTGAGAGATCTCCGCGCACTCCCCTCATAGCGCATATCCAATAGTTTTACATTTTCATTGCTTTCAAATGGTTTCCCACAAGCTTCACAAAAAATGGTTCCTATCGGATTAACATGTCCACACTCACATTTAATTTCTTTCAACACTCTCACCGCCCCTGTATCTATATGTACTATTGTATATTCTAACCTCAAGTTACCGCAATACTCAGAATTTTTAAATCAGAGGCGCTATAGACATGCACCTCTTATGTAAAGGCTTTCTTTATTACGGAGTAATTTTCTTTAAATAGCCTTCTAACTGTTCTTTCGTTTGTTCACCTATAATTTGCTCCACTACTTTTCCATCTTTATCAATCAAAAAGCTTGTCGGTAATGGACCTACTCCATATGTGCCTATGATTTTTGTTCCTTTATCAATGGCAATTGGGAATTTCAAATCATATTGTTTCACAAAGTTCTTAACAGCAATATCTGTTTCATCTGCATCTAACGCAATAATTTCAACGCCTTTTTCTTTATACTTTGGATATAATTCATTCATATAAGGCATTTCTTTTTCACAAGGTTTACACCAAGTTCCCCAAAAGTTTAAAAATACACCTTTACCCTTTAAGTCCTTTAATTCAATTTTCTTTCCTTCCAAATCCGTCACAACAAAATTAGGTGCTTCTTTCCCAATTTGCATTTTCTCTTTATCAGTGAAAAACCCTTGATAAAGGGTAAATCCTACAGCACCGCTTAAAATGAGCAGGATGATAACACGAAATAATAAGCGATTTTTCTTCATCTTGTCTCCCCTCTCCTCGGTAAATGGTATGTATTCTTTTCTGTAAATGTTATATTGAATAAATCACCAGCAGAGCACTCCACTGGTGAAATTTTAACTCTATAGCTTATCTTGGCTTTGTAGAAGCAAGCGCGCGTAATTGTTTTACCTCATGTGGTGTCAATTCTCTTGCATCACCAGGTCGCAAACTACCCACTTCTAAAAAGGCATAACGTTCACGTTTTAATTTCACTACTTTACAGTCTAACGCTTCAAACATACGACGTACTTGACGGTTACGGCCTTCGTGAATTGTTAATTGTACAATCGCCATCTCTTTACGCTTGTCCCAAGAAATAATTTTCACATTTGCTGGTGCTGTCTTCCCGTCTTCTAATGTAACACCTCGTTCTAACATGCGAATTTTCTCACCTGTTAATGGCCCTTTTATTTTTGCAACATATGTTTTTTCAACTTTATATCTCGGGTGCATTAATACATTAGCGAAGTCCCCATCGTTTGTCATTAATAATACGCCAGACGTATCATAATCTAAGCGTCCGATTGGGAATAAACGTTGTGTAATTTCAGGGAAAAAGTCTGTTACAACATTTCTTCCTTTATCATCTGATACACTTGAAATTACGCCAGTTGGTTTATATAGTAAAAAATAAACAGGTTCTTCTTTTTCAAGAGGGATGTTATTTACTTCTACTTTATCTTGAGGAGTTACTTTTGTTCCTAACTCCTTCACTATTTTTCCATTAACTTTCACTTTTCCTTGCTGAATTAATTCCTCAGCCTTTCTTCTCGATGCAATACCTGCTTGTGCAATCACTTTTTGTAATCGTTCCATTTCTTTTTTTCACCTCGAATTTATCTTACCTTACATTAGAAAGACTTGGCAACCGCATACGTTTTACGACTGTTCGCCTCGTCTCACTTAAACAACATAGCGATGATATTAAACATATAAAGGGCAAATCATGTTTTTATCCTTTATTATTGTCCATATTTTTCATATTTCTCACAATAAAAGTTCATCATTTTGTCAAAAATACTGCATAAAAAAACCACTATTAAGCTACACCTTAATAGTGGTCGTATACGTATTATAAGCGAAATAGCCTAAAAAATGAATAGTATTACTGAAACAATAAAGAAACAAACACAATTGAGCAAATAATCCCGATTAAATCTGCAAAAAGTCCTACTTTTAATGCATCCCCCATTTTTCTAATCCCAACAGCTCCGAAGTATACTGTTAAAATATAAAAAGTCGTATCTGTACTCCCTTGCATCGTAGAAGCTAATCTCCCAATAAACGAATCTGGTCCATATGTTGCAATTAAATCAGTCGTAATACTTAAACCAGCAGAACCCGAAATTGGACGTATAAGCGCAAGTGGAACGATTTCTGCTGGGACATGAATTAAATCTAACATCGGCTTCATTACAGATATCATCGCATCTAAAGCACCTGATGCCCGAAAAATAGAAATGGATACAAGCATTCCAACCATAAACGGTAAAATGGAAACTGCAATTTGAATCCCTTCTTTTCCTCCCTCAACGAACGATTCATACGTTGGGACTTTCTTTATCGTGCCATATAAAAGGATAAAACCAATTACACAAGGGATTACCCATAATGAAATTGTATTTACAATACTCATTTTTTCCGCCCCTTTCTACTCCTTCTTCGGTAAAAATAGCGGTCAATCCAAATTGCCCCAATCATAGAGAGCACTTGTGCAATGAATGTTACCCCAACAATTTCAGTAGGATTTGCTGATTCATAAGTCATTCGAATCGAAATGACGGTAGTAGGAATTAAAGTAATAGCTGATGTATTTAATGCTAGAAACGTCACCATAGAGCGACTGGCCGAATCCTTCCCTCCATTTAATTCTTTCAGTTGTTCCATCGCTTTAATACCAAGAGGGGTTGCTGCATTACCTAGTCCAAAAAAGTTCGCCATCATATTCGATAGAATAAATCCCATTGACGGATGATCCTTCGGTATTTCTGGAAACAACCTTTTTACTATCGGCATAAAAAGTGTAACTAACTTTTTTAACAACCCTGCTTCCTCTGCAATTTTCATTAAGCCAAGCCAAAATACTAAAACGCTAATAAGTCCTATGCAAATCGTTACCGCATCTTTTGACCCATCAAATACAGCTTTCGTTACTTCTTCCATCGTTCCGTTTATCATGGCATACACAATCCCTATGACCGCCATCGCTGCCCAGACGAGATTAACCATCGTTCCCAACACCTATCATGTAAGAAAAAATTTCTTTCACATTGTTCCAGTACATACCCGTTGCAGCTACTAACTTCCGTTTACTATAAAATAAATTCCGTTCTCCGACTTTTTCATTACCAACATAAATGTCTGTCTTCCCAACCTTTACTCCCTCCGTAAGTTTTGCACTTTTATCAAGTTCAACTTTTAATACTACGTTCTTTTTTTCTTCTTCAGTTAACGGTACCGAAAAACTATTTTTCGTATAAACATGATTGGCATATTTCTTTTCATTTATTTCAGCAAGCGCTCCTTGTCCTAAAACTTTTGTTTGCTTAAAACGTTCAAACCCTTTGTCAAATAGATTCATATGATCATCCCAATCACTAGAAGCACTCAAAGTTACGACAATTAAATCTAGTCCATCTTTTGATGCCGTTGTAACAAGCGTTCGTCCTGCTTTTTTCGTAAAACCTGTTTTCCCACCTGTTGCAAATTCATAATAGGATGTCACAAGCTTATGTTTATTTTTCCACGGATAATCCCATGAATTTGATTTATACTTTTTTGTGCCAAAAATTTTCTTAAAGGTCTCGTTCCCCATTGCATATTTCGTTAACAGTGCCATATCATAAGCCGAAGAATAATGAGAGCCATCTCCATCCAAACCATGAGGATTTGAGAAGTGAGTATCTTTCATTCCAATTTGTTTCGCCTTTTCATTCATTAAATATACGAACCCCTCTATACTCCCTCCTACATTTTCAGCAATTACTTGCGCTGCGTCATTACCTGATCTAAGCATAAGTCCGTATACTAAATCCTCTAGCTTTACTTTCTGTCCAGGTTTTAAATAAATCGCCGATCCTTCCACCCTGACTGCTTCATTACTAACTGATACCATTTCTTTCATTTTTCCTGATTCAGCAGCTAACAAGGCTGTCATAATTTTTGTTATACTAGCAATTTTTTGTGGCTCATGTTCTGCTTTTCCGTATAATACACGACCAGAACTTTGCTCCATTAATACAGCATTTCGAGCGCTAACATTACTGTTCATCTTTGCATATGTAGGAATCGGCATAACGCTTGCGTACATAATAAGAAGCGTAATGATTACACAAATTCGTCTCATATTTCCCCCCACGTCCTTTTGGCACTTTTTGTACAAGTGTATGCTTGGCCTTTTAAAATATGAACGAAATCTTCCTTCTGCTCCCATTAAAAAAGACGCAAGGAATTTGCGTCTAATATGGTGTCCATTCAATTTGTTTCGCAGTTTCAAATCTTTTTTCTACATCAGGCCAATTCACAACATTCCACCAATTTTTAATATATTCATCTTTTCGATTTTGGTATTGTAAATAATACGCATGTTCCCATACATCTAGTACAAGGAGCGGTATCGTATCCCATTGTGTAAACAATTGATGAAGTGTACTCTGCAAAATTTCTAACCTTCCAGATCGGGGGACCCAAACGAGAATCGCCCAGCCTGAACCTTCTACTTTAGAGGCTGCTTCCGTAAAATGTTTTTGAAAACGTAAAAAGCTCCCAAAATCTTGTTCAATTTGTTGTGAAAAAGCCCCTCTTGGACTTCCACCACCATCTTTTTTCATGTTATTCCAAAATATCGTGTGTAAATAATGTCCTGATCCATGAAAAGCCGCTTCTCGTTCCCAATGCTTAATTAAATCAAATTGATTTGTTTTTCTCGCTTCCTCCATCATCTTCTCTGCTTTATTTAACCCTTCTACATAACTACGATGATGTTTATCATGGTGTAACATCATAATTTCTCTAGAAATATACGGCTCTAACGCGTTATATGGATAAGGTAATGGTGGGAGTGTATGCCCTCCAATTGGAACAGCTCGTTCACTATCCCCTCTTTCATATAGTTCATATTCCTCTTCTTCTTGCATAAATACTTCCTGCAGATGATGTTGAATATGTTCTACATCATCGCTTATTTCATACATAAACTCCGCATCCGTTTCGTACTCATGCTCTTTCATACGCTCTAATAATGTCTGAATTTTATAAGCAAGCATATGGACATCATACACTTCCATTGCGCGGCTATCTAATACGTGAAGAACACTTTCACACCAACTTTCTACTTCATGAAAGTAATCTGTAAATACACCTTGCTGACTCATGTTACACCTCCTTATTGCTATCCACTTAAATATATTCAATGAAAATCCCTTATATAACTGTACAAAAGGAAAAGAAGCTAAGTCTCCTTAGCTTCTTTTCCTTAATTAGTATTTGTGTAACATCTTCGTTTGGTAATCTGTCTCATAATATTCTAGTTCTTCACGCATCAATTGAAATTTACCTTCTAAATTCTTCATCACTTGCTCTATAGATGAAGGTGGTGTTTGTTGAAAAACGATAGAATTTTTTCCTGTATATGCAGATCGACTATTTTCATACCAATGATCACTCTTCGGGGAAAAAAACTCTGCAATTACTTGATGATATATCTTATATAAAATTTTTTCAGCTGCTGTTTTTCGAAATGGCTGGCTATTCAGCAAAACAAAACATGCATCATGTCCTTCTTCGCAAAAAACGAGAAGACGTCTCATTGATGCTAATAACCCTTTATAATATTGCTCGTTCCCAGCTGGTGTCTCTTCTAATAAAAAAGGCAACGTATGATAATTTACATAATTGGTTATCAAAGTAATCGCATCTTCTAAAAATATAGAAACTTGTTCTGTTTGATTTTCAACCATCAAATTAGACATTTCTTCCCTCTCCCTTTCCATTTCACGCTATTTCTATTCTTTTATTTTTATGTAATTCAGCCAATATTTCTTGTACTTTCAACACTGTTCTCTCATCAAAATATTGTTGAAATTCTTCTATATTATTTAAATATAAACGTTTTTGCGCACGGAGCTCCTTATCTTTCACTAAACAACATATCGCTACAATATCCCGTAAATATATGTCTTGTTCTTCTACTTTACACACTGGATTTCCTTCAAAAGGAGTAATTTCTTGTATAACTTCTTCAAAATAGCGAACGTATAAAACTGAAAAAGTTTTCTCTTTATCATTTAATATATATGTCACTTCAGATCTGTTAAAAAAATCTTCTGATGTATTAGGTTTTGCTTTCTCTAACTCATGCCCCGCATAACCTATTATAATCATATACTTCCCCTCTCTTCCTTCTTTCACTCCATTTTAACTTAACTTTCTGATAAACGAAATATTCTTTTAAATATACCTATATAAAAAATAGCTTACCTATACAGGAATTTACCTTTTTATTTTTCTTGAAGTTTGTCATAATAATATTATTGTCTCAGTTTTCTTATACAAGGAGAGTTGTATTTATGTCGTTTTCATGGAAACGTTTCTTACAAATCGGGAAAATTATCTTCCCATTTGTTGTATTAACAGTTGTATTCTTTCAAGCAAAAAAAGAATTAGCGGGCATTTCTTTTTTAGAAGCGATTGATACAATTAAAAACATTCCAACTGGAGGAGTCTTTTTAGCAATTACACTTGGTGCATTCGCTGTATCAACGATGTTCTTTTATGATTATGTTATGCTTCGTTACTTAAAAGCTGATATACCTGTCCAAAAGATTTTCCGTATCTCATGGATTGCGAATACTTTAAATGGTTTTATTGGATTTGGTGGCCTCGTTGGAGCTGGTGTACGAACAATGCTTTATCGTCCATACATAAAAGAAAATGGCAAGCTTATTAAAAGTATTGCCTGGATGACGACTGCCTTTATTAACGGATTAGCCATACTTTCATTCCTCGGTCTTATCGGAATATTAGACACAAGATTTATTTTGCATGAAAAACCGTGGTTATGGCCTGTCCTTATCTTCTTTGCCCTTTTCGTCCCTATATACATCGGCTTTTCTAAACTTAAAAATAGAAAAACAACGCAAACCGAAGGACAAGAAGAGGAAGAGAAAAATCCAACTGTTTTATACTCATTAGTTTCATTAGTCGAATGGGTATCTGCTGGTATCGTTATGTACGTCATTTTAATACTGTTTGGAATTGAAGTTGACTTTCAAAAGTTTTTAGGTGTATATGTAATTGCTGCCTTAGCTGGCGTCGTTAGTCTTGTCCCTGGTGGGCTTGGTTCATTTGACCTTGTCTTCTTAACTGGACTAGGACAATACGGCATTGATACAGGTGTTTTACTGCCTGCTATGTTACTATATCGCCTCGTCTATTACATTTTACCATTCTGCCTTGGTCTCATTTTTGCGGCTTTCGAAATGACAGGAGTGGCCATTAAAAAGTTTGAAGATAAACCTTTTATTGCGCCTGCATTAGAAACCACTGGCGTTATATGGACTTTGCAGCGTGACTTTCTAGGGAAATTAGGTTCATGGGCATCTGCTGCTTTAACAGTATTTGCTGGCTTAATGGTTATTTTATCGACTATTTTACCAACAAGTATAAACCGGGCACACGCCTTACATATTTTAGCTCCAAAGCATCTGATTCAGTTTTCTTTTAGCTTATCGCTAACATTCGGTATTCTCCTTCTAATCCTTTCAAGGGGAATATATTACGGAACAAAACGTTCTTATTATATGACAATTATTTCTTTAATTGGAGCGGCTATCTTTAATACGCTAAAAGGAATTGATATTGAAGAAACATTTATTTTGTTAATCGTACTCGCTGTATTATATATGCTTCGTAAAAGATTCGTACGCGAGAAAATGGAAATCTCACTTTCTGATATCGTAAAAGTTTTTATATTCTTACTTGTAACGTTATATTTATATAAAAACTTAGGTATTTTATTTGCAGGTGCAAAAGAAGCTTTTAAACCTGATTTCGTCGTTCGTAATATTACCCAAGTGAAACGAAGTGCATTAGCAGCTGCCTTTTTCGTTCCTACTTTTTTACTAATTGGCTCACTCATTGCCAATCGTTATCGAAATGAATTTCCCGGGCAACCAGCAAATGATAAAAGGTTACAAAACTTCTTAGATGAACACGGTGGAAATGTACTTAGTCATTTAGGTTATTTAGGAGATAAACAATTCTTCTTTAGCAGTGATGGGAAAGCGCTCCTTCTCTTCTCCATAACTGGAAAACGTCTTGTTGTATTAGGTGATCCAATTGGTGACCCTTCCTCCTATCGTAATGTGTTGCAAGAGTTTTTAGCTGAAGCTGATCGATTTGGATACATTTGTGTATTTTATCAAATCGAAAGTAAATGGATGAGTTTATATCATGATTTTGGTTATAACTTCTTTAAACTTGGTGAAGAAGCTGTCGTTGATTTAAATACATTTACAATAACAGGAAAGAAACGCGCTGGTATGCGAGCGACTTTCAATCGTTTTGAAAGAGAAGGCTATACATTCTCTATTCATCAGCCGCCATTCTCAGACGAATTATTCGAAGAGTTACGGAAAGTTTCTGATGCATGGCTCGGTGGAAAAAAAGAGAAAGGTTTTTCACTTGGATACTTCGATCGTGAATATATTAGCCGTGCTCCTATCGCTACATTATCTGATGCGGATGGAAAGATTATCGCATTCACAACCTTTATGCCCGTATATCAAAACGGATCATTGTCTGTTGATTTAATGCGCTATTATCCAGATGCACCTAGTGGAATTATGGACGCAATTTTCATTCACTTATTCCAATGGGCAAAAGAAAATGAATATCACTCCTTTAATATTGGTATGGCGCCACTTTCCAATGTTGGGTTATCAACACAATCATTTTGGTCTGAAAGAGTTGCTGCTGCAATCTTTAATAACGTTCGTTATACGTATAGTTTCAGCGGATTACGACATTTTAAAGAGAAATACAAACCAGCATGGAGCGGTAAATATTTAGCATTTAGGAAGAATCATTCTTTACCAATTACGATGCTCTCTGTAACAAAACTAATAGGAAAAAGAAAAAACAGCTAAAAATTTAGCTGTTTTTTCTTTTTTGAACTTGTACGATAAAATCCTTCTCATATTTCTTACCATTTATATAAAAAGTTCCCCACAGTTTATACGTGCCCTGGGCAGGAAATGTAATACGATACTGTAATTGCTCATCCGTATCAACAGGCATAGCGTATAAAAAGTTTTTCCTCGTTTCATCTACGATATAAAGAGTTTCCTCTTCTCCTCTCTCTGAATGTAATTTCAATTTTTCACCCTTTTTTGCTTGAAACTGAAATGTTAACGTCACCGGCTCATTTGGATGTAATGCACCGAATAAAAGAGAAACTTCATGCTCTCCAATTTTTTTTGTAAGTACACTATCGACTGGCAGGTTCACCTTCTTCTTATTTTTTTCTTCTTTTTCTCTCCCAAAATCTGTCTTCGCGAATGATTCTACTGACTTATTTTTGTCTTCATATAAAAATATTGTATACGCTTCATCTTTCGCTATTTTGGAAGATAACTTATATGATCCATTCCCTGCAAATGTAGGTTTAATTTGTTGTATATGTTTTAACTGTTCATCTACAATAACTGCCCGAATTTGATCATTTACACCACGAACCTCATTATTCTTTTTATTTAGTAATTGAAACAAAATATCTACTTTATCATTTCCTTTTCCATTTGATACATCCCATTTTACTTCTTGAACATCTCCTACCGTCTCTACGGATTCCTGATATTTTTTTATGTAAAATCCTCCCGCCACAATAAGTACCAAAGCTACAAGTCCAATGACAAGATTTTTCAAAAAATCACCTACCATTTTTATTGTCTCTGTTTATACAAAACTTCTTTCATATATATTCTAGATTATGATTTATGAAATCCTCCTCTTTTGCACATATTACAAATAATTAAAAAGATTTTAATTGAACGGATTCGTAGTGTATAATGCAAATGATATTGATTTCTATCAATACATTATAAGGAGGACTTTTCATGAGTGTACATATTGAAGCAAAACAAGGCGAAATCGCTGAATCTATTCTATTACCTGGTGATCCATTACGCGCAAAATATATCGCTGAAACATTTCTAGAGGACGTTACTTGCTATAATAACGTGCGTGGTATGTTAGGTTTCACTGGAACTTATAAAGGAAAACGTGTATCTGTTCAAGGTACAGGTATGGGTGTTCCTTCTATTTCTATTTATGTAAACGAACTAATCCAAAGCTACGGAGTTAAAAATTTAATTCGTGTTGGGACTTGCGGTGCAATTCAAAAGGACGTAAAAGTACGTGACGTTATTATTGCAATGACAGCTTGTACTGATTCGAATATGAACCGTTTAACATTCCCAGGTTTTGATTTTGCACCAGCTGCAAACTTTGACCTTTTAAAGAAAGCTTACGATGCAGGAACTGAAAAAGGATTACACGTTCGTGTTGGTAACGTTTTAACAGCAGATGTTTTTTATCGTGAAAGCATGGACATGGTTAAAAAACTTGCAGATTACGGTGTATTAGCAGTAGAGATGGAAACAACTGCTCTTTACACATTAGCAGCGAAATATGGTGTAAATGCATTATCTGTATTAACAGTAAGCGATCACATCTTCACTGGTGAAGAAACAACATCTGAAGAACGTCAAACTACATTTAACGAGATGATTGAAATCGCTTTAGATGCAGCAATTCAACAATAATACATTAAAGAACTCGTCATACGTCTGTCGAGTTCTTTTTATGTGACTTTTTATAAAAAACTACTTTAGAAAGAGACAGATTTCTCCCTCTACTTTCTTGTCACGTTTGTTATAATAAAGTGAAATCATTTACAGTATTTCTCATAAGAGGTGAAGCAGTGAAAAACAGAAGTATCGTCTTTAAACTATTTTTATTAACATCAACATTATTTACAATCATATTCCTCCTCTTTTTCCTAGGACAGTCTCTATTTTTAGAGAAATTTTATATTAATAAAAAAGTAAAAACCGTTCAAACTGCCTTTGAAAAATTCGTAGATAATTACGAAAAAAGCGGCAAAAGTTATGAGGAAATTAGAAAACTAAAACAAGAATTTCATGATAAAACAAATGCTGAAATGCAATTTTTAGATTCTAATGGCATTATTAAAAGTGACACCAATTACTACATTGATGTAATTGGTCCTAACGATACAACGTATTCCATTCCACTCAACAATATTTTAACACCTGAAGAATATAATAAATTTGAAAATTTAGGTTTAAAAAAAGATGGAATAATATCCGTCTTTGGATTCTTACACGGTAATATAATCACACCAATTGCATTAAAAACAAATTATAATCAGTGGAGCAATGGAAATATTACTTCCGATATGCAATTAATTGGTGAAAATCCATCTAAAAACAGACTTACAAACCGATATAAACAACAAGGATTTACTACGGTGGACTTTGAGGGTGTAATATCTAAATTACAGCTTCCTTCCAAGGCTGAGGTCCGTCTTGCAAATGATTTTGAAACATTACAAGCTGTTCAATCCTTTGCAAACACTATTAGACAAGGGATTTTCAATTCAAATCAACTAATCATATATCCCATAGATGCTGGCGAAAACTTAAAAAATCGTATCTTTGTAAAACCTATTATTGAAAACGGAAAAATTACAGAGTACGCCTTTGCGATAGTATCTTTGCAACCTGTTAATGAAGCGATGCTCGTTTTAAAAGATTATTATGTCTATGCCTTAATCATTGTGTTTCTCGTGATTATTTTATTATCCTTCTACTATTCAAAAATTATTGTGAAACCATTAATTAAGATTAATCGCGTTACAAAGAAAATGGCTAATTTTGATTTTAGCGAGAAACTACCTGTTACAGCAGACGATGAAATTGGCGGGCTTTCCGGCAGTATCAATACATTATCTGTAAACTTAAAAGACAGAATTGATCGATTAAATGTTGCCAATACAAAATTACAACAAGATATTGAACGTGAACGTCAATTAGAGAAGACGAGGAAAGAATTCATTTCTGGTGTATCCCACGAATTAAAAACACCACTTAGTGTAATTAGAAGTTTCGCAGAAGGGATTCAAGATGGTGTTAGTAAAGATACAACGTATTATACAGATGTTATTTTAGAAGAAACAGAAAATATGAACAGACTTATTGTTGAAATGTTAGAATTAGCAAAACTAGAATCGGGTACGTACAAACTAGAAATGACAACATTCTCAATCGGTGAATTAATTCAGCAAGTCCATACAAAGTTATTATTTAGCATGGAGGAAAAGCAGTTACAAGTGGACGTCGATGCAGACACTTCTATATTTGTTAAAGCGAATCGTA
This sequence comes from Bacillus cereus group sp. N24, assembly GCF_016483345.1. NCBI lineage: Bacteria > Bacillati > Bacillota > Bacilli > Caryophanales > Bacillaceae > Bacillus > Bacillus cereus group sp. N24. Next base: position 315,498 of record NZ_JAEHCA010000003.1, read on the forward strand.
GTCGTATTGAGCAAGTAGTTGTGAACTTACTTAGCAATGCAATTCGCTATACGCCCGATGGAGAAAGAATACAAGTCTCTATTATAGAAACCGAAGATACAGTAAAAGTCGAAATCGAGAATACAGGAAATCCTATCCCAGAAGAAAGTCTTGAAAAAATTTGGGATCGCTTCTATCGTTTAGATGCATCACGCAGTCGTCATACTGGTGGTACCGGTCTCGGGTTATCTATTGTAAAAAACATTTTAGATCTCCATCATGCCAAGTACGGTGTATATAATACGAATAATAGCGTTGTATTCTATTTTAATTTACCAAATGTAAAAGAAGTCAAATAATTTGTCTTAATTTCACTAGGAGTTCACATGAAATTCACACTCTCCCTTTATAGTAAGAAACAAGTTAATCCTTTCCTTTACACATATAAAAGAGGAGAGTGCGTGAAATGAAACAAGCAGGACAACCTATTCAAAGTGAAAAACAATTAGAAACTATCAAAAATATACTTTTACAATCTTCGAAACGTGATGGCTTATTATTCGTATTAGCCGTAAATTCTGGCTTAAAAGTAAGCGAAATCTTACAATTAAAAGTTAGCGATGTCATCGATGAAAACGAAAATGTTCGTCATTCCATTTTATTTTACAATGAAAAAGTAAAGAAACATAAATGGTTTGCTGTAAATGAAGACTTACAGCACGCAATCGAAGACTACATGAAAGAACGTAAAACTTGGAAACGCAATGAGCCATTATTAAAGTCTCAAAAAGGAACAAAATCTATTACGAGACAACATGCATGGTACATTTTAAACAAAGCTGCAAAAGAAGTTGGATTAGAAGGGATTAGCTCACATACACTTCGAAAAACTTGGGGCTATTGTGCATACAAATCAGGTGTTGACATTGCATTTTTACAACACTTCTTTGATCATAGTACTCCATCAAAAACTTTAAAGTATATCGGTATCGCTTAATACCTCTTATACATAAAAAAGGTTACCATTTAAAAAATGGTAACCTTTTTTATGTTTCATATTCTCTTTTCTTTTCTTGTCTCTCTTATATTGTAGTGGTACTCTAATAATAAGGGGGAGAAATTATGAACACACTTACAATTGAATTACCGCAAGAAACGGCTGAAAAACTCGATTTATTAAAACAAGCTTATGAAAAGAAAACAGGTGCTAGCATTTCTGAGAGCACTCTCGTTCAAACACTTATCTCAAAAGAATTTATCCAAGCAATAACTCCTTTTGATTTACAACAATTTATTAACGGAAAAGAACAGCATTAATGCTGTTCTTTTTTTATTGCTATTTAAAATACAAAAAAATTTTACTTATTTTCCGAAAAACCATTGACAATGATAATGATAACCATTATCATTTATTATGAAGCCAACAATTGATGAATCAACCAAACGCTCAGTAACATTGTTACCCCTCTTTTTCATATAGAAAGGCACTGTACATTCCCCCTGTTTGTACAGTGCCTTTCTTGTTTTATCATCGTTCAAATAAATTTAATTGCTCAGGCTTTGGCTCACCATATGTAATGTTCATCATTTTCATAAGTTGTTTCGCATTATCCGCTGCATCCCCGCCCGAATTATTATTAAATAATACGTATATGTCCTTTGTCTTCTTTTTTAGTTGCTCTAGTCGTTCTACCCATTCTTCTAATTCTTTATTGTTGTAGCGATATAAACAGCGAACCGCCCTCCAATTTTCCCCTTTATCCAGCCAGCCATGAACGTTTCGACCATGAAAGCGGATTAATGTTATATCCGAATCCGTCGCCTCTAATACGAGTGGAACCGAACCAATTCCCGCTTGCGGTTCATCACAAATTGTATGAATCCATTTTTCTTTCTCTAAAAATTGTAGCGTTTTATCTCTCATTTCTGGATAAAACCATGTTTGATTTCGAAACTCTATCGCACACGGTAAACCTTCCATTTTCTCTTTCGTATATCGAAGGAAATCTACATTTTTCTTTTTGCAATCAAACCATGGTGGATATTGAAATAAAATTATTTTTAATTTATTCGCTTCTATTAAAGGAAGAATCGATTGTTTATACACATCAAACATCTCATCAAACGTAGAAAAAGGAGTTTCTCCTTTCATATGCCCTGTCATTCCTTGATACGCTTTTACGACAAAAGAAAAGTCTGTCGGTGTTTCCATCGCCCATTTCGTATAATTTCGTGCCGGTTGCATCGCATAAAATGAACTATCCACTTCGACAATAGGAAAATGTTCACTGTATGTTCGTAATTTATTTTTATTTTCATAGGGATCTATATATAAAGAATCATGATCTCCCCACCCTGTCACTCCAATGAAAAACAATCATATTCCTCCCTTTCAGTTTTCATCTTATATTCATTCTACTGATTTCCCAATCATCTTGGACAATCAAATTCATTAAGTAACTCTTTCTTTAAGAGTATCCGTATAAAAATATGATATACTAAATGGAAGAATTTTTAAATTGAGGGGTTATTTATTTATGCTTCCAACCGATGATATTTTATCTCATGAAAAACGAATAGAAGAACTAGAAAATAAAGTACGTTTTTATGAAGAACTTGTGAATCAATTGCCGCATCATTTCACATATAAAAATCCACATATTGGTTTGCAAATAAAGAAAACAAGAACAAATCATTCCATTCAAAACATACGAAAAGAGAATAAAGAAGCTGATTTTCAACTTACTTGCGATTCATTATTTTTATTTGAACAACTTGAAAAACACTTTGTTCATATTTTTGATGCTTTTTCACATCATGTAACCTTTATTGATAATAAGGGGAATATTACATTATGTAATCAAGCTGCTGCAGATGATTTTGTTGTAATACGAAACGAAATAATTGGAAAGCCAATTCAACAATTACTTAACTTACCTGAAGAAAAAATTAAAGCTATTGAAACCTTAAAAACAGGAACCGAAATATATAATGAAGAGGTTTTAGACAAAAACTATGGCATTATTAATAATCGAATTATTCGCGATTATAATGGAGAGATTTTTAGAGTTATTAGCGTTTTTCATTATTTAAACACAGAACGTGATGCAGAGAAATTTTCATTAGCAGGACGAATTGCCGCCGGGATTGCACATGAAGTACGCAACCCACTTACAACAGTACGGGGATACTTACAGTTTTTACAAGAGAGTGTATCTCCATCCAATAAAGAATTATTTAAACACTTACTTATTCCTGAATTAGATCGTGCAAATAGTATTATTACAAAATTTTTATCTATATCGAAAACACGCGAATTTAAAAGAGAACCGTTTCCCATTAATACATTTTTACGTGAATATATTCAACAGCTACTAGCAAGTGAGGTCTTTTTGCATAACATTTCAATTGATTATAATTTTTCTAATGAATTAGATGATATTTTAGTCCATATTGATCGCCATGAACTTGTTCAAGTGTTTTTAAACCTATTTCAAAACGCCGTTGATGCTCAAGGTGAAAAACCTCTTTCTATTCAAATCACTAGTTATCGCCTAGATAACTTCGTTCGGATTACTTTCACAGATAATGGAACTGGTATTCCTCCAGCTATTCAAGAATATATCTTTGATCCATTCTTCTCAACAAAAGATTCAGGAACAGGACTGGGCCTATCAGTAACAAAGAAAATTATTCAAAATCATAACGGCACATTAAAAATGACTAGTAATCAAGCCGGTACAACTTTCACTATTTCTATTCCAACTTTATCTAAAACAAACCATGAAAGAATGAATGAATACAAATGAGGTATTCCTCCACAAACCGCATGCCAATTGTTAGATACTCTCAACAATTGACATGCTTTTTTATGTTGAACTAATCTTCTTTAATTTCTATAAATCTTTCTCCATAACTTAATTGTTTTTGCTTGGTAGGCAAACTTCTTATTTTTTTAGAAATAGTAGTTTGTCCATCACGAATTTAGTATAAATCTCATCTTAATATATAGTAACGACTATTGATTCTATCAAAGAAAGGAATGAAAAGATAAACAATATAAATAAAGGAAAAGTATTTTATGGTAATGATTGTTGCGAAGTAAGAGCTTGCAGTCATATTAATATCTCTAAGTCCGAACTGAAAGAGTTTGTTAGACTTCTTCAAGCACTTGGTCAAGCTATTCAAGCTGTCTTTCAAACCCCTTCTCAAAATAATATAGATAATCTAATTGATGCCCTAAATAATCTACAAAAGTTCCTCAATTGCTTAGATTTATCTCCGGCACAAAAACAAATCGGAAATTCTATTATCACTAATCTATTAACTATTTTAAGAACAACACCTTTCTCATGCGGAGCATTGTACGTTGAGCTACAAAGCTTGCTAAGTTATTTAAAGTAGATTGTTGTACTATCGACAAATTAGTTAAACTCATAACAGAGATCCAAACTATTCCTAGTTCAATACGGATCAGATTGCCTTGGAGGAGGTGATAGTAGGACTCAAGGGGCTTAACTGGTGTCCAAGGACCGGCGGGCGCTCAAGGTGCTACTGGTGCGACAGTCCAGCGGGTACTCCAATTCCTGTAACTATCGCGTCCATCGGAAACTCCAACGCACAAACTATATTTCCTGGAACAAACATCCAATTTAATCAAGTTTTTGAAATAAATACTATCACTTTTAATGACACTTCAGACACTTTAACAGTTTTAGAAACAGGCGTATATGATATTAATTTCTCAGCGTCTACAACTTTCCCAGGCTCTTCACCGTTTGGGTTCGGTATTTCCTTCAATGGTCAACCACCTACTCGTAATTTTTCAACTAACGTTATCAGTAGTGCTGTTTCTTTCTCTACAATCGTTACTTTACAAACTGGTACAACAATCGCTGTACAACCTACAGCAAATACTATTTCTATTCCTAACACAGGTGATACAACAGCAACACTATCTGTTTTCCGAATTTACTAATTTCACTAAATAAGCGTATTTATAATAATATGCATCATTTGACTGTAAATTAAATTTCTCTTTTTATATAGAACGGGGCACTTATTTGGGAGGATAAGTGCTCCTTCTTTACGTTTCTTTACCTCAAATTTACTCTATCTTAATCCTCATTTTGTATGATAAATAGTGAAGTCAAAGATATGAAAGAGGGATGAAAATGAGAGTTATGTCACTGATACGCATCTGGGTTGCTTTTATGGTATGCATTATTTTATGTGTAGGATTTTTTTTAACTCTAAAATATTCCACTATATCAAAAGCAGAGAGAAAAACAGTTCCATACAAGCTTTTGTATACAAAACAAAGTAACATCCCTTATTCCAATGCAGCAAATAATGAAAAAAAGGTTATAAAAGGAATGCTTATTACGAAAGCTTCTAGTTACGAAACGCTACTTCAAATTGCTGAAACGATTAAAGATCAGTATATAAATAAAGAAATTGATGAAATCACGCTTTCTATCCATAATGAAAATAATGGTAGTTATGAAGAAGAATTACCTTACGAACCTATTAGTAAAGGCAAAATCATTATCACATATGATTCTCAATCCTCTGGCAGTACGAACATTATACTAAACGAGTAATATCATTTCCCAATTGGTATGGGCTAATCATTAGCGGTGAATAAACATCCCTTAATGATTGAAGTTTCACTTTATTTTTCATACGAAAAAGAGGCGGATTTCGTTATTCGCCTCTTTCTTCTTTTACCAAAGTGATGGAATCCACTCTTTCACTTTATCAAACCACTCTTGCTGCTCTTGTTTTCTTTGTTGTTCCTGTTCTTTCCTTCTCTTCTCTTCTTCTTTTCTTCGTTTTTCCTCTTCGATTGTTTGCAATTGTTTTTTGTAGTCAGCCTCTGGTATTAGCGATAACTGGAATGCTTTTTGAGCTGGATTTGCATTTGCTTTTTTCATGATATCCCGGAACATCGTCGTCGTAATTTGACTCCCTCCTGGAACATAATGCTCGCTATCTGTTTTATCATATCCTACCCAAATCGCACCTACTAAATCTGGCGTATATCCAACAAACCATGAATCCTTTGCACCATTGCTTGGACCATTTACAATTTGAGTAGTACCTGTCTTACCCGCCGTATCAACATTATTAACTTTCGCTTTTTCACCTGTTCCCTTTTCGACAACACCTTTTAATAAATATGTCATCTTTTGAGCAATTTTTTCACTCGTCACCCGCGTCTCTTTCTTATACCATTTCCCAATCGTTTCACCTTCAGCGTTTTGAATTTCTCTAATTGCATGAGCCTCCACTTGAACACCATCATTTGCAAATGTACTATATGCTTGGGCCATTACAAATGGAGATGTACCTACATGCATTCCGCCTAAAGCAATCGGATACGTACGATCTTCTGGCACTATTGGAATACCAAATCTCTCTAAAGATTTCAATCCTTTATCTAATCCTATTTGTTCTAACAGCCAAACTGCTGAAACATTATACGACTTTGCCACCGCTTCATACATTGTCACATTACCATGGAAGGTAAGATCACTATTTTTCGGTTCGTATTCTTTAATACTAAATGGTTCATCTTTTAATATATCGTATACTTCATACCCTTGTTCTAACGCTGGTACATATACAGCAAGAGGCTTTAACGTTGAACCTGGTTGCCTTTTTAATTGAGTAGCATGGTTAAATTGTAAAAACTGATACGGCCCTCTGCCTCCAACTAAAGCTGGAACACCACCAGTTTTTGGATTCACAAGGACCACTCCTGTTTGCATGAGCTGATCTGAACCACTATCTTTAAAATAGTTATCATTATTCACAACATCTTCTACAGCCTGTTGTTTTTTCGAATCAAGCTCTGTATAAATACGATAACCACCTGCTAAAATCTCATTTTGTGTTAATTCGTACTTGTCCATTGCTTCTCTAACAATATAGTCTACATATTGGGAATATTTACCTTTGTATTTATCATCAACACCACGTTTTAATACAAGACCGGACTCTTTTTCTTTATTGTACTGTTCTTCAGAAATATACCCTTGCTCTTTCATTAAACTTAATACGACATTACGTCGTTCAATTGATTTATTAAAGTTTTTATAAGGCGAATACGCAGACGGCGCTTTAATCAAGCCCGCAATCGTTGCAGCTTCTGAAATTGATAAATCTTTTACATCTTTATCAAAATAAGATTTAGCTGCTCTTTTTATACCCCAAGCCCCTTCACCAAAATAAATTTGATTCATATACATTTCAATAATTTCATCTTTTGTATAAGTACGTTCTATTTTTTTAGTTAGAAAATATTCTTTTATTTTACGTGAGAACGTGCGGTCTTGTGTCAAAAATACATTTTTCGCAAGTTGTTGTGTAATTGTACTTCCCCCTGCTACAACTTCTCCTGCTGTAATATTTTTAAAAACCGCACTTATAATTCCACTATAGTAAATACCGTGATGGTTAAAAAACTCCTTATCTTCTACTGCAACAATTGCCTGAACCATAATGTTAGGAATATCTTTCCTTTTTACGCCTTCTGTTTTAGAAGAAGCCAATTTAGTCGCAACTTCATTGTTTGCATCATAAATTAAAGTCGGTTGCGGAACAGCTTGTTTTAATTCAGATATGTCTTGAATGGAAATTATTATATTTATAGCAATAAATATAGTAACGAGTAAACTGCCCAATACAATTAATGAATTGCGTAGTTTCTTCCTCTTATTGAACCACTCAAGCGTTTTTTTAAAGTGAGTGTTCTTCAATTTCATTCGTTCACTTCCTTCGTTTGTTTACACTCTTCTTTTCAAAAGGAAGAATATACCTCCTTTTAAATTTATTATAATAACGTAGTCCTTCCTATAGTGTAAAGCTTTTCTTTCACATTCATACTTTTTGCAAGAAAAGGACATTCTACAAGTAAGATATTCAATATCGATTATTAATATTATTAATACAACAATGAGAGTTATGTTAAGTTTTTGTAAACTTTTCGATAAAATGTTTTAAAAAACGACAGTTTTTTGTTAGAATTGACTAGCCAATATATTTTACATATATTACTTTTGTGGGGGTAACTAATAATGGTCTTTAAATCAAAAAAAGATAAATTTTCTGAAATGTTAATGAATGTTTCTGAAAATTTAAAAGAAGGCGCGCAATTTTTCGTGGAGTATAAAATTAAAAATGCTAGCGATTTAAAAGAGTTTTCTATGCGCATGAAAGAATATGAGTCAAAAGGTGACTCATTTATTCACGAAATCATTATGGAGCTAAACAAAGCGTTTATTACTCCTATTGAACGTGAGGACATCCTACAACTTGCAATGAGTATGGATGATGTATTAGACGGATTAGATCACGGTGCTGGTCTGTTCGAAATGTATTCTATTACAGAAGCTGATGAATACATGATTAAATTCGTAGAAGCAATTAATCAATGTGCAATTGAAATTGCAAACTCTGTTGAACTACTGTCTAAAAAGAAGTTGGTCGACATTCGTACGAACGCGATTAAGATTAAGGATTACGAATCACAATGCGATGATATTCGTCGTCATGCGATTAAACACTTATTCTCTCGTGAAAAAGATCCGATTAAGATTATTCAATACAAAGAGATTTACGAAGAGCTTGAAGAAGTAGCTGATAGCTGCCAAAGCGTTGCAAACGTATTAGAAACAATTATTATGAAGAACGCGTAAGGAGTTTGATCATGGATACACTCTTGATACTGACCGTTTTAGTAGTCATTTGCGCTTTAGCTTTTGACTTTATCAATGGATTTCACGATACAGCAAACGCTATTGCAACGGCTGTTTCAACGAAAGCTCTAAAGCCTAGACATGCAATTATTATGGCAGCTATTATGAACTTTTTAGGTGCAATGACATTTACAGGTGTAGCAAAAACGATTACAAAAGATATCGTTGACCCATTTGCTTTACAAAATGGTTCTCTTGTAATTTTAGCTGCTTTACTTGCGGCGATAGCTTGGAACTTAATTACTTGGTACTACGGTATCCCAAGTAGTTCTTCGCATGCAATTATTGGCTCAATCGCAGGTGCAGCTATTGCTGCTGCTGGTATTAGTTCATTAAACCTTAAAGGATTCATTAAAATTCTTGAAGCTTTAATCATTTCACCGATTATCGCTTTTGTTATTGGTTATATCGTATACAGTATTTTTAAAGTGGTCTTTAAAAACTTTAACTTAACGAAAACGAATAAAAACTTCCGTATATTCCAGATTTTCACTGCAGCATTACAAGCTTATACACATGGTACAAATGATGCACAAAAAGCAATGGGAATCATTACGATGGCTCTTATGGCCAATAACTATCATACTTCTAGCGACATCCCGTTCTGGGTACAATTATCTTGTGCAATTGCAATGGGTCTTGGTACTTCTGTCGGTGGATGGAAAATTATTAAAACTGTCGGTGGACAAATTATGAAAATTCGTCCTGTAAATGGTGTAGCTGCTGATTTATCATCATCACTTGTTATTTTCGGTGCAACATTCATTCACTTGCCAGTTAGTACAACGCACGTTATCTCTTCTTCTATTTTAGGGGTTGGTGCTTCTCATCGTGTGAAAGGTGTAAAATGGGGAACTGCAAAACGCATGTTAATTACTTGGGTTATTACACTTCCTATTTCAGCTTCATTAGCTGCGTTATTTTACTACTTATTACACTTAATCTTTTAATCAAAAGTCGTCTTCCTTATTTTTCTAGGAAGACGACTTTTTTGTGAACAAGCCTATTTCTTATTAAAAAGCGTGTATAATAATTGATGGACAAGTTATATAGAGGAGTTGGCAATTTTGGAATACATCATGTTACTTTTCATCGGATTAATCGCCGGGACCGTCGGGAGCCTAGTTGGGCTTGGGGGCGGAATTATTATCGTTCCGTTATTAATTGGATTACACAGTTTATCACCACAACTCGCAGTAGGAACTTCTATGGTAACAGTCGTTTTTACAGGACTGGCTTCCACCCTTACGTATATGAAGCATAAACGGGTGGATTATAAAAGTGGACTTATTTTATTTATCGGGAGTGGCCCTGGTGGTATTATCGGATCATGGGCAAATAAATTTTTAAACCAAGATACATTTTCTTTATATTTTGGGATTTTCCTTATTTTCGTCTCCATTCTTCTTATGCTACGAGACAAATTAAAACCTCTTTCCTTATCAAATATGTCTGTCATTAAGCGGTCTTTTACAGATAACAAAGGAAATACTGTACACTATCAATTCCCACCGTTTCTTGCTATCTTTATCGCCTTTATAGTTGGGTTTATATCTGGATTATTTGGAATTGGTGGCGGTGCCTTACTTGTTCCAGCGATGATGCTTCTTTTTGCATTCCCAGCACACATTGCTGTGGCAACTTCGATGTTTATCGTATTTTTATCAGCAATTGTAAGTTCTGCAACTCACATCTCTCTTGGAAATGTTAGCTGGACTTATGCATTAATTCTTATTCCTGGTGCATGGATTGGCGGAAAAATCGGGGCTTATATTAATACAAAATTAAGCGGTAATGCCGTAATTAATTTATTACGTATCACATTAATAATTCTTGGAACTAGATTAATCATTACTTCACTTTTATAACGCGTTCTTTCTAGAATGCGTTTTTTTATACACATGAATATAAAAAAGCTCCTAGGAGAACAAATAAAACTAAACAAACACTTAATAGCATAAAATTTGAAATATGTACCTTCTTCAAGTTGATCACTCCTATAGCTGCGACTGTTATCTTTATGATAGCGAAAAAACAGTTCGCATGCAGTTACAAAGTGCTAACAATGCAAAATCATTTATTACAAATTTTATCCTTTTATTTCATTTCCTTGTATAATCTATCGATTCAATAAAAAAAGATGTCATATTGACATCTTTTTAGTGAAGAAGTGACCATCCCATAAAGTCTTCATGTACTTGGCACGCCCTCTTATCGTTTCGATCATATAATTCAGCATAACTATCTGTTTCTTCATCATAGGCCATCGTATAAATAATTTGGCCGTCTATTTCAACGGATAGAACGACTCCACCTTTCATCTCTTCTACATGAATGATAGCATTCGCCGGTATTCTCATATCCGTCATCTTCATCGCATCTAACAATATACTAAACCCCCTACAGCGTATTCATTGCTAGTACTATTACACACTAAATAGTATACTACTGTAATAGCATACATTTCGTCAATGAAATTGCTGTTTAAATAGCATATTGTCTTTATACATATACGCTAAAATAGAAAAACTAGAAATGTTTAAATGGGGGGCTAATATTGATTCTACACAAAGGAGATGTACTATTCCGTCAAGGCGAGGACGGTCCTTTATATTTTATAAAAACAGGTTTATTAAAAGTGGTTCGACTAGAAGAAGACGGAACACCATTTCTATTCAACATTATCGTTCCAGGTGAAACGATACCTCACCATTCTTTAATTTCGCCGAAGGAATATCACGGTACTGCTATTGCTTTAATAAAAACAGAAGTTGAACCGATTACTAGTAGCGAATGGTACGATAGACTTCAAGCAAACCCTAAATCATATGCCGACATCGCTATGCAATTACAATCGAAACTAAGAATGATGCAACAGCGGATTGACCAATTGTCAACTGTCTCTCCGAAAGAACGTCTTCATCGTTTACAAGAGTGGTTCACACTATATTTAGGTGACATTCCTATATATGAAATATTAACGCAAACTGAAATTGGTCAACTGATAGGTATACGCCGTGAAACAGTAAATCGGCTGTTAAGAGAACAAATAAAAAACGAGGTAAAATAATACCTCGTTTTTTGCTTATTCAAACTCACCCTATTGTAAGCTTGCTGCTGGACCAAAAAATTCATAATGAATATGCTCTTGTTTCACACCTAAATCAATTAGTGCAGTATTTATATGCTTCATAAATGGCACTGGACCACAGAAATAAAATTCTGCTTCAGTTGTCGGAATAATAGTTTGTAACCATTCACCTTCAATGAATCCTTCTTTATCAAAGTTTTTTATTTCCAAATCTTTTTCAGTCGGCGCAGAATAGCAAGTGTATGCTTTAACTTGTTCGTATTCATTGTCTACTGCCTTAACGTGTTCTTTCATCGCATGTGTAGTACTATTTATCGCTGCATGAACAAAATATACATTACGTTTTGAGTCTTGTTCAATTAACGTATTTAACATACTCATCATCGGTGTAATACCTACTCCACCACTAATTAGTACAACTGGTAATGTTGAATCCATATTTAATACGAAATCTCCCGCTGGTGCACTTACTGGCAGAATATCTCCTTCCCCTACATGATCATGTAAGTAATTAGATACTTTACCACCTGGTGTATCTACACCTTCTTCTTTTTTTACACTAATACGATAATATTCTTTTCCAGGAGCATCAGATAAGCTATATTGACGATTATGTGTATATGTTTCACCTTCAATATTTATTTGAATTGTTACATATTGTCCTGGGATGAATGAAGAAACTTTCCCGCCATCTTCAGGTTTTAAATAAAATGATGTAATAACGTCACTTTCTTTCACTTTTTTAACAACTACAAAGTTTCGGAAATCTTTCCATCCACCTTCTTTATGTGCAGCCTCTTCATACATCTCTGCTTCAATGCTAATGAATGCATCAGCAATGACTCCATACGCTTCTCCCCATGCATTTAAAACTTCATCAGGTGCACCTGCGACCTCTTTAATCGCTCGTAGTAAACATGTACCCACAATCGGATAATGTTCCGCTTTAATACCTAAACTTCTATGCTTATGACCAATTTGTTTTACAACTGGAATAATTGCTTCTAAATTATCAATGTACATCGCAGCTGCATAAACAGCATTTGCTAACGCTTGTTGTTGTCTTCCCTTTTTCTGATTCGTGTGGTTGAAAATATTCAATAACTCCGGATGTTCCTCAAATAAAATTTGATAAAATCTCGTTGTAATTTCAACGCCTTTTTCTTGTAATAATGGTACTGTTGATTTTACGATTTCAATTGTTTTTGCACTTAACATTGTATCCCACTCCTCTATTTCCTTAACTGTTTTTAGTTTAACTGAATTGTATTATACACATTGTGATTTTAATCACTATTAACACGGTGTTTTTGTGAAAAATATATGAACATTGCACTTACAAAAAGAAAATAAGCCAACTAGAATGCTAGCTAGCTTATTATTTGGACTGTATTGCTTGTTCAATTACCCTTATATCTTTCCCATCTCCAAATTCTGTATACCCCCAGATGTTCGTTTCGCCTCTATATTTATTTACGATAATATCTAAGTCATGGTATACACGATGGGCATAAACTACATACTCAATATTTTGAAGCTCCACACCTTTTTTTACAATTTCATAACTTCTATTTACATCACGTTTGATCTTTTCATTTTTTATTTCTGTATGTATGTTTTTTAAAGATGATTCTTGTTCTTGAAACCATTTCTTTAAATGGTTCCAGTCCCCGTCTGTATAATTCTCTGCCTTACCATAATTTAAGAAATTATTATAACTTTCATGTGTCGTACGAATAAAATCAAGCACTTTTGTCTCTTCTTGTACCGCTTCTATTTGAGCTATTGTATTTACCCCAGCGGGCTTATTCGCATAATGTAATAGCACTTTCATAAGACTATAACTCGCAATGATCATCACGATTATAATGCTGAACACACTTAGCAATTTCCTCATATACAGAACTCCTTTTCTACTATGAATATTACAATAGAGTGTTTCACTTCTATCATTCGCTCGTAGAAATACAATTCCTGTTTAAATTCTTCCTATCATTTCGACACTATTTTTCTACACATTTCGCCTTGGCAAATGCTCCTGTAAAACAATATAACCTTCATAAGCTGTATAACCAAGTATAGCTATTAATCCGATATAACAAGCGAATACTGTCCATTTCGTTTTCGCATCAACTTTATAATAGTTTTCTTTTTGTACTTTTTCTTTTTCCCATTCATTTAATTGTTTTTCCGCTACTTCAAATGCCTCCCTGATGTGAATTGTATACTCGTCTTTTTCATCCTCATATGGAACATAGTCTAGCGGCTCAAACTTCGGCAAAAGATGCTCTAACACTTCCATTCTTTGAAGTTCCCCTGTTTTTAATTCTTTTTCATGCTCTCTTTGTCTTAATACATTCATCTCATGATGCATCATGTATATAGTCCGATGCACAGCACCAGTTTCTTTTAGTTCCTCTTCAAGCTTAGCAACATATTCTTTCATTCCATCAATTCTATAACCTAATTCTTTAATCGGCTCATCTCTCTTTATTACTCTATATAGTTCCATACAGCCGATAATGAAAATAAATCCTCCCAAAATACTTTTAAAGTAAATTGAATAGCCTAGCAATAAAACAAGCCCTGCTCCCCAAATTTTCGTACTTACAACTGAAATAATCCGGCCACCATCTAGCGGTGAAACGGGAATTAAATTAAAGAAATTAATCATACTTCCAAGCAAAATAACAAGTGCCCAAAACGGCTCTTTCGTGATCATATAAAGTGGAATAGCCGGTAAAAATGAAAGTAATCCGAAAAGAGGCCCCATATAAGCAATATACGCTTCATCTTTTGCGTTTTTCGGCATCTCTTTCATTCCAATAAGAGCCCCCATAAATGGAATGAAGATTGCCGGTGATGTAGGTATCCCTTTTCTTCTTGCCGCCCATAAATGACCCATTTCATGAACAAATAACAAATAAACAAGTGCTACTCCAAATTTCCAACCATATATAACTGCGTATGCACCAAGTGATAGAAACATACTAAATACAGTTGAAAACTTTGCTAATTTAAAGATTGCGAATACCCACTTTAGCTTAGATAGTAAAAATAACCCTATTGCAACAATAATTCCCCATAATCCTTTTTTATTATTTCTCATGTCCCTCTCCTTTATCTTATTGAAATGAGCTATATGCACCCATTTCAGTTTATTCTATTCTCTATTATGACACATTTTTTTCTTTTCTTAGAAATAATGTTTATATCATCCATTTTTAGACAAAAATACAAATGAAAGGAGGTAGATACAAATGAAATTACAATCTCTCATTATAGGTGCTCTCTCTTTCTTAGCCTCAACTCTTATTTTTTATACCGTTAGCTACCTATTATTATTAGATTTGTTGCCAAATCACTTATTCATCGCTCTTATGATTCTATCCGCTCTTATGATTTCATTTCTTATTACACGAAAATCCATAAATGAGCCATCTGCAAAAGCAAAGTAATAGAGAGGGGATTCTCTCCCCTCTCTATTATCATTTCCTAGGAAAGTCCATATAGACTTTCCTATTCACTTTATCTTTGTAAATCCATTTTTTCACCATACTCTTTAACAATTTGAATGATATTTTGAAAAACGCCTATTTTTTCTTTTTTATTATTTAATATTTTCAAATCATAATTTTCATAATATGTTTCTAATGCTTTTAATTGGGATAATGAAGCATCTTTTATCGGAACAGTAACATTCAATTCATACTGTTTATACCCCTCCTTTACTTTTTCACCTGAAATCATTTCACTCTCTTTTGCTCCAATTAATTTTTGAACCTTTTCCGGGAAAATCAATTGCAAATAATATTCTTGTTCCTGTGCTAACTTGTTGTAAAGTGATTGCGAAATCGTATAACGTACCTTATAATTCATTTTTTGATCCCCTGCTTTAATATGAAACGCTGTAATCTGCAAATCTTTTTTCGTTACTTCTGTTAAAGGGTCAACCTGTATCTCGTCTTCTTTTTGTTCTGGAATCTTTGGAAATATAGACAAAAGTTTTTCCGTATCTTTTTCGTTCAACATGTACATAGCCTTCTTATATTGCAGCCAGCCTCGTCGATCTTCTCCTCTTAACCATGCATAATACGTTTCTTTTTTCCCATCTCTACTAATTTGTATTTCATATTCAGGTTCACCAAAGCTACCTGTTATTTCTTGTTTTTCCGCATTATTTATAATATCTATTACGGCCTTAACTTCTGACTCCTGTAACTTTTTCTCTTTATGTTTTTTTTGTATAACAGTTATCCCTATTGTTTCTTCCACTTCATTCACCGTCTCCTCTACTTGTTTCGTTTCTTTCTTTTGTTCTGCTTGACCACACGATGCTAGTAAAATCACACATAAAACCATTACATACTTCACTTTCAACTCAATCCCTCTTTTCTAATAAGAAATCCTTATAACCTTCATATAAGAAACAAAAACATGAGATCATATTAAATAAGCTATACTATACACTGAAGGGAGGATTTTACAATGTCCATTAATTTTCATGATGCAAATAATAAGTACACATATGCAACTAGAAATGCCCATGTTTCTTGGGAGGAAATGATAAAAAACATTACAGATATACAAAACAAACAAATAATTGACATAGGCTGCGGCGGTGGTATTTACACGAAAGAACTTGCTCTTATGGGAGCCAAAAATGTTGTTGGACTTGATTTTTCAAAAGAGATATTACAAGCTGCAAAAGAAAATTGTAGCGGCTTTCCAAACATTTCATTCGTTCACGGTGATGCACATAGCATCCCATATCCTGATGAAACATTCGACATAGTTATTTCGCGCGCAGTTATTCATCATTTACAAGACATTCCTACATTTTTACGTGAAGCTTCTCGTATATTAAAGAAAAACGGTGTACTTATTTTACAAGATCGAACCATTGAAGATTGTACAATTCCAGGAAGCCCTGAACACATTCGCGGATATTTTTTCTCGGTATTTCCAAAACTCATTGAAATCGAATCAAAAAGAAGACCAAAAACTGCTACTATACAGCAAGAATTACAAAAGCATTCTCTTCACGTGTTCCCTTCGCAAACACAATGGGAAGTACGAAAAATACACGATTCTGTAGCAGCATTACTACAAGACTTATCTCCTCGAACCGGACGATCCATTCTATACGAATTAACAGATCATGAGCTTGCTCAACTTCTACATCATATCCAAATCGCATTACAAAACATCTCTCCTATTATTGAAAGAGATCGGTGGACAATTTGGAGCGGCAGGAAATTGTAAGGAAGGAAGCCTCACAAATGAATGTGAGGCTTCCTTCTTTCATAATCTAATTTTGCAACACTCTTGATATCCTCCACTTCTGGCCTGTGCACTCCCACACTTCGGACATACTAAATATCTAGACTGATTTGTCAACAAACTACCTTTTTGAAAGAGTAAAACTTCTGCTTGTTTAAACGAACGCGAATAATATAACCACATAAAACCAATTATAGCAATAATGCCAAATAATACTCCCATCGCAAGCATTTCAGTCACCTCTTTTGGTTTGTTCTTTCCAGCAAGTGGATTGTTTTATTATTCTCTGTAAATTCTATCAATACCTTCTTTACTCCTATAAATATCAACTTTCTCTACAAATTTTACAATTCTCTACAACTATTCACCCCCGTTTTACACTTCATCATTTCCTTCACAATAACAAATATCATCTTTGATATTTCCGCATATAAATATATCTTTCAAAAAACATATTGACTTTCAAAAAAAAACATGCAACAATACTGTCAGAATACTTGAACTAAAATTCATTGACGAGAACGAGTACGTTATCGGACTGTTCCCCAGAGAGTTGGCGATTTGCTGAAAGCCAACGTTCAGTGCGTAGCCGAAAATCATCTCCGAGAAGTAGAACCGAATGTTACAGTAAGTTCTTACCGGCTGTCCCCCGTTACAAGGAACACGTATCATGTTGTACGTTGCAAAGCCGTATACATATAGATTTATTTCTACATGTATAAATTAGGGTGGTATCGCGGGTAAATATAACTCGTCCCTTTCTTTAGGGGCGAGTTTTTTGTGTTCTTACAAATGAATTTTAAAAAAGGAGGAAAAAAAACAATGAACACTGTATCAAAAAAACATATTTTTTTCACAGGTCTTATGCTATTTTCTTTATTTTTTGGGGCAGGTAATTTAATTTTCCCTCCCATGCTTGGACAAAATGCAGGTGAAAACTTTTGGCCTGCAATGATTGGATTTTTACTAACAGGAGTCGGCTTACCTTTATTAACTGTTATTGCAATTTCTTTATCAGGAAACGGTATGCAACAACTTGCAAGTCATGTTCACCCATTATTCGGAATTTTCTTTACCGTAGTTGTATATATTGCAATCGGTCCATCTATGGGGATTCCGCGCGTCGCTAACGTCGCCTACGAAATGGGTGTTAGTTCTTTCTTACCAGAAACAATTCGCTCTAGTAGCCTAGCGTTATTTTTATACACAGTCATCTTCTTTGCTATCGTATTTTGGCTTAGTTTAAATCCATCTAAACTTGTTGACCGTATCGGAAATATATTAACACCTATTTTATTACTCTCTATTTTCTTATTGTTTGTTAAAAGTGTATTTACACCACTTGGGCAATCCGGACAAGCAATGCAAGAATATCAAACTTCCCCAATCTTCAAAGGTTTTATGGAAGGATATTTAACGATGGATACTATTTCAGCACTTGCATTTGGGATTATCGTTGTAAATGCCATTCGCTCTAAAGGTGTGAATGATCGTAAAACCATTGCCATTGCAACAGCAAAAGCAGGATTTATTGCTGCTACCGGACTCGTACTTGTATATGGTGCACTTGGCTGGCTCGGTGCGACTAGCGTCTCTCTCGGATACGCAAAAAATGGTGGACAGCTACTTACTGTTATCGTACAACAACTATTCGGTCCATATGGTCTTCTTCTATTGTCTCTTATCGTTACACTCGCTTGCTTAACGACATGCGTTGGACTCGTATCTGCATGCAGTCAATATTTCGCAACATTATTGACTACATTCTCATATAAAGCATTCGCGAGTATCATTTGCGCATTAGGGTTACTAGTTGCTAACTTAGGTTTAACAAAAATTATCGCCATCTCTGTTCCAATTCTACTTGTTGTATATCCAATTGCGATTGTACTCGTTCTCCTATCGTTACTACATAAATATTTCGGCGGTTATCGATCTGTTTATGTAGGTGCTTTATTCGGGGCAGCAGTTGTGAGCGTATTTGACGGATTAAAACAAGGCGGTATTCCAGTTTCATTTATCACACCCTATTTTGAATTTATCCCTTTATATAATGAAGGAATAGGCTGGCTAGTACCAGCATTAGCCGGAGCTCTTATCGGCCTTACTATCGCTAAGCTAAGCGGTGCGAAAAAAGTTCCCCTACTAACCGAATCCAGCGAAGCAAAAGCATCCTAAAAAAACTCCCGAAAGGGCGTTTTTTTACATTTGATAAGCAGTATGATTAAAACTGCTTATTTTATACGCTTTCGTATAATATTCAATATTTGTATCAACTGTCTCTACTTTGACAACATCATAGCAATCTTCTTGCTTTACTAAAAATAAATAATACTCTTCTTTCGCCTCAATAATTGCAATTTTATCTGTTTCAACATTATATTGTTCACAAAGCGCTTGTAATGCGTTCACATAGTCCCCTAATTTTTTAGACTTATCCATTCCGAATATAGTTTGAACTAACATATACATTCTCCCCTCTGTATGTACTGTTAACAACTTAATGATAACGCTTACATTATTTATCGTCAATAAAAAGATGCAACGATTTTACTGCCAAATCCAAATTGATGCAAGCTAATAATCAGCGAGGAATCTCCCCCGCTGATAAAAATTTCACTTTCCCCCGCATTAACGGGCAGTAAGACTCCCCCTCAAAATTCAGCGAATACGAGGAAGGTAAGCGGGAGATAACTGCCCGTAAAAGCCCGATTGGTGAAGGCCAATAATCAGTAGGAATAACCCCCCACTGATTAAAGTTTCACTTTATCATTTCGTTAATTGATGTCTAAATGCATAAATAACCGCCTGTGTACGATCACTTACATTTAGCTTATTTAATATGTTACTCACATGTGTCTTTACTGTTTTGAGGGCAATAAATAACTCATCTGCAATCTCTTGATTACTTTTCCCCTCTGCAATTAATAACAAAATTTCAGACTCTCTTTCTGTTAACTCCTCATGTAAAGGTTGTTCTTTTTTCTGGCGCATACGAGACATCATTTTGCCAGTAACTTTCGGCTCTAATACCGTTTCTCCATCATAAGTAGCTCTTACAGCGTCTGCAATATCACTTGCTCGGGATGTTTTTAATAAATAACTTGTCGCTCCTGCCTCGATAACAGGATATAGCTTTTCATCATCTAAAAAGCTCGTTACAACTACAATTTTTGCTTCTGGCCATTCTTGAATAATAGCACGTGTCGCTTCAACCCCGTCCATTTCATCCATAACAAGATCCATTAAAATAATATCTGGTCTTAATTGCAACGCTAGCTCTGAACCTTTTCTTCCATTTTCAGCTTCACCAACTACTTCAATATCTGGCTGCGTTGATAAATATGCTGATACTCCCATTCGAACCATTTCATGATCATCAACTAGTAATACTTTTATCATGATTCTCCCCCTTTCTCAATCATAATTGGCACTTTCACTTCAATTTGCGTACCTTTTGCCGGAAAGCTAAGTACTTTTAATGTTCCACCAATTTCATGAACACGCTCTTGCATTGATCGTAAACCGTATGAACCCGCTTTATTCACTCCCACTTCAAAGCCAACACCGTCATCAATAATTTTTAAAATCGCATATTGATCTATTTTACGAAGACGTACTTCCGTTTTCTTTGCCTTCGCATGTCGTAACGTGTTTGATAGAGCTTCTTGTACAATACGGAATAAATGATCTTCTACACCTTTTTTTAATTCAATTGGCTCAATTAACCATTCAATTTTCATATGTTGCTTTCTAGACAGTTCTGTTAATAATTCTTCTATACCCTCTGTTAACTTCTTACCTTCTAACTGTACTGGGCGTAGATGTAAGAGCAATGCTCTCATTTCTGATTGTGCATTTACGACCATATTTTCAACAAGTTGTAATTGTTTTTTTGTCGTGTCTGGAATTTCAGCTACTTGTTCATTAATGGCTGACATCATCATCGACATTGCAAAAAGCTGCTGACTTACTGAATCATGCAGTTCCCTTGCTAATCTATGCCTTTCTTGAGAAATCGCCTCTTGCCTCATCTCTTCATTCCAATGGGCTCGTTCATTCGTTACTTTTTGAAATAATCCCGCTTGCTCCTCTAATCGACGAGCAAGGCCGATTACTTTTCGTTCCACTTCATGGAATTCATCATCCGCAGTAAATGAAACATCGTTCGGAAAATTCCCTCGTTCTACTTCAAATAGAAACGTATTTAATCCTTGTATACGCTGCTCAATATAATAGCCGATTGCATATCCTATAATCCCCCCGATAAGGAGACTTGTGCTCATAATAAACAAGCCAATTGGAACAGAAGCGATGGATTCTTCCCATAATAAATCGTAAACTTGTTGCTCGCTTTTCCATACATACACAATTGTACAAATAAGTGCGATACTCACTGAGGATAACATCGAATAACGAATATACATCCACGAAATATTTTTTTGTTTTTTCATTATACTTTCCTCACTTCCGTATCACCTACTACAAGTGAAGAAATGATTTTTATACGACGAGGAGCTTCTTTATACTGTTCTGTTCTAAATGTAACATTACGATTAAAACCTGTTTCTTCATGCCCTGGCAGGAGTACCCGCCCAACAATTACAGAATGATTTAAAGACAATTCAATATCATACGGTACATATAAACGAATGTTACCAACGACACCTCGAATAACAATTACCGTTTCCCCCTCCGGAATCATAGCAGTTGTTAAATCAATCTCGACATCACAAGCACCATATTGGACATTAATATCTTCAAGTTCATAAATATGATCCATCATTCGTACATTACCTACGAACATATTTTTTATATACGGTTCTGTACGATATATTTGTTTTTCTTCATCTATATATCCCTTTTCTTTAATTTCAAATTTCATTACTTTTTGCTGATGTCCTTGTTGAATCAGTTGATAACCAATTAAAGCTAAACAAGCAAATACGACAAGTACAAACGCTGCTGATGAAAATAAGAAGAATAAGAATACTATACCACCGACAAATAAAAATACATTCCCTCTTACGTAACGATTCTTCTTTCGATAATGTCTTCCAAACATAAGCATAATAAATGCAAAAATTAGACCACCTGGTTCAAAATGTCCAAGTATCATATCAAGAAATAGACCGAATCCAAATATGATGAGGAGCATCCCCATTAATTGTGTTTTTGAAAAGCGCTTCTTCATTTCAGCTCCCCCCTCCTTGTCACATATACATAGAAGAAAAGGCATTGCTTTCCAACACCTTTTCTCCTATCACTATATCATAAGCCTGTTTTATAATATACTACAATTATTTTGTTACTTCTTTCGTTAACGATACTTCATTTTTCTCTTTCATTTCACGCTCAAGCTTTGCAATTTTCATATCAAATGTATCACGCTCATGCTCTTCATTTATACGAAGCTCTATGTCACGAATGTGATCTTCAATTTCTTCGAATCGTAAGAACGGATTATTTTCATCCATTTTATGAATAGCAGTATTCATACGGCGGTTTGCATGCGCCATATTTTCACGAGCCATTAATTCCATACGCTTTGCGTTCATTTCTTTTAATTTATTTTTCATTTCTGAAAGACGACGCTCTAACTCATCAATTTGCTCTACAACACCAGCATACATTTCTTCTAAGCGAGTTACTTGCCCTTCATAATACGCCACTTCTTCTAATGCACGTTCATGCAGTTGTAATTCGCCTGCTTCTTGAGCAATGATAGCTTGCTTTGATCTTTTGTTAACAAAATAGCGTGCTTGCTCAAGCTCACGAGCGAAGTTAGATTTTAATGTTTTATGACGCTGAATTAACTTCTCAATTTTTGTTATTTCACGCTCACTATCGCGTAAATATTGGTTTAACATTGCAATTGGATTTTTTCTTTCTTTCTCATCTAACACATTATGAAAATCAGCTAAAATTGCATCGCGTACACGTCCGAATAAAGATTGTTTCATTATAAATCTTCCTCTCTTCTACTTTATTTATAATTTATTGTTTTATTGGTTTATTGTTTTAGTTTTTCATTAATTTGTTCCACTCATCTTCAAAGTTGCTATATGGTTTAGAACTTTCTGAAGCTGAATCAACAACTACATCTTTTTCTTTTTTCCATTCACGGTATCCGTAGTACAAAACTACCAATGCAGCGATACCAATTAATGCTGGTGAATGAGAAAGTGCAATGGATAAACCGATTAAACCAACAATGCCCCAAGCTAGCTTTCCAAAAAATGATTTAGCTCGCACAAATGATTTATAGCTCCAGTACACAACTCCTGCTCCGATTGCGAATCCTACAATACCAGCAAGACTACCAAGAGCAATTAAAGCCAAAATACCGGCCGCGATAAACGCTAGAAATTGTTTCATCTTGTGCTTGCCTCCCTTCGATTTGATACTCTTATCTTAACTATTTTTTCATTTTTCCATAACGAGCTTAAGAACCGTTTTCAACTCAGACTTAAGACCGAGATACATTCAGCCTTCTGTAAAAAACATAAGGTAGAATAGGATGATTCACTCTTTTACCACACAAAAAAAACCGTGCAGAGAATATTCTCTGCACGGTTTCAATTACTAAAGTTATCATTCATATCAAATTATGCTGTTTTATGATACTCTTTTTTCTCCGCCACTTTCGAAAACTTCGGAAATCCAATCAAAATCGAAACAATTCCACATACCCCAACTAAAATTGGATAAAATGCATACGGTAACAGTTCAATCGGAGATAAAGCAGCAAACCCTGCCGCAGTTAACATTTGAGCACCATACGGAATTAATCCTTGCACACAACATGAGAAAAGGTCTAATACACTTGCTGATTTACGGGGATCAATTTCATATTGATCTGCAATGTTTTTCGCAAGCGGGCCTGTAAAGATAATTGAAATCGTATTATTCGCTGTACACATATTCGTCATACTCACTAAACCAGCAATACCGAACTCTGCGCCTTTTTTCGAACGAATATTACGCGTTAAAAGATTCATTAAATATTGAATCCCACCATTATATTGAATTAGTTCAACCATACCACCGATTAAAATAGCAAGTAATACTAACTCCATCATACCGCCCATTCCAGTCGTTACACTTTTAAAGAAACTCTCCAACGTGTAACTTCCATCTATAAGACCGATAGCGCCAGATAATACAGTTCCACCAGTTAACACAATAAGTACATTCCAGCCAAGTAGCGCGGTAATAAGTACTCCTGCATACGGTAAAATCTTTATCCAATCAAAACTATGAGCTTTAACCTGCGTATCACTTCCTGAAGTAATTATTACTAATAGTACAATTGTAATAATAGCAGCTGGCAATACAATTAAAAAGTTCGTTTTAAACTTATCTTTCATTTCTGTTCCTTGCGAACGAACAGCTGCGATTGTTGTATCTGAAATAAATGATAAATTATCACCAAACATCGCTCCACCAACAACAGTAGCCATCGTAAGTGCAATTGAGATATCAGTTTGTCCACTAATACCTACAGCAATCGGTGCTAACGCTGCAATTGTTCCCATTGAAGTTCCCATCGCTAATGAAATAAACGCACCTATAACAAAAATTCCAGCTACGATAAATCCTGGTGGCAAAATAGTTAACGCTAAATTAACAGTTGAGTCTACTCCGCCCATTCCTTTTGCTGTTTCAGAAAATGCACCTGCAAGTACAAAAATTAATACCATAATCATAATATCCGGATTTCCTGCACCTTTAGCGAATCTTTCTACTTTCACATTAAAACTTTCTTTACGATTCATCACCAAAGCAATTCCTACAGCAATTGAAATCGCTACAAGTATCGGCAATTTATAGAAATCACCCGTAATAATTCCAGAACCAATAAATAGCGCTAAAAATATCCCAAGTGGTAATAAAGCTAAACCATTTCCTCTCGTTTCTTTCAAAGTACCATCTCTCCCTAGTTTCAACCTTTTTTTTAATGAATAACAAAAGACCTCTTCCAACGAGAAGAGGTCTTATACATCTATAAGGAACGCTCTTCTCATCTTTCAAGCACATGCTTGCTGGATTTGGCACAGCACTCTAAAATCGAGTCCGCTGCCGAGGCATCGTAGGGCCAGTCCCTCCGCCTCTCTTTATAAGAAGGTTTCATATTTATTTTTTAATAATAATTTCTTCCCTAACTTTACTCGCTTACAAAACAAAAGTCAATTATTTTTTGTATAGATTTTTTTGGTAATTATACAAAAATATGAATACACCAATCATTTTAACTTTTCGATTTCTTTATCTAATATTGAAATCCAATAAAATTCACTATTGTTTATCGCTTCCATGATCCATTTCGTTGTTTGCCAGGCTAATTCATATTCTTCCTTTGTAACATCACCATTTTTATAAGCGTCCTCTAACTCATCTTCATCCAATACATACATCTTACCATTCGGCAATAGCACTACATCTAAATATAAATCATCAAAATACGGTAAACCCCGGTCGTCTATTTCGTATTCTTTCGTCACATCAATATAATATTGTACTAAATTCCCCTTATTATCTAACATAGCTGTAATCGCAAAGTTTTTCCCTTTTATGAAATACTGAATCCACGTATACTCATTACCTGCGACACAAATTTCTTTACCATCATATTCTTTATAACTAGGTTCTCTCACCTTTTTTATGTCCAGTATTCCTAGCATGCCCTCTTCTACTTGCTTAACCATATAATCCTTCTCTATTAGTCGCTTCCACGAAGAACCGTCACCATATTTACGTTTCATTACGCCCGCTCCTCTTCTATATATAGAAAAGCTCCCACATATATTATGTGAGAGCTTGTTCATATTATAATTAAGCTGCTTGACCCTTTTCAGATATCTCTTTTAAATAGGCTTGTCCTTTTTCAGCGTCATATTGACCTTCCCACTTAGACATAACTACAGCTGCTAAAGAGTTACCTACAACGTTAACTGCTGTACGAGCCATATCTAGAATACGGTCAATACCTGCAATAAAGGCTAAACCTTCTGCTGGAATACCTACTGTACCAAGCGTTGCTAATAATACAACGAATGATACGCCCGGTACACCTGCGATACCTTTTGATGTAACCATTAATACAAGTAATAATGTAATTTGTTGAGAAATAGATAAATCAATACCGTACATTTGTGCTAAGAAAATAGCCGCAATTGCTTGATATAAAGTTGATCCATCTAAGTTAAATGAATAACCTGTCGGAATAACGAAAGATGTAATTGCTTTCGGACAACCGAACTTTTCCATTTTCTCCATGATTTTCGGTAAAACTGTTTCTGAACTTGCTGTAGAATACGCTAAGATCAGCTCGTCTTTTAAAATCTTAAAGAATTGGAAAATGTTAATTCCAAATATTTTCGCTGTAAGTCCTAAGACAACTACAACGAAGAAGATCATTGCTCCGTATACTACAATTAGTAATTTCCCTAACGGAATTAATGAAGCTAAACCGAATGTAGAAACTGTAACACCAATTAATGCGAATACACCAAATGGTGCAAACTTCATAACTTGGTTCGTTACGTAAAACATTGCGTCTGCTACACCTTGGAAAAATTGTAGAACTGGTTTACCACGTTCACCAATTGCTGCTACACCTAAACCAAATAATACAGAGAAGAAAATAATAGCAAGCATATCACCATCAGCTAATGATTTCATAATGTTCGTCGGAACAATATTTACAAACGTATCCGCAAACGAATGACTTTGTACTTGCTCTGTCGTATGTGTATATTTAGAAATATCTGTTTTTGTTAACTTATCCATATCAACGCCTTTTCCAGGTTGGAAAATGTTCGCTATTAATAGACCAACAACAATTGCAAGTGTTGTAATAATTTCAAAGTAAATAATTGTTTTTCCGCCTAGTCGACCTAACTTCTTAACATCGCCAACACCAGCAACCCCAACAACAATACTTGCTACAACAATCGGTACAACGATCATTTTAATTAATCGGATGAAAACATCACCAATTGGTTGTAAGTACTTCGCAACTGCTGGATTATCAAAGAAAATCGCACCAACTGCAATACCTAACGCAAGACCTATTAATATTTGCCATGCAAGTCCTATTCTTTTCATATTTGTTGTAACCCCCTCTTCGATGTATCACTCTATCCCTCATTCTATCTCTATAAAACTAAGAAATTAAGAGTATTATATATTATTCGACAATTCACTACATTTTGTCCCTGTTAAAAATCATAAATCAAAAAATTAAATCTGACAACAAAATAACTTTTCCCGAACGCAAATAATTTTCTTGACAAAAATAAAACCCATGTCAGAAAACCTAACATGAGAACGATTCCTTACTAGTGTTTAATTGACTCCCTACATAATTTTTCGCTATATACAACAATTCTGTTTATTCCTTTATTTTATAAAAATACCTAAATATACCTTTATTTCATATGTGAAAAAATATAACTTTCATGACAATTACTGTTGAAAAATGATAAATTCCGACAAAACTTAGCAATTTTATAAAATTTTCTTTACATTATGATTACAACGATAGACACACTTCTTCTTATGATATATAACATTCATAGGGAAAGGAGCCAGACAACCATGAAAAAGAAATTTGCAGCGTTTAGTGTTTTAGCAGCAGGAACGATTTTTGCTTCCCCATTACTTTCACCCGTATACGCTGAAACAAATCAAGATAAATTATCGAATATACAATCAGAATTAGAC
Source organism: Bacillus cereus group sp. N24 (assembly GCF_016483345.1). NCBI lineage: Bacteria > Bacillati > Bacillota > Bacilli > Caryophanales > Bacillaceae > Bacillus > Bacillus cereus group sp. N24. Next base: position 343,341 of record NZ_JAEHCA010000003.1, read on the forward strand.
GGCAAACAAAATGACTTACAAAATAAATCAGCTGAGAAAGAACAAATAGAAAAAGAAATCCAAGATTTACAGAAAAAAATCGACGAATTAACTACTTCTATTAATAAAAACGAGGCTGAATTAAACGATACAAAAAAAGAAATTAGCAAAACACAACAAGTAATTGCTGACAAAAAGAAACATATAGAACAATTACAAACAAACATAGATACACGTCAGGAAGTTATTAAACAACGATTACAATCTATGCAAGAAAAACCACGTACAAACATCATTACAGAGGTATTAACAAACTCTGCAAACATTGCTGACCTTATTGATAATATGTACTCCGTCAGTTTAATTTTAAACAATGATACAGATATTGTGAAAAAACAAACAACCGATCAAAATGCTGTGGCGACAGAAAAAGAGGCTGTTGAGAAAAAAGAACAACAACTAAAAGAGGCCGAACAAAGATTAATCCAAAAACAACAAGAGCTACAAACAAACCAGCAACAGCAACAATCATTTATTAATGATCTACATACGAAAGTAGCAAAAGTAGATTCAGAGATTGAAGGACTAGAAGAATCAAAAGGCATTTTAGAAAATCAGCGTCAAGCTGTTCAAAAAGCAATTGAAGAAGAAAAACGTGCAGAAGAGGCTCGTAAAGCCGAGGAAGCCCGCAAGGCAGAAGAAGCTAAACAAGCTACTACATCTGCTCAAAAAGCTCAAGCAGCTTCACCGCCACACGATACAAATACTGGCGGCTTTATTAAACCAGCAGCTGGATCAAAAACTTCTGGGTTTGGTACACGTTCTTTAGATAACCATAAAGGTATCGATATTGCCGCTTCGGGAACGGTTCCAATTATTGCTGCTGCAGATGGTGTAGTTATCCGCTCGGAATTCTCATCTAGTTACGGAAATGTTGTGTACTTATCTCACCGTATAAACGGAAAGACATACACGACAGTATATGCACATATGAGTAGCCGTTCTGTATCAAATGGACAAACTGTAAAACAAGGCACTCAACTTGGATTCATGGGGAATACTGGCCAATCATACGGGCAACATTTACACTTCGAACTTCACCTTGGAGAATGGAATGTCGGCAAGACAAACGCAGTTGATCCATCTTCATATATCGGATTATAAAAAACTCGGTGCATACCGAGTTTTTTTCTTTACACTTCACACACTATAGGCATTCTACATAGACTATAACTAAATGCCTATCGTTTACGGGGTGATCAAAGATGGATACACAATTACAACAAAAAATAGAAGAAGCTAGAGAAACGTATATTGGCCGGTTATTTACATTTGGCGGCTCAGCATTGTTTTTAATCGGTTCTTTCATCGCAGTCGTTACAGCCTACAAAGCATATAATCGTCTATTACATTCATCAATGTCAGCATAAAAAAAAGACGGGGGACCCCCGTCTTTTTTATGCGAACATTTTAAATACACCTATCGCATTTAAAAATACAATAATTACAGTTACTGGAATAACATAACGAAGCAAGAAGAACCAAATGTTAAATAACGTCTTCCCTTTCGTTTCCGTAACTTCTAATTCTTTCATTAATAACTCTTTACTCATTTTATTTGGTACAAATAGCGAAATAGCTAGTACCCCTAGCGGCAGCAATACATTACTTACCGAGAAGTCGACGAAATCAAAGAATGTTTTCCCAAATATTTTCACATCACTCATAATTCCAAACGATAATGCTGACGGAATTCCAACTGCAAAAATAAGAATACCAATTAATAATGATGCTGAAGGACGCTTCTTTTCATTACCTTTCGCAACAGATGCTACTACAATTTCAAGCATTGAAATAGCTGATGTTAAAGTCGCAAAGAAGAATAAAATTAAAAACATAATAAAGAAAAATTGTCCAAATGGTATTTTTGCAAATACGGCTGGAAGGACGATAAACAGTAATCCCGGTCCTTCCGTCGGTTTAACTCCTAATGCGAAAATCGCTGGGAAAATCGCTAATCCCGCAAGTACTGTAACGAAAACAGTTAAACTTACAATAGATGTTGCTGATTTCGCTAAATGTTCTTCTTTCTTTAAATACGAACTATACGTTACCATTACCGAGGCACCTACTGTTAGTGAGAAGAAAGATTGTCCCATCGCATATAAAATCGTATCTGCTGTAAGCTTTGAAAAGTCAGGTTTTAAGAAGAACTCTACTCCAGCAAAAGCACCCTCAAGTGTCAACGCACGAATAATAATCGCGATAAATAAAATAAATAATAATGGCATCATATACTTACTTGCCTTTTCTATACCTTTCTCTACACCTTTACTTACGACAAAAATAGTACAAAGCATAAAGATAAATTGCGCTCCAATCGCACTTACTGGATTTGAAATCGCCTCACCAAACACACTCGCATAATCGACAACACCATTCCAAAAACTACCTGTAACACTGTAGTATAAATACAGTAAAATCCATCCACCTACAACACTATAGAAAGAGAGTACACTAAAACATGTTACAACTCCCATACGACCAATCCAAGGATATACTTTACTATTTGGCACTAATACTTTATACGCTGTAACTGCCTCTTTTTGTGTACTACGACCAATAACAAATTCTGCTAGTAATAGCGGCATCCCAATAAATAAAGTTAATAGTAAGAAGACTAGGAAGAATGCGCCTCCCCCGCCATTACCTGCAACATATGGAAATTTCCATATCGCACCAAGACCTACTGCCGCTCCGGCTGCTGCGAGTACAAAGCCTATTTTCGACGTCCATTGCTGTGTTTCTTTCATCATAAATTCCCCTTTTCTGAATATTTAAACTTTTAACAATTATACACTTTCATTTCATACTCGCACACCTCCTTTAGAAAATAAAAAAGTCCCCTACACGCAAATATGCATGTAGAGGACGATATATGTAATGTAAATACCGTGGTACCACCTCAATTGGACTGATAAATCCCACTTGTTCAAGTACAGGAATAATTCCGATACTCTATCCTTTTAACGGCGGAACCCGGGTTGCCTACTACAATGTTCAACATACCTCTCGCAAGCCCATTCTGTATATTTTATCGTACCGGGCTCACACCTTACCCCAGCTCTCTGAACGCATCAAATATACGTACTCTTCTTGCTCATCGATTTCATCTATTGAAGTTACTTGTGATTATAAATTATATTTTTATACTTGTAAAGCGCTATTTACTTTTTATCTCTTTAGAACTCTCTCCTCTAATTCTTGTAAAAACTGTTCTCTTTTCCCCTCATTTTGCACATATGCTGATTTCAATACTTCTTGTAGTAATATATGCCGTTCTTTCTTTTCTAACTGTAAGTCTTTTAACTTCACCCTTACTTCATATAAAAAATCTAAATATATTTCGTATGTTTCATCGTATTTATTCGCGATATCATCTCGAATTTTTTTTGCGAGTTTTGGACTTGCTCCTCCGGTAGAAACCGCTATATTAAGTAACCCACGATGAATCGCTGCCGGAAAGTGAACATTGCCACTTTCCGGGTTCGTAATAACATTTACCAATTGATTCTTTGCAGCATCTTCAGCAACTTGTTCATTTAATATAGAATCACTACTCGCCGCAACAACTAAAAAAGCATCTTTAATATCACTTTTTTCATACTCTCTTTGATACCAACGAATTTTCTTCTCCTCCACAAGTTTCACTAAATTTACATCTAATTCTGGACTTACTACTACTATATCCGCACCTTGTTTGAGTAAAGGAATTATTTTAAATCCGGCAACTTTTCCTCCACCAATGACAACAACCCGTTTCTTATTAACTTGCACTGTAAGTGGATACATATGGATCTCCCTTCAATAACTCCTTCGTTTTCTGAATTAACATATCTTGAACCACTTCATTTTTTCCTAAATACGGACTTATTTTTATCTCATCCAACTCATATTGACGCACTTCTTTCTCAATCTGTTTCATAAGTAAGCCTGTAAATAACAAATAAGGTAATACAATAATACACCCTTCTTTTCGCTCTACAACTTCCTTTAATTTCTCCTCAAATTTCGGCTCCGCAGCTGCTAAAAAACAAACTTCTACTTTAGCAATTTTTTCTTCCGCTTGAAATAAAGTAGCGATCTGATTTATATCTTGTAAAGTTTCAGGATCGCTACTACCCCTTGCAACAAGTAAAAGTGTTACTTCATCTTTATATTCTTCAATGCCACTTCCGTTATATACCGACTTTATAAGTGTCTCTGATACACCAAACGGATTACCATACGTCACTTTAATTGTAGGGTATTGATTATTTAACTTTTGTAATTCAAAAGGAATATCATTCTTCACATGGCCTGCTGCTAATAAGAAAACAGGAATAGCAATAATCTCTGTCGCACCACGCTTCGCACATGTACGAAATCCTTCTTCAATAGAAGGATTCGCCAGCTCTAAAAAACAAACCTCTTGAATAGCCGCTTCTATACGGCTCATACATGTCGTAATAAATTGAATTGCCTCTTCTTTCGCTGCCCTCAAACGACTTCCATGACATATATATAAGATGGCTTTCATTTTATAACACTCCGCTTACTTGATAAGTCTGTTCCGTTTGTTTTTCAAACCAATGAATTTTCTCTCTAAAACGGACAACTTCTCCAATTACAATCATACTCGGATTTTGAATTTGTTCTTTTCTCGCAACATCTACAATTGTCCCTAACGTCCCGACAACTGTACGCTGCATAGACGTCGTTCCCCGTTCAATAATAGCAGCAGGTGTACCTTTATCTTTTCCATGCTTCATAAGTTGTTCGCATATGTAGGGCAAATTACTAACTCCCATATATACTGCCAAAGTCTCTACACCTTTCGCTAAATTTTCCCACTTCACTTCCTCTTCAGCACCTTCTTTTCTATGCCCTGTCACAACCGCAAAACTCGCACTTGCATCACGATGCGTCACCGGAATACCAGCATAAGCAGGTGCAGCTATTCCAGCTGAAATACCAGGAACGATTTCAAATGGTACACCCTGCTTTGCTAACGCTTCAGCTTCTTCCCCCCCTCTACCAAATACAAATGGATCACCGCCCTTTAACCTCGTTACAACTTTTCCTTTTTTCGCATATTTAATAAGAAATGTGTTAATTGTCTCTTGCTTCATCGTGTGATAATTCGGGAGTTTCCCGCAATAAATTAAATCCGCTTCAGGCTTTGCATATGAAAGCAATTCTTTATTCACGAGACGGTCATATAAAATAACATCTGCCTTCTCAATACATTTCAATCCTTTAATAGTAATTAAATCCGGATCGCCAGGACCCGCTCCAACTATATACACCTTCCCCATCATCTCTCCTCATTTCTACTATTAAAATGAAACTTCCATCCTTATGCATGAATGGAAGTTAGTATACTTTCGTATTTCAATGTTATTTACTCATGAACAACAAATGCCGCACCTTTTCGAATCTTCTTTTTTTCAAATAAGGAGATTTCCTTTACTTCTGGCAACGGTAAAAAATGCTTTTCAAGCTCAATCTCCGCAAGCTTAAATGCCTGCTCTTCACTTTGAGCAACAACAACAATCGGAACGATATTATTCGCTAACACAGCTTCAAATCGATATAAATCCATATTGCCCCTCCTAAGACGCTATTACTTCTTCTAACACGTTATTTAAAGCTATTTGCAATGTATCTACACCGATACGTCCGACAAAATCATAAAATGTTTCGGCAGGTAACTTATTCTCTTTAAAATAACTTATAAATGATGCGAGTACATCCGGTAAATCCTCGCCATCTATTTTCCCTTTTAACTTTTGATTATAGGCACCGCCATCTAACAACGTTCCACCTACATATATTTCAAATGCTTCAACAATCCCTTTTTCCTTCGTTTTCATTTTTATCCCTTGTAATCCGATGTCAGCAATTTGACGTTGACCACATGAATTTGGGCATCCTACCATATGAATTCGAACTGGAACATCAAGTGCAATTTCTGTATCTAAGTATTCTGCAATTTTCCGTAATCTTTCTTTCGTTTCTACTAGAGCGAGATTGCAATATTCAATACCAGTACATGAAACCGCATGACCAATAAATGATTTCGGACTTGCAGATATCGCTTCAAACAACGGTTCACTTAATAAACCCGTTACATTTTCTGGTGGAACATTCGGAATGATGAAGTTTTGTGAGTTACACGTACGAATTTGCCCATTTCCATACTGCTTTGCAATTCTTGCAATCTCAAACATTTCTTTTGCATGTAAACGACCTACCGGCACATTAAAACCGACATATTTTAATCCATCTTGTTTTTGATCTTGAACACCATAAAAATAGCCTGCATTCCATCCTTTAAGTGCACTTTCTCCTTTACTTTGCAATGGTCCTGTATACTCTATTAGTTTCTCTTTAAATTTCTCTGCTCCCCAGTCTGCAACAAGAAATTTCAAACGAGCTAAATGACGTTTCTCGCGATATCCAAAATCACGGAATATAGTAGCAATCCCAATTGCTACCGCCTTCACTTCTTCTGGTAAAACGAACACATCTAATTCATCAGCTAAATATGGACGGGCTGATAATCCACCGCCTACTTTTATATGAAAACCAACTTTTTTCTCACCATCTATTTCTTTCGTAGCAGGTGTAAATGCAACACAGTTAATCTCTGCGTTTGCTGAGTTATAAACGTTAGAACTAATAGACATTTTAAATTTACGTGGTAAGTTAGAAAACTCTTCATTATGTTGGAAATAGTCATATACCTCCTTCACAATATGCGTTGTATCAAACAGTTCATTCGCATCAATTCCTGCAAGTGGATTACCTGTAATATTACGTGTTATATCACCACATGCCCCTGCTGAAGATAACCCAACTCTTGCTAATCTTTTAAAAATATCTGGCATTTGCTGAATTTCTAACCAGTGAAACTGAATCGCCTGTCTTGTCGTAATATCTATTACATCACGTCCATAATCCTCAGCGATAGAAGCAAGCACTTCCGCCTGCGCGTTTGTAATAATCCCTGAAGGAATATTTACACGCATCATAAAATAGCCAGCTTCTTTCGGTCTTTGCAAATACAATCCTGCCCATTTAAATGCGTCCCACTCTTCTTTCGGAATAGATTCGAATCCATTTTCCGCATAGTAAGGAATATCATTAAAAATTTCCAAACCATCTTTTGCTAATTTATTTTTCTCAGTCTGATTTAATTTTTCATTATTAGCCCATACTTTTTCATAACTCATTTTTAAATCCCCCTATATAAAGTGAAACTTTAATCAACCCTCACCAATCGGGCATTTACAGCCTGCTCCAGCCGAATTTTGAGGTGGGCGTTTTACTTCCCAGCAAACAACGGGACAAAACTACGCTCTTGTAAGTACTTCACGATTTGTTCTGCACATTCTTCAATAGAATACTTGTGCGTTTCTACAATTAATTCCGCTTGATTTGGTTCCTCATACGGTGAATCAATACCTGTAAAATCTTTAATATCACCTTGTCTCGCTTTTTTGTATAACCCTTTTGGATCACGTTTTTCACACTCTTCAATTGGACATTTTACAAACACTTCTATAAACTCATCTGCCGCTAATAGATCCCTAACTTGTTTTCGATCTACTCGAAATGGTGAAATGAACGCTGTAAGAACAACAGTACCTTGATCTACAAATAGCTTCGCCACTTCGCCAATACGCCTTATATTCTCCATACGATCACTTTCAGAAAAACCTAAGTCTTTATTTAAACCATGGCGAATATTATCCCCATCTAACACATAATTTCCAATATTCTTTTCAAATAGTTTACGAGCAACCGCATTCGCTACTGTAGATTTACCCGAAGCTGATAAACCAGTAAACCAAATTACAAAACTATGATGCCCATTCTTCACTCTTCTCTCATTTTTTGAAACAGAAGCTGTGTGCCAAGTAATATTCGTATCCATCTCGTTCTCTCCCTATTCTGTTACTACTTCTTTTTTCAAACCTTTAATTAACACTTCCACTACTTCTTTACGACTAAATGTACTTGGCGGAATCTCACCATTTCTTAACATTTCTCTTACTTTTGTACCTGATAAAATGACACGGTCCTCTTTTCCATGCGGACACGTTTTCGTTGAAGCCATCGCTTCACATCTCGTACAGTAGAAGCTATGTTCAAAAAATAGCGGCGTAATCCCTAACTCTTCCACTGTAAAGTTCGTAAAGATTTCCTGCGCTTCGTATGTTCCGTAATAGTCTCCTACCCCAGCATGATCACGTCCTACAATAAAGTGGGTACACCCAAAATTCTTTCTTACCAATGCATGAAATATCGCTTCCCTTGGTCCTGCGTAGCGCATCGCTGCAGGAAATACACCTAAAAAGACACGATTTTTCGGATAATAGTTTTGAAGCAATACTTCGTAGCTTTCCATCCTTACATCAGCAGGAATATCATCTGACTTTGTTTCCCCAACGAGCGGATTTAAAAAGAGACCATCTACAATTTCAAGAGCAGATTTTTGAATATACTCATGGGCACGATGTACCGGATTTCTCGTTTGAAATCCAACTACTGTTTTCCAACCACGTTTTTTAAATTCTTCTCTCGTTTCAATTGGGTCTAAATGATAAGAAGGAAATTGCTTATTTTCCAAGCGTTTTATAAGCGTAATAGCTCCTCCAACATAAACATCTGGTCGTTCATATAATTTTTTCACGCCTGGATGAGCCTCATCCGTCGTTTTATATACAAGTAAAGCTTCTTTTTCTTTATCAGGTGCAAAAATATCTTCTATTTGAATGACACCATATATATTTCTGTCGTTAACAAGTTTTACTTCCTCTCCAGCTTTCAGTCCCTCTGCTACTTCTTCTGTTACCGGCAATGTAATCGGTATACTCCATACGCTTCCATCTGCTAAACGAAGCGTTTCTACGACTGAATCATAGTCTTTTTCCCCTAAAAAACCAGTAAGCGGACTATATCCCCCTGTCGCTAGCAGTTCTAAATCACTTAATGCAATGTTGTCTAATTCAATTTCTTTTTCAATTTGTGATACGTCGTATGTCTCATCTACACGGTTTATTAATTCGTTTCTTGTAGTCATTTTCTATATCCCCTCTTAGCTTTATTTCAAGATACATCTTATTGGTAATGAAGACCGCATTCGGTTTTCATTTTCCCGGTCCACCTACCATCTCTTGAATCACCACCGGCACCTACAGGTAACGTACACTTCTCACACCCGATACTTGGATATCCAATATCATGTAATGGGTTGTATGGCAAGTTATGTTTGTATACATATCGCCATACTTCTTTCCACGTCCAATGAATAAGCGGACAAACTTTAATAGATTGAAAACGATGATCTTGATTTATAAACTTTGTATGCTTACGCGTTTCTGATTGTTCCCTTCTTAAGCCCGATATCCACGCTTTTTCCGCTGTAAGTGATTTTTCTAACGGCAAAATCTTCCTAATCTTACAACAGAGATTTGGATTGCTTTCCCATAGTTTCTCACCGTGCAACTTCGCTTGTTCATCGAGTGTAAGTTCCGGCTGTTTTTCTATAATATTTAATGAAGGAAATCGTTCTCTTACTTTTTGAATTAATTCATACGTTTCTTGAAAATGAACATTTGTATCCAAAAATACAACTTTAGCAGATGGATTTACTTGGTTTATAAGATGCAGTAAAACCATGCCTTCCACTCCGAAGCTACACGCGTATACAATTTCATCTTTATATTCTTTATAAGCCCAACTTAATACGGATAGCGCGCCTTTCGTTTCATCTTCCTCTGAAAATGAAACACGATTTTCTTCCCACGTTTCATACGTCAACATGTTTTTTCCCCCTGTAAAAGCAAAAAGACGGTTTTAATCTATTAAAATAGATTAAAACCGCCTCTAGTTTTTCTAGTCAGCGCTTTTCACTTTAAACGTACTTTTTCACTTTTCTCTAATTGAATTACTTTTCCATCTTGCACCACAATTGTAATTGAACCATATTTCATATCAGCAAGCATCGCTTGAATTTTCTCAGATACTTCATCAAAATGTTCCCGTACGCTCACGCGAACAGCCCCCCTTTTTATTCATAAAAAAAATCTTTCCCATTTCGAAAAGACTGTTCGGTAATATATTTTACCTTATCTTTCAAAATGGATTCCATTTTGCTGGATTTAGCACCTTGCTTTCTATAAGCAGGTTGCCGAGCTTCTTCGGGCCAGTTCCCTCCGCTTCTCTTGATAAGCTTTGTATTTGTATTTTATCACAATTCTGATTTTTTTCAATCCTAGTTTTCCGATATATTTTAATTATTTTATTTTATCCCGCTATTTGCGGGCAATACCCCCCACTGATTATAGTTTCACTTTATAAAAAAGGAATTGCCCATTCGAACAACTCCTTTTCCTTATTTAAACAAGCTCTTTAATACGTATGCGATCGTTCCCAATGATATTTTCGTACGTTTCACGTTCCACAACAATTTGCGATGTGCCACCTTTCGCAAAGACGACGGCTGGTCTCCGAATTCGATTATAATTATTCGCCATCGAGTACCCATATGCTCCCGTACAAGAAATTGCTAGTAAATCAGAAGAAGCAACTTTCGGTAGATTAATATCCCAAATTAGCATATCTCCACTCTCACAGCATTTCCCAGCAATTGAAACGAGTTCCTCATTCTCATCCTTTCCTCGATTCGCTAACATCGCTTCGTAACGAGCGCTATATAAAGCCGGTCTTAAGTTATCTGTCATTCCACCATCGACGGATACATATTTCCGAATGCCAGGAATTTCTTTCACAGATCCAACTGTATAAATTGTCGTTCCCGCATCACCTACAATACTACGACCTGGTTCAACCCATATTTCTGGCAATGGATATTCACATACTGTAAATTGTTCTCTCACTGCACTTGTTACAGCTCGCACATATGTCTCAAGAGTTAATGGTGTATCTGACTCTGTATAGCGTATTCCAAATCCTCCGCCTACATTTAATACTTTTACTACATAGTTCGTTTGCTCTCTCACCTCTTCTAAAAATTTACGAAGAACTTCAATCGCTCGAACAAAACCAGCCGTTTCAAATATTTGTGATCCGATATGTGAATGAATCCCTAACACATTATAATTTGATTTTTGTAAAGCAAGCCCAATTGCCTGCATCGCTTGACCATTTGAAACGCCAAATCCAAATTTTGAATCCTCTTGGCCTGTCGTAATATATTCATGTGTGTGCGCCTCTACTCCAGGCGTTACACGAATTAATATGTTTACAAATTTCCCATGTTGCATTGCTAAATCGTGTAAAACTTCTAATTCCAAGAAATTATCTACTACAAAACAACCGATATTCGCCTGAAGAGCCATCACTATCTCTTCTTCTGTTTTATTGTTTCCATGAAAATGAATACGTGATGCTGGAAATCCTGCTTGGAGCGCAGTATATAATTCCCCACCCGAAACAACATCTAATGACATGTTCTCTTCACGAGCTACTCGGCACATCTCCATGCACAAGAACGCCTTGCTTGCATATGCTACTTGATAAGAGAAACCACTTTCTTTAAAAGCACGATGAAACGCACGACATTTCCCTCGAATAGACTCTTCATCGTATACATAAAGTGGTGTTCCGTATTGTTTTGCTAGCTGCGTCGTATCGCACCCTCCAATTTCTAAGTGTCCTTGCCCATTGATTCGGCTTGTGCCGTGTAAATACATTTGAATTCCTCCCTTATTTCCTCTAAAACTCATAACCCCAATCTTCTATTCATTGCAGCACGCTTTTAGATAGACAAAAAACGCGCGGAACAATGTTCACACGCGTTTCTTATTAGGAAAAATATATATTGAAAAAATAAACAAGTTGTTATCTTCTCAAAATAAGAAACCGCATCAACATCTCCAAATAGCTCTCCATAAAATAAATCTTATGACAGTACTACATTTATTCAATGCAGTCCCAATATATGAATAAGGTGGTTATTCTTATATTTCGGCAATAGTCCCTTTCAACCCATGGTCACAGATTCCACTAAATCTCCCATAGCTTACTCTTTCCTATCGCGGCCTCTACCTTTGAGAGTAGATGAGGTAAGTCTATTTAATTTTCAAACATCTAATTGTTGCTATTAACAATACCAAAGGACCATTTTATTTGTCAAACAATTTTTTATATTGTTTTTTTACAGTTTAATTTCGTATCATTTGGTAAGCGCTTTACTATTATCTTCGTTACTTCCCATTCGCCTTCTTCATTATTAAACGTAATAGTTACTTTTTCAAATGGTGGAACAATTTTCCCACCAATCTGTTCGTACTTCGTCACTTCAATAACCGTTTGAAATAAATATGTACCACTATACACTTTTTTTAAACTAATAATTTTAGGACATTGATAAGGTTTCAAACTCCCATATTGTTTTTCAATTGCTTTATTTATTTTCGGAAATAAAACAGAATAAAGTGCATCTTCCATAAGAGGTGCATCATACTGAGCTACTGATACACTCGGTGAAGCAAAGAGTATAAAAATACTGCACATTATAAGATAAAATAATTTTCGCATTATAACCTCCGCACCATTACGCGATACTTTCTATGTTTAATGAATTACAATAATCGCGCATAGAAATTCTATTTTATTTTCTCCTACTTCTCTTTTTCTACTCAATTGTTGCAAAAAAAGCCCACAACCCTCTTTAATTTTCGTATAATGATACTCATAGTATAATAATCATAATAACAAAAGACTGTTCGTATATATAAAGTGAGGCGCTAATCAAACCGGCTCGCAAGAACTGTCATGCTTTCTAGGAGAGGAGTATATTATGCTACAACATCTGTTTCCAAAATTACGATTTGCACTCGTTGCAGTCGTTTTATTATGGATTAAAACATATATTGTGTACAAGCTAGCGTTTGATATTAAAATTGATAACTTCTTTGAAGAATTTATGCTGTTTATTAATCCACTAGCTGCGTTACTTTTATTTTTCGGTTTAGCTTTATTTGCATCTAAGCATCGAAATCGAATTATAATTGGAATTAGTTTTATACTGTCATTTATTTTATTTGGAAATGCAATGTTTTATGGGTTTTATAACGATTTCGTTACCTTCCCGGTTTTATTCCAAACAAATAATATGGCTGATTTAGGGACGAGCATAAAAGAGCTCTTTACGTACAAAACATTACTTTTATTTGCAGATGCAATTATTTTAATGTTTATTTCACGTAAATCCCCATCATTTGGTGATAAAACACCACTTTCACGATCTGAGAAGAGAACTTTCTTTAGCGGTGTAACTGCGTTATTAGCACTACAAATTGTTGTTTCAGTTATTTATAAGCCACAAATGTTCTCACGCTCATTTGACCGTCAAACTGTCGTGAAAAATTTAGGGTTATACACATATCATCTATTTGATATTACGCTTCAATCTAAGTCTTCGGCTGAACGTGTATTCGCAAGTGGCGACGGATTCTCTGAAATTAAAAACTATACAGACGCAAAAGATAAGCAAGTTGATAAAAACTTATTTGGAGCTGCAAAAGGTAAAAATGTCATTTTAATTTCAATGGAATCTACACAAAGTTTTGTTATTAATAAAAAAATAAATGGAAAAGAAATTACTCCATTCTTAAATGAATTTATTAAAGATAGTTTTTATTTCGATAACTTCTATCATCAAACGGGACAAGGTAAAACTTCTGATGCTGAATTTATCGTTGAAAATTCACTTTATCCGTTAGACCGTGGTTCTGTATTCTTTACTCATGCAACAAATGAGTATACTGCCACACCAGAACAATTAAAGAAATACGGATATTCTTCTGCTGTCTTCCATTCAAACGATAAAACGTTTTGGAATCGTGACGTAATGTATCCTGCGCTTGGTTATGACCGTTACTTTAATTTAAATGATTACGTAGGTACGGAACAAATGTCTGTTGGTTGGGGATTAAAAGATAAAGAGTTCTTTGAACAATCTATTCCAAAGTTAAAATCTTTACCGCAACCGTTCTATACAAAATTTATCACTTTAACAAACCATTTTCCATTTCTTCTAAATCCAGAAGATCAATATGTTGATGAGTTTAATTCGGACAGTGGTGTTTTAAACCGTTACTTCCCAACTGTTCGTTACACGGATGAAGCTCTTAAATTATTTATTAAACAGTTAAAAGATGAAGGACTGTATGATAATTCAGTTATTGTCATTTATGGTGATCATTACGGTATTTCTGAAAACCATAACGCAGCTATGGCCCAGTTCCTTGGGAAAGACGCTATTACACCGTTTGATTCTATGCAATTACAACGCGTCCCTCTCATTATTCATGTGCCAGGTCAAGAAGGAAAAACGATTTCTAAAGTATCCGGTCAACTTGATATTAAACCAACGCTCCTTCATTTACTTGGGATTAAAACAAATCAATCCGTTGAATTTGGAACGGACTTATTTATTAAAGAAAAAGATCCACTTATGGTAATGCGTGATGGTAGTTTTGTTTCGGAAGATTATGTTTATACAAAAAACATGTGCTATAAACGAAATACAGGTGAAGAAGCTGCTATATCACTATGTCAGCCGTATATTGAAAAAGCAAAAACAGAATTAAAATTATCCGATAAACTCATTTATGGAGATTTATTACGTTTCGATCCTAACAATCGATATAAAACCGGAACGATGACAACAAAATTTGAATAGTGCAAGAAGCAACTTTATAAAAGTTGCTTCTTTTTCTACTTATTTTCCAAATCATTCTCCCATGAAATCTTTCACAAATTGGTAATTTCTTTCGTATGAGGAAGAAATTTATGGTATGATAAAATAAGTAAACTTTCATACACTAATTAAGAATTTATTACAGAAAGCAAGGGATCAGATTTTGTATAGAGCAGCTATTCCAAACTTATTTACGCTCGGAAATTTATATAGCGGATTTTTATCAATCGGCTATGCATCTTTAGGATATTATAAATCAGCTGCTATTTTAGTACTTATCGGGATGATGTTAGATAGTCTTGATGGTCGTGTTGCTCGTTTATTACGCGTTGATTCACAAATGGGAAAAGAGCTTGATTCACTCGCAGATGTCGTAACATTTGGTGCAGCACCAGCTGTTTTAATGTATTACACATCTTTCTCAAACTACGGAATCATCGGATTATACATAGCGGGATTATTCCCTCTTTTCGGAGCATATCGTTTAGCACGATTTAATGTAACACCATCTTCTACTTCAATGAAATATTTCACTGGAGTACCGATTACAGCAGCGGGAGGGCTTGTTGCTTTCTTAACATTATTTTCACATACCATTCCCAAAATCGTTCTTATTACAGTCTTTGTAACGTTCGCATTTTTAATGGTGAGTCGTATTCGTATCCCAAGTTTAAAAGATGTACCAATTCCAAGATATAGCATCATTATTACATTATTTTTAGTTGGAATCATTATCACAATGTATCAAACAGGGATCGGTAATTTTTCTGTTTTCTTATTCATTGCTATTCCACTATATATTTTGTATATGCTATCTCAATTTATTAGACAAAGACCGTCTAAAAAAGCGAATAAAGAAAAATAATAAAAACAAAAACCTTCCGTATTCGGAAGGTTTCTTTTTATCCCACTATTTGCGGACAACCTGATTAATCGGGAGGCCTTACAAATGAAAGTCTCACTTTATTTTGTAACTAATACTTTTGGATTTACAGGTGTTACAGGTTCTTCACCGTTTAATACAGCTAAAATATTTCTTACTGCCATTTCAGCCATCGCATCACGAGTTTCGAATGTTGCATTCCCTACGTGAGGAGCAAGTACCACATTCTTTAATCCTTTTAGTTCTTCCGTAATTTTCGGTTCAAATTCAAATACGTCAAGAGCTGCTCCTTCAATTTCTTTCGTTTTTAATGCATAAGCAAGTGCTAATTCATTCATAATTGGTCCACGCGAAGCATTTATAATATATGCTGTCTTCTTCATCATTTTAAACTGTTCTTCATTGATCATATGATGTAATTTTGGATTATAGGCACAGTTAATTGTAATAAAATCTGCCGTTTGTAACAGCTCTTCTAATGTTACATATGTCGCTTCTAGTTCAGATTCAGCTTCAAACTTACGATTTGGTCCTGTATATAAAACGTTCATTCCAAATGCTTTCGCACGCTTTGCAACTGCCTTCCCGATTTCTCCAAGACCGATAACTCCAATTGTCTTACCGTGTACTTCGCGGCCCAAGAAAAATAATGGCGCCCATCCGTTAAATCCAGTTGTACGACATAACGTATCTCCTTCAGGAATTCTACGTGCTGCTGCTAAAAGAAGTGCAAATGTTAATTCTGCTGTCGCTTCAGTTGATACTTTCGGTGTATTCGTTACCGCAATCCCTTTTTCTCCTGCATGCAAGTAATCAATATTATCGTAGCCAGCACCATAGTTTGCAACAATCTTTAAATTAGGTGCCGCATCTATAACTTCTTTCGTCACCTTTGTAGAAAGTAAGCTTAACAATGCATCTTTATCTTTTACACGCTCTGTTAATTCATCTAAAGAAATTAACTCTTCTTTATCATACATTTCTACATCATGATCTTTTAATAGTTCTAATCCGATTTCTGGAATTTTCCCTGCTACTAATATTTTTGCCACTACTAACACCTCTTCTATAGAAAATAAGATATCTCTTATATTTCATTGTAAGAAATCCACTTATAAAAACCAAGGAATTTGATTATAGTTTTGAAAATCGACACTTTTCCATGAAAAAAGAGGAGATGCAACTCCCCCCTCTTCTTACGCTTTTTCCTGCGATTCTTTTCCGAGCTTCACATCAATTGTTCCTTCTGCAACTGTATCGCTAATTTGCTCCTCAATAACTGATTGAGATGTAGCATTCGTTTCAGAAGTATAAGCTTGTTGCTGTGCACCTTGTACATTTTGTTTATTTTGTTGTTTCGCCATTTCTTACCCTCCTTTTTTTCTTTCTTATTTTGAACAAAAAGGAATGTTTTCATCAAAAAATCGTGGTTCATTTTGAAATTGTTACTTCTTCTTCAAGTAGTCTCATTACTCTTGCTCGTTTCGTAAATGTTGCGATATGAGTAATACCGTGAGTTCGTAATGTTTGCACGTTTTCTTTTACGTATTTCCCTAAATCATTCGGATAATGAGCATCTGAAGAAATAGTAATGGGAACACCATGTTTAGCTAACACTTGTAAATACAGTGGACTCGGGCACATTTCCCGTACAGGATAACGATAGTACAATCCCGCATTTATTTCTGTTGCGGTATTGGTTTCTACTAATGCACGGGCTATTTTCTTATAATAAGAAAGCTGTTCATTCTCATCCAACCTGTAATTAAATACTTTTATGTTATCAAGGTGGGCTATAATATCAAATAACTCGGAACGAACTGCACTCTCAACTGTTTTGAAAAACGTATCATATAGTATATGTAAATCATGCTCTTCAAAATATTCTTTCGTATCTGGATTATCAAACCCCCAGCCGTTTAAAAAATGAACAGACCCAATTACATAATCAAAGTCTCCTAGTGCTAACAATTCTTTTAGCTCTTCTTCACAGCCAATAAAATAATCCGCTTCAATTCCAAGTTTAAGTGTAACGCCTCTTTTACTCCATCGTTCTTTCGCCTCTTCAATCGACTTTGTAAAATCGTATAGTGAAACTACTCTTACTTGGTCTAACCATTCCTTCTGTAAACGCCCAAGCTTCGAATCACTAATATTCACATATTTTTCATAATATACTTTCGACTCATGAAAGCGGTATAAATGATCCACAATCCCAACTTCTTTTATACCTTTTCGCAATGCCTCTTCTAAATATAAATCAATCCATTTCGCTGTAAATGGTCCTTCCTTCACACGTCTTTGCAGGCGTTCTTGCGTCTTCATAAGCCATTCGATAGAATGTCTTTCTTCTTGAAGCGGCTCATAATATTGTAGCGTTTCATTTATTTTGGCAAGCCAACCTATTGAATAAGGCCCTTCTTCTAAATGAAGATGATAATCCACTTTCATACATATTCCCCCTTATAACGTATCTATTTCTTTTCGTTCCCCTACTCTCGAAAGCTTTCCATTTCTTTCTTTCACTTCTTCCATAACATCTTCTAGTGAAATGTTTTTTTCGGCTAATAGAACAAAACAGTGATAAAACACATCAACCATTTCTTTTACTAGTTCTTTTTTATCATTATTTTTAGAAGCAATGATCACTTCAGAGCACTCTTCCCCAATTTTCTTTAAAATTTTATCTTCTCCTTTTGAAAATAAATAATTTGTATATGATTCTGGCACTGGATTTTCCTTTCGGTCTTCAATTGTTTCAAATAATAATTTAAGGACATCTTCCATCGTCATCCCCCTATATAACTTTATAATGAAAACATGTTTTCTCTCCCGTATGACAAGCAGGTCCTACTTGCTTTACAACAACTACAATTGAATCTTGATCACAATCTAAATAAAGGGATTGAACATACTGCATATTGCCCGATGTTTCTCCTTTATTCCATAACGATTGTCTTGAGCGAGAATAAAACCACGTCCTTTTTGTTTCTAACGTCTTTTCATACGCTTCTTCATTCATGTAAGCGAGCATTAAAACTTCTTTCGTATCTTCCTCTATCACCACTGCTGGTAATAACCCTTTTGAGAAGTTAGGCTTCATAGTCGCACCTCAACGTTTGCTTCTCTTAATTTTCTCTTTACATCCTGCACAGTCTCTTCACCATAATGAAAGATTGATGCTGCTAGCGCTGCGTCGACTGTTGTCTTTTTAAATACCTCTATAATGTGATCCGCATGACCACATCCTCCTGATGCAATTACCGGGACGGAAACGCTACTTGAAATTGCTTCTGTTAACTGAAGATCGTATCCATCCTTCGTTCCATCTGCATCCATACTCGTTAGCAAAATTTCTCCTGCCCCTAATTGTACGGCGTGCTTCGCCCATTCGATTGCATCCATTCCTGTATCAACCCTCCCGCCATTTACGTATACATTCCATTTACCTTCTGCTACTTTTCTAGCATCGATTGCTACAACAATACATTGCGAGCCAAAATGTTCTGCACCTTCCTGAATTAGTTTTGGATTCCGTACTGCTGCTGAATTAATTGAAATTTTATCCGCACCGGCTCGTAGCAGATTGTATATATCTTGAACATTAGAAATCCCCCCACCTACTGTAAGAGGAATAAATATTTTTGAGGCAGTTTTTTCTACAACATCTATCATCGTTTTTCGCCCTTCATGTGTCGCAGTAATATCTAAAAATACAATTTCATCTGCTCCCGCATCATTATATAAAGCCGCTATTTCAACAGGATCACCGACATCTTGTAATCCTATAAAATTTACACCCTTTACGACTCGCCCTTCTTTCACATCTAGACATGGAATAATTCGTTTCGCTAACATAGCTTTGTTACCTCTAGCACTTCTTCTAAATCAATTGTATTCTCGTAAAGAGCCTTACCAATGATAACACCATGTATATTCATATCATTTAACCTTTTCACATCTTGAATAGACGCCACTCCTCCAGAGGCAATGAGACGAATACCCACACTTTTTTCCAGTAACCCTAATTGCTCAAAATTTGGTCCTGCAAGTGTCCCATCTCTCGAGATGTCTGTAAATACAATCGTTTGAACACCTATACTCTCCATTTGCTTCGCTAAATGAATATAAGAAATTTCAGACACATCAAGCCAACCTCTCGTTGCTACGAAACCATTTTTCGCATCAATTCCAACAATTATTTTCTCTTTATATAGCCGAACTGCTTCCTCTAAAAATGACTTATCATAAAGAGCAGCTGTTCCTAAAATGACTTTTTCTACACCTGCTAACAATAACTTCTCCACTGCTACAAGCGATCGAATCCCTCCTCCAACTTGCACAGGAATACGTACCGCCCTGCATATTCTTTCAATGATAAACAAATTTAAAGACTCTCCAGCAATTGCACCGTCTAAATCAACAATGTGTAATATTTTCGCTCCAAGCTTTTCAAATATGATCGCTTGCGCAACCGGATCTTCATTCATAACCGTTTCTTTACTAAACTCTCCTTGATAAAGTCTGACACATCGCCCTTCTTTTAAATCGATAGCTGGGAAAATTTCCATGCTTCTACCACCCCTTTAAAATTCTTTAAAATTTGTATTCCGACTTCCCCACTTTTTTCAGGGTGAAACTGCGCTCCAAATACATTTCCTTTCGCTACAAAACCAGGTACTTGCACCCCATACTCGCTTGCCCCATACACAATCCCCTTTGGACAATCTGCATAATAAGAGTGGACATAATATACGAAAGAACCGTCTTCTATTCCATTCCAAAGTGGTATTTCTCCTTCTTTCTTCAATTCATTCCATCCCATATGTGGAATTTTATAAGGCACTTTTAATTTCCGAATAACACCTGGCAATAAACTTAATCCGCTACAGTCTTTTAATTCCTCACTTTTTTCAAATAAAAGTTGCATACCTAAACATATACCAAGGAACGGTTTCCCTAAATTCCCAATCTCTTTTAGCACAAATACTAATTTTTTTTCTTCTAGAACGTCCATCGCTTTCGGAAATGCCCCTACTCCTGGTAAAATAACGCCATCACTTCTCAATATTTCCTCTCTATCATCCGTTACGATATACTCTGCTCCAATATATTTTAATGCCTGTTCCACACTACGAATATTTCCCATCCCATAATCTACAATAGCAATCAATTACAACATCCCCTTCGTTGAATTTACACCAGTAATGTTGTCATTTTTTTCGACTGCCTCTCTAAGCGCTCGACCAAATGCCTTAAATAAAGCTTCAATTTTGTGATGTGTATTACTTCCGTATAAAATACGAGCGTGTAACGTAATATTTGCTGCATGAGCAACTGCTCTAAAAAACTCTTCCGTTAATTCTGTGTCAAAATCGCCTAATTTCGGATTTGTTAACTCGCCTTGAAACACAATATAGGAACGTCCACTTATATCAATTGCGACAAAACCTAAAGATTCATCCATCGGTACATATGCGGAACCGTACCTATTAATACTCTCTTTATTTTGCAGTGCTTCTTTCAAGCAATTTCCGAGTACAATTCCAACATCTTCAACCGTGTGATGTGCATCGACAAACACGTCACCTTCAGCTTCAATTTGTAAACCAAATCGTCCATGCCTTGCAAATAAAGTTAGCATATGATCAAAAAAACCTACTCCTGTTTGAATAGAAACATTCGTACTTTCATCAAGCTGCAAACTTAATTTAATTTTTGTTTCTGTCGTTTCACGTACTTGACTCGACTGTCGCATTATTCTTCCTCCTCAAATCTCATTTGGACTGCTCTTGCGTGTGCATATAAACCTTCTTTATTTGCAAGTTCTACAATATGATGTTGTACATTTTTTAACGCTTCCTCTGTATAAGAAAGAAAGCTTGATTTTTTTACGAAATCATCGACTGATAACGGGGAGAAAAATCTTGCTGTTCCACTTGTCGGTAAAACGTGATTCGGTCCTGCCAAATAATCGCCGAGCGGCTCTGGTGCATATGGCCCAAGGAAAATAGAGCCTGCATGTTTCACATAAGCTAGAGCATTCATTGGCTCTTTTATATGTAACTCTAAATGTTCTGGAGCTATTTCATTTGATAACTTTAGTGCCTCATCTAAAGAAGAAACGATAAAAATGGCTCCATTTCTTTTTATTGATTCACGAGCGATTTCACTTCTTGGTAATGTTTCTAACTGTCTTTCTATCTCTCTTCCTACTTCTTTAGCTAGTTCTATATTCGTTGTAATACAAATCGCTGTTGCCCTCTCGTCATGTTCTGCTTGCGATAATAAATCAGCAGCGATATATTTGGCATTGCCTGTTTCATCAGCGATAACTACAATTTCTGATGGCCCAGCAATCATATCGATATTTACTATTCCGTATACTTCTCGCTTCGCTAAAGCAACGTACAAATTTCCCGGTCCAACTATTTTATCCACTTTCGGAATCGATTCCGTCCCATACGCTAAAGCAGCGATTGCCTGGGCACCACCAGCCGTATAAACTTCATCTACACCTGCAAGACCTGCGGCAGTTAATATATGCGGGTCAATTCCTCCTTGCCTTGGCGGTGTTACCATTACAATTTTTTTCACACCTGCCAGTTTGGCTGGCAATACATTCATTAATACTGAAGAGGGATACGATGCCTTCCCGCCTGGCACATATACACCTACATTTTCTAACGGTCTAATGAGCTGCCCTCTAATTATCCCATCACTTTCGCAATCAAACATAGATTGCCTCTTTTGCTTTTCATGATATGAGATAATGTTTTTCTTCGCCTCTTGTAGCGCCTCTAAAAAAGAAAGTTCTACAAACGCACTTGCTTGTTTTATTTCTTCTTCACTTACACGAAAAGTTTTAACATCCGCACCATCAAGCTTTTTTGTATAGAAAGATAAAGCCTCATCTTTACTTTCTCTTACGTTTTGAACGATTTCCCTTACACTTCTTTGAACAGTTTCTTCTATTATATTAGCGTTTTCTCGCAACACTTTTATTTTGGATAATGCCTCCTTGAAGTCTTCATAAATGATCTCCATTGTAAGCCCTCCTATTTCCCTGATAAAATTTCTTGCTCCATCATATTTATAATACTGAATATTTCGTCTTTTTTAGTTTTTAAAGCTGCCTTATTTACAATCATTCGAGCGGATATAGAATACATTTCCTCAAATACAATGAGCCCATTCTCTTGTAGTGTTTTTCCTGTTTCAACAATATCAACAATCGCATCTACTAATCCAAGAAGCGGAGCAATTTCTACAGAACCTTCTATTTTTATGATTTCTACATCTTCTCCCTTTTCGTGAAAATAATTGGAAGTGATGTGTGGATATTTCGTAGCAATTCGTTTCTTTCGGTAACTCTTCGGATTATACGTAGGAATAGAAGCGACACAAAATTTACACATACCCACTCCTAAATCCAACATTTCATATATATCTTTTTCATTTTCCATTAAAATATCTTTTCCAACGATCCCAATATCAGCTACTCCATGTTCTACATAAGTAGCAACATCAACCGCTTTTACTAAAATAAATGAAATGTTTGTATTTTTACTTTGAAAGACAAGCTTTCTCCCTTTATCTTTAAGCTCTGAACAATCAATTCCAATTTTCTCAAACAGCGGAATAACATGTTTCTCTAATCTTCCTTTCGTTAACGCAATTTGAATGTTACGCATGAAGTCTCCCCTTCTTTCTGAACGACCCATTTCTCTTTCCATACATATTCCACCAATGATTCATTCCTTGCCTCAACGACCGTTACTATTTTATTGTTTCTTGCAAATTGAAATGTGTCGTTTAAATTAGAGAATAAAGATAACTGGGCATTCTTCCCGTCCTTTCGAAGTAAGTTTCTTAACCTTTCAGCTTCCGCTAATCTATTTAATTCATAATGTATCATCATATCTATTGGCTCTCTTTCATAAGATTCTTGTTGCTCTTGAAGTGCCTTGACTATTTGATTTACTTGCACCGCGAGGCCAACCGCTGACACCATCTCTCCAAAATTCCCAATTAACTCATCGTATCTTCCACCACTAACAATCTCTTCTCCAATTTCATATATATACCCTTTGAAAATAATACCCGTATAATAGTCCAAATGTTGAATCATGCCTAAATCAATGGATATATAAGGTCCATAGCCTAGCCTTTCAACCGCTTCATATATTTCTTTCACTCTTGCAATGGCCATTTTCATTTCATTACTTGAGGCGAGTTTTTCTGCTTCCTCAATAACCTCTAAATTCCCAAATAACCTTGGTAATTTCTCAAGTAATTTTACTGTTTCATCGCACCGATCTAATTTCTTTTCTCCGATAAAATTTGAGAGAGCAGCATAATTTTTGCTTTCTATATACGTTCTAAGTACTCTCTCTTCTTCATCATGAATAGAGAGCTTTTTTACAATACATTTATATAACTCTACCTGCCCAATTTCGATTGTAAAAGATTGTACCTTTAACCTTTGTAGTGCTTGCATTACACTTATCACACATTCAATTTCAGCTCTTACATTATCAATCCCGATAATTTCAATACCACTTTGTACAATTTCATTATATTTTCCAGACAGAGACTCATTCGCCCGAAATACATTTCCACTATATGTCACCTTAAGAGGCGTATCCCACCTTTGCGTTCCAATTACTCTCGCTAAAGGAATCGTCATATCTGGACGTAACACGATAATCCGTCCCTTTTCATCAAAAAATTTATACATCTTCTCTTCATCTATCGGCCGATTTTGAAAAGCAAACACATCATAAAATTCAATTGTAGGTGTCCTTATTTCCTCATAGCCTCTCTCTAAAAATGTACGTCTTAATTTTTGTTCCACTTCTTCAATTAACGTACATTCTTCAAATAAGTAATCTCTCGTTCCATTCGGATTTGCCCGCTTCCACTTTGTCATCTGAATTCACACGCCCTTCCCTTTCTAATGTATGCCCATTCCATTCACCCAAACCGAAAATAAAAAGAGCCTTGTAGACAAAATACCTACAAGGCTCTTTAGTAGAGTGTAGGTACAACGGGAATAACCCTTGTGCCTACACGTTTTCACGTTAGGTTCAAGGGTTTCATGTATGATGATGTAGTTGTGTAAGCATTTTAATAGATTGTACGATATTCATAATACTTACTCCCTTTCTCCTCTGATTTTTCCATATTATATAACAGTTAATTCTGAATGTAAATACATTTTTAATATTCCGTTATTTCTTAATATAAAGCTACTTTTCTTTCATACTCTTCAATTTCTTGTTCATATTGCATCGTAATGGCAATTTCATCTAGACCATTTAATAATTTTTCTTTCCACATTTTCTCGATTGTAAAATGAAACCTGTGCGTATTTGTAGTAATGACTTCATTCTCTAAATCGACTTCTATTTGATCTCTCGCATTTATTTTAGCAAGTTGTTCACGCATCTCTTTATCCATTACAATCGGTAACATACCATTTTTCATACAATTCATATAAAAAATATCTGCAAATCCCCCTGCGATAATAACGCGGAAACCATAATCAGCAAGGGCCCACGGAGCATGCTCTCTTGAAGAACCGCATCCAAAATTATCACCTGTAATTAATATACTTGCTCCCTTTCGTTCTTGTGCATTAAGGGGAAAATTAGGATTTTCATGGCGCTCATTATCGTAACGCCACTCATCAAATAAATACTTTCCAAATCCTGTCCTTTCAATTCTCTTTAAGTATTGTTTCGGAATAATTTGATCTGTATCAATGTTATCATTCATAAGTACTGCGGCAGTACCTTTATGAATACGAAATGGCTCCATCGTAACTCTCCTTTCTAATATCAACAAAATGCCCATATAATGCAGCAGCTGCTGCCATAGCTGGACTTACTAAATGTGTTCTTGCCCCTTTCCCTTGCCTTCCTTCAAAATTACGATTTGAAGTAGACGCACAATGTTCTCCTTCAGGTACTTGATCTGGATTCATCCCAAGGCACATTGAGCATCCAGGCTCTCTCCATTCAAACCCCGCTTCTTCAAATATGTGATGTAAGCCTTTTTGCATTGCCCGCTCTCTCACACTTTTTGATCCTGGTACAACGAGTGCCCGCACACCTTCTTTTACCTTTTTCCCTTTTACAACGGATGCAGCAATTTCTAAGTCAGATAAACGTGAATTTGTACAAGAACCAATAAAGACATGCTTAACAGGAATTTCAAACGTACTTTGTCCAGGACTCAATCCCATA
Source organism: Bacillus cereus group sp. N24 (assembly GCF_016483345.1). Lineage (NCBI taxonomy): Bacteria > Bacillati > Bacillota > Bacilli > Caryophanales > Bacillaceae > Bacillus > Bacillus cereus group sp. N24. Next base: position 369,232 of record NZ_JAEHCA010000003.1, read on the forward strand.
TATGAAAATGCTCTTTCATCATTTTCGTTATGCTTTTCTGGTAACTTTTCATCAATAGGAACACCCATACTAGGATTTGTTCCCCAAGTTACGTATGGAGCTAGACTCGTAACATCTATTGAAATATGTAAATCATAAATCGCATCTGAATCCGTATAAAGCTCCGAACATTTTTCCGTGAAAGATTCATAGTCTTTTGGTGCATATTTACGCCCTTTTACATAAGAAAATGTTTTTTCATCCGGTGCAATAATGCCTGCTTTCGCTCCTCCTTCAATTGCCATATTACAAAGTGTCATTCTCTCCTCCATTCCCATATCACGAATCGTCTCTCCGTAGAATTCCATTACATACCCAGTCCCAACCGCTACACCGTACTTTGAGAGAAGATGTAAAATAATATCCTTTGCATAAACGCCTTTCGGTAACTTTCCTGTTAATTCAATCCCCATCGCTTTCGGTTTTCGTTGCCACAACGTTTGAGTTGCTAATACATGTTCTACTTCACTCGTACCAATACCAAACGCTAGCGCACCGAAAGCACCGTGAGTTGCTGTATGGCTATCACCACAAACAATCGTTTTCCCTGGTTGTGTGAGTCCAAGTTCCGGCCCGATAACATGAACGATTCCTTGCTCTTCATCACCAATATCAGCTAATCGCACCTCAAATTGTTTACAATTTTCACGAAGTGTATCCAATTGCTGCTTCGCAATGCGATCGGTAATATTCCAAATATCTTTCGTTGGAATATTATGATCCATCGTTGCAAACGTTAATTCCGGTCTCCGAACAATTCGATTTGCAAGCCGCAAGCCTTCAAAGGCTTGCGGTGAAGTTACTTCATGAATAAGATGAAGATCGATATATAATAAATCCAATCCATTTTCATTTGTTGTAACTACATGTCTTTCCCAAAGTTTATCTAGCAACCTTTTCCCCATTATCTTCCTCTCCCTACTAGTGCCTGCTCTTCCATTTCTTGAACAACCGCCTTCGTAAATGAAGTTGTCGTCTCATCTCCCCCAATATCAACTGTACATTTTCCAGATTGAAGAACTGCAGAAATTGCCTCTTCAATCGCATATCCTTCTCTCGTTAATCCAAATGATTGCCCAAGCATCATCGCAACCGAACGCATCATCGCAATTGGATTCACTTTATTTTTCCCTGCAATATCCGGTGCTGAACCGTGAATAGGCTCATATAAAGAAGGCCCGTTTTCCGCATGACTCGCTGATGGAAGCATTCCTAATGACCCTGCTAATACAGAAGCCTCATCACTTAAAATATCACCAAACAAATTCTCTGTTACGATAACATCAAATCTCTTTGGGTTCCGAATTAACTCCATAGCAGCTGCATCTACTAAAATATGCTCTAACTCAACATGAGGATAACGAAGAGCGACTTCTTCCGTAACAGTTCTCCATAATTTACTAGATTCTAAAACATTCGCCTTATCAATAGACGTTACTTTTTTCGATCTCTTACTCGCTAATTGAAAAGCATAAGAAACGATACGTTCAATTTCATGACGATGATACGTAAGTGTATCCGTTGCGACTTCTTCCGTTCGCTCTTTCGGATAAGAAAAATAAATACCACCTGTTAATTCACGAACGACAACGAAGTCAATTTCATCAGCATTTTTTAATGGGGATAAATGCGAAGTTGAGCTTTCTACCGTTACAGGGCGAACATTCGCAAATACACCAAGTCCTTTTCTTAAAGCTAATAATCCTTTCTCCGGTCTTTCTTTCGCACCATCCCAACGAGGTCCACCAACTGCCCCAAGTAAAACCGCATCACTCGCTAAACAAGCGGCAAGCGTTCGCTGTGGTAATGGTTGCCCCGTTAAATCAATAGCAACACCACCAAAGTGCTCATCTTGCAAATGAAAATGATGCCCATATAGTCTCTCTACCATATGCAATACTTCCTTTGCACTTTCCATAATTTCCGGGCCGACACCATCACCAGCTAAACAAACGATACGTTTTTCCAATTTTAACACTCCTTTTAACTGAATTTTCAGAACTTTATTTTGATAGGTGAGGAAAGCTTCACTCACCTATCAAACCCTTATTTTACAAGCGCTATAAACGATTTCAATTTTCCAGCTGCATGAACATATGCTCTCGCCGATGCTTCCAATACGTCTTGCGCAACACCAAAACCTGATACTTGATGCGTTCCTTCTTTTAATTCAACATGAACATGAGCAAGTGCGTCTTGACCTTGTGTAATAGATTGTATGCGATAATCTGCCAATTCACATTCTAATCCTAAAATTCTTTGGATTGCATTGTATATTGCTTCAATACTTCCAGAACCAGTCGCTGCATCTTCGTATATAGTTCCCGCCTCATCTTTCAATACAACTGTCGCACACTGTGTACTATTCGATACGAAGTGTACTTGCAATTGCGTAATGTTATATTGCTGCGCTGCAAAAGCTGCTTCACCAAGCATAAGTGCACGTAGATCTTCTTCCGTAATTTCCTTTTTACGATCAGCTAATTTTTTAAACGCTTCAAACACCACATCGCGTTCTTCGTTTGTAAATTCATAGCCTAGTTCTTTCATTTTTTCTGTAAATGCGTGACGCCCAGAATGTTTGCCAAGTACAAATAGGTTTTGAGATTCTCCTATAAGTGCTGGTTCAATGATTTCATATGTTGTCACTTCTTTTAAAACACCATCCTGATGAATGCCTGATTCGTGAGCGAAAGCATTCGCTCCCACAATCGCTTTATTTTTCGGTACAACCATACCCGTTAACCTACTTACTAATGTACTTGTCGATTTAATCTCTTTTAGCGTCATCGAAGGCTCCGCCTTATAGAAATCTTTTCTAATATGAAGAGCAACTGCGACCTCCTCTAGTGCAGCATTCCCTGCTCTTTCTCCAATGCCATTAATCGTTCCCTCTACTTGCAGTGCTCCACCTTCAACCGCAGCTAACGAATTTGCCACCGCCATCCCAAGATCATCGTGGCAATGACAAGAGAAAATCGCTTTTTCATATGAAGGAACGGATTCTTGTAAGTATTTAAATAAGGAATAGTATTCTTCTGGGTTCGTATAACCTACTGTGTCTGGAATATTGATTACATTCGCTCCTGCACGAATCGCAACTTCTACTGCTTCAGCTAAAAAATCTCTTGATGTTCTTGTCGCATCTTCTGCAGAAAATTGCACTGTCGGAAATAAAGATCTCCCAAGCGTAACCGAGCGATAAATACTATCTAACACATCTTCTTTTGACATACAAAGTTTATATTTCATATGAATATCACTCGTAGCTAAAAATACATGTAAACGAGGAGATACAGCACCTTTCACAGCTTCATATGCTCTTCGAATATCACTTTCTTTCGCTCTAGCTAAACTCATAACTGTAGCATTTTGAATGGTATTTGCGATGCGCTTTACCGATTGAAAATCGCCTTCGGAAGCTGCTGCAAAGCCAGCTTCCATGACATGAATACCTAGTCTCTCTAATTGCCTTGCAATTTGCAATTTCTCTTGTTCATTTAAATTCACTCCTGGTGATTGTTCGCCATCACGTAGCGTCGTATCCATGAACAAAATCTGCTTCATATTATTTGACCCCTGCCTTTACTCGCGGCTGTACGAAAGGCATCATTTCACGTAATTTACGTCCAACTACTTCGATTTCATGTTCATTCTCTTTCTCATTTGTCGCATGGAAATTTGGTTTTCCTGCTTTATGCTCTGCAATCCAACCTCTTGCAAATGTACCATCTTGAATTTCGTCTAGCACTGCACCCATCGCTTTCTTCGTATCTTCCGTTACAACACGTGGTCCTGATACGAAGTCGCCCCACTGCGCTGTATCTGAAACTGAATATCTCATATTTTCAAGTCCACCTTCATACATAAGGTCAACGATTAGTTTTAATTCATGTAAACATTCAAAATATGCAAGTTCAGGCTGGTACCCTGCATCAACTAGCGTTTCAAATCCAGCTTTTACTAGCGCAGTTACTCCGCCGCAAAGTACAGCTTGCTCTCCAAATAAATCTGTTTCTGTTTCTTCTTTAAACGTCGTTTCTAATACGCCCGCTCTCGTCGCTCCAATTCCATCAGCATAAGAAAGTGCCTTTTCAGTCGCAACTCCTGTCGCATCTTGATATACGGCAAATAATGCAGGAACGGCTCCGCCTTCAGCAAACGTACGGCGTACAAGATGCCCCGGACCTTTAGGCGCTACTAGAAATACATCTACATTAGCTGGTGGTTTCACTTGATCAAAGTGAACATTAAATCCGTGTGCAAAAACGAGAGAATTTCCTGCCTGTAAATTTGGTGCAATTTCCGCTTCATATACTTCTGGCTGCAGTTCATCAGGTAATAAAATCATTACTAAATCAGCCTGCTCCGCTGCTTCTGCTACTGTATATACAGAAAATCCATCTTCTTTCGCTTTATCCCAAGATTTTCCTTTTCTTAAACCTACTACTACATCAAATCCGTTATCACGCAAGTTTTGCGCATGCGCATGACCTTGCGAGCCATATCCGATGATTGCTACTTTCTTTTCTTTTAATACATTTACCGTTACATCTTTCTCATAATAAACCTTTGCCATTTTCATTTCCCCCTATATTTAAATGATTATTGAATTAACATAACTTGCTTATCTTGTTTTTTCATACTACGCGTAAATGCTGTTACACCCGTTCTAGCAATTTCTTTCAAACCGTATGGACGAAGTAATTCAATTAATGCTTCTACTTTCTCCTGCGTACCAGTTACTTGCACAACTATGGAATCCTTCCCAACATCTATTACAGCGGCTCGAAACGGTTCAATTAAACTATATAATTCTGCTCTTGCTACTGATGTTGCGACTTTAATAAGTGCAAGTTCTCTTGCGATCATCGCTTCTTCTGTAATATCTGACACTTTCAAAACATCAATTTGCTTATGAAGTTGTTTAATTAACTGCTCCACTTGCTGTTCATTTTCAACGTGTACAACAATTGTCATCCGTGATATGTCCGATGATTCTGTATGACCTACTGAAATACTTTCAATATTAAAATGTCTTCGTGTCATAACACCTGTAATTCGGTTTAACACACCACTTTGATTTCGAACTGTCGCTGTAACAATTCTCTTCACCTTTTTTCCACTCCCTCCATTTGGTGAACACCTTTCCCTGGCGCAACCATCGGCATTACCTTTTCTGATTGAAGTACACGGCAATCAATTACGACCGGTTCTTGTAATTCAATCGCATGCTGTATTTGCTTCTTTGCAAGAAGTGGATCATCTATGCGAACTCCTTTTATGCCATACGCATTCGCAAGAGCGACGAAATCTGGTTGACACGACAGTAAAGAGTGCGAGTATCTTTGATTATAAAATTCATCTTGCCATTGTCTTACCATTCCTAAAGCTTCATTATTTAAAATAAAAACTTTAACAGGTAAGGAATGTTCTTTTAAGACACTTAATTCTTGCAGGGTCATTTGAAATCCAGCGTCACCGACAATTGCAATAACTAGTTCCTCAGGCTTTGCAATTTGCGCCCCAATTGCTGCTGGAAATCCGAAGCCCATCGTTCCTAATCCACCTGAAGTTACCCATTTATCTGGATTTTTCAGCGGATAATATTGTGCGGCCCACATTTGATGTTGCCCAACATCTGTTGTTACAATCGCTTCTCCTTTCGTAAGTTCATATAACATATCAATTGCGTATTGAGGTTTAATACTTTCAGAATTTCGTTTGTAAGAGAGTGGATATTTTTCTTTTCTACCCTTTAATAAAATGAGCCATTCATGATGATTTTCTTTCTTCCCTTCTGATTGAAGTAATACTTTCAAAGCTCGCTTAGCACTTGCAACAATAGGAATTTCAGTCGGCACATTTTTTCCAATTTCTGCTGGATCAATATCGATATGTGCAACAGTCGCCTCTTTAGCAAAATAAGCTAAATTCCCAGTAAGACGATCATCAAATCTCGCACCAATATTGATCAGTAAGTCGCATTCATATAGCGCCATATTGGCTGTGTAAGAACCATGCATTCCTCCCATCCCTAGAAATAGTCCATCATCTGGCGGAAAACCACCAAGACCAAGTAACGTATGCACAACAGGAATTTCATATTTACGAGCAAAACTTGTTAATTCTTTCGAAGCTTTCGCATGCAATACACCTGCTCCAGCTAAAATTAACGGTTTTTTTGAAATCTCAATTGCTTGTAATAATTTGTTTATTTGGAGTAGATTCGGTTCATAATTAGGGTTGTACCCTGGTAAATCCATTTGCACGTCACTACATCGTTCCCCTTGTTCTACTACCATATCTTTCGGAAGATCAATTACGACTGGACCTGGTCTTCCAGTTCTAGCGATATGAAATGCTTCTTTAATAATTCGAGGTAAATCCGAGGCCTTTCGCACTTGATAATTATGTTTTGTTACTGGCATCGTAAGCCCCATAATATCCGCTTCTTGGAAAGCATCACTTCCAATTAACGTTGTTGCTACTTGCCCTGTAAATACAACAAGTGGCAATGAATCAATCATCGCATCAGCTAGACCAGTAATAACATTTGTAGCACCAGGCCCGCTTGTTGCAATTACAACCCCTGGATTTCCAGTAATTCTGGCATACCCTTCAGCTGCATGAATGGCCCCTTGCTCATGCCTTGTTAAAATATGCGGAATTTCACAGTCATAAAGCGCATCATAAAGAGGTAAAACGGCACCACCCGGATAACCGAAAATCACTTCTACGCCTTCCTTTTCTAGCGCTTCTAACAATAGCTGTGCACCAGTTGCCAGTTTCTCTTCCGTTTTTGAAGACATTGTTCTTATAAGCCCCCTTTTTAAAAAAATTTATAAATAAAAAAAATCCTACGTCCACACTCCAGCTATGTGCTGAAGGGACGAAAGATTTCGCGGTACCACCCTTCTTCGCAAGAATACTCTTGCCTCAGTGACCCATAAATGAGTCTAGCTAATAACGGAGCTACCGTCTAAGCCTAACCAAATGCTTCAGCTTAGCACTCAAGGGCGATGTTCGTCGACGTGAACCATCGGTTTCCAGCAACCACCGACTCTCTGTGAGGCTTCACAATCAACTACTCCTCCCTATCAACGCTTTCTCATTTCATAAAGAGTTATTATCCAACTTTATTTTCTTCGTAAATTTTCTCTCCATCTTCTACAACTAATTTACGGAATTCTTCTAGTAAACGATTCGTATGTAGTCCCGTTTTTCCTAAACCAATCGTCCTACCATCTACTGTCGTAACAGCAATAACTTCAGCAGCTGTTCCTGTTAAAAATACTTCATCAGCTACATATACATCGTGTCTTGTAAATAACTCTTCTCTTACGTCATACCCAAGTTTTTCGCCGATTTCTAAAATTGCGTTTCGTGTAATACCTTCTAACGCTCCAGCAGAACTTGGTGGTGTAATTAATTTATTTCCTTTTACAATAAATACGTTATCTCCTGAACCTTCAGCTACGTATCCTTGATCATTTAACATAAGTGCTTCTTGTACTCCAGCTAATTTCGCTTCAATACGAACTAAAATATTGTTTAAATAATTTAAAGATTTTACTTGAGGTGATAAAACATCTGGTCGATTTCGGCGCGTTGCAACTGTTACAACTGGAATCCCCTTTTCATAATATTCTTGTGGGAATAAAGATAGTTGTTCTGCAATTACTACTACATTCGGTGTCTTACAAGAATCAGGATCTAACCCAAGATTTCCTGCTCCTCTCGATACAACAAGGCGAATGTATCCATTAGATAATTTATTTTTTCGAATCGTCTCAACAACAATATTCGTTACTTCATCTAACGAATATGGAATTTCTAACATGATGGATTTCGCTGATTCATATAACCGGACAAGATGCTCTCTCAAACGGAAAACATTACCGCTATAAACTCTAATGCCTTCAAACACTCCATCGCCATATAAATAGCCATGATCATATACTGAAACTTTTGCTTCGTCTTTTGGAACAAATTCTCCATTTAAGAAAATCCATTGTTCGTTCACTGGAAAGCGCCTCCTATGTTCTATGAATTTTTTATTGTTTCCTAGTTTACTCTCCTTCCTAAATAAATCAAGTAAATTTTTAGAAAATTTTTAATTTTTAATCGTACGTACATCTTTAATCATATTGATTTAACAACATTGTTAACGTTTACAAAAAGTCAAAAAATTTTTTTCGCCAATTTCCACTAAAAAAAAATATTTGTTTAAAAGAAGGATTTTCTCTAAGAGGTACGAATCTATTGTATTCAATAAACGGACGTCCGATTTTATAAATTCGGGAATATATAACGACTTTTGCTGAAAAAGGGGGAAAATAAAAAAATTAGTGCTGTGTAAAAATAACATTCATATTTTTCATTTCGAAATCATAATCCTATTTTTAAAAAACAATTTGTCAAAATGAAGGAGGAAATAAATATGGCGTGTGTACAAATTAAAGGAACGAGACAAGAGGTAGTTGAAATGCTACAACTATTTGATCTAATGGATACGAAAGGTTTTTGTAAATTCGATAATTATGTAGAGGTAGAACCGAATAACAAAGAACATAATAATTTTATCGCTTCAATCGATATTCAATCTAATCCTTCTTCCGCACAGGATACATTAAACGATCAATTCGTTAGTCAAATGCTTACTGGTGTTTATAACGACTAAACAAATATATGCTTCCTACCATCTTTTCATAAATATATGCTATAGACTTGAGCATACTAGCAACTAGATGGTAGGAGGTGAGAATTATGGCTAGAATTGGCGTTGAAAACTCATTAACAGATGTTCAACAAGCTCTTCAGCAACAAGGACATGAAGTCGTTACACTTAACTCAGAAAATGATGCACAAGGCTGCGATTGTTGTGTTGTAACTGGGCAAGATTCTAATGTGATGGGGATTGCAGATACATCAATAAAAGGATCGGTAATTACAGCTCATGGTTTAACAACAGCTGAAATTTGTCAGCAAGTTGAGAACCGTATTTAAAAGTCATTTCTCATTATGGTATAACACACAAAAGAAAGAGGACTCCTTTTAAAAAAGGAGTCCTCTTTTTTATATTCACCTAACGGGAAAGTAACATATACTGGATGAAAGCCCTACCTCTCTCTCATCATTACGGTTCCAATGACCGCTCCTTGATTCACTAGTATACATATATGGCTTACAAATACAATTTATAGGGTTTGTTCACAAAAGTTGTTGATAAAATTACCCGATCTTTCGCAAACTTTTCGTATTGTATTCATAAGAGATATTTACTTTACACTAGCTGTAACCGAGACACGAATTAAAATTTTAACACCAATACAGTAACTTGTCAATATTTTTTACAAATTAAAAACAGACAGTAACGGTTTGTCTGTTTTAGAATGGAGCTTTTTCTTTTATTACATATACAACAAAGCCGCTTACTAACATAAATAAGCCAACTACTAAGTTTTTAATATTAATCATACATTCCTCTCCCTTATTCCACACATCTTATTATATATTTACATTTCAATTATTCCGATCATCCTAAAGCGCACTTTTTCTAATATATCACAATTCCTAAAAATTGCAAGTTCACTTTTGACGACCATTCACAAATTTATCTACAGTACTTGGTACAGTGTTTAAAGCTTTTTCAATTAAATGTGTACTACTGTTAAGATGCAATACTTGTACTCCGTTAGAACCAACTACTAAAAAAGCAACGGGACTAATGGAAACCCCAGCCCCACTTCCGCCTCCAAATGGATGCCCTGGCTTATTCTCTTTATGCTGACCTTGTCCACCATTATGTTTTTCAGTAATGAAATCCCCTTTAAAGTCACTTCCACCAGCTCCAAAACCAAACGCCACTTGAGATACTGTTAATACTACATTTCCGTCAGCTGTCGAAACCGGACTTCCAACAATCGTATTTACATCTACCATCTCTTTTAAATTTGTCATTGCTGTTTTCATTAAATTTTCAATTGGATGTTCCATTATGTACTGCACCCTTTCCTCATTATTCCTTTTTATACTTTCCAAAATAGAGGAAGTCATACTAACTTTTCCTATTTCAAAAAAACAATTTTCTTCTACATGGATATTACTCCCTGCCTATCCTCGGATAAAAAAGAAAAAGAGATACATACTACTATTGAACCTTGTTATGAAAGGAGTCATGACTTTGACTGAGAAATTTGATGATTACAAAAAAAGAGATAGAATAGATAGTGATTATAGTGACTATAAAGAAGAATATGCAGCTGAAGTTGCACCACAGCGCATTGATTATGATTACGATAAGAAAGAAGATAAAGATGATGTAAGATCGTCTGCCGCTGGATCAACTGCCGGTTTTATCGCTCTTGCCTTATCTATATTATCACTCTTCACCTTCCCAACACTATTTGGTCTTGTTTCTGTGTTACTAGGAATTTACGCTTATAATCGCGGAGCTACTGTAACTGGTGGTATCGCTGCCATTGTTGGTGGAATTGCTGCACTCATCGCGATTTTATTCCGTGTAGCACTTATCGGTTTATTGTTCTCCCTTTTTTAAAAAGAAAAAGGTATCTCGCTTTATGCGAGATACCTTATCCTGTAAATACATCTTCTGATGGATATTTTATTTTTTGTTTTGCTGGGCGTGCTAAAGAAAACACAAGTGTTAGCGGTCCAATTAATCCACAAAACATAACAAACATAATAATACATTTTCCAAATGCTGATAGCTTCGCAGTAATCCCCATCGTTAATCCAACTGTGCCAAATGCTGAAATTGTCTCAAATAGTAGCTGAATAAAGCTAAAGTCTTCTGTAAGCATTAATACAAATACTGCTGTAAAAATAAGTATTTGACTGGCAACGACAATTGCTAACGCTCTCGTTACTGTCGACATTTTAATTGTACGCTGAAATAAAACAATTTCCTCCTTCTTTCTAAAGAAAGAAAGGACAGATGTAATTAAAATAACAAACGTCGTTAATTTAATACCTCCACCCGTTGATACACTTCCTGCACCGATAAACATTAAAACCATCGTAAATAATATAGATGATTCTTCCATCCCTCCATAGTCAACTGTATTAAAACCAGCTGTACGAGGTGTAATACCTTGAAAGAAAGACGCCCATAACTTTTCATTTAAAGATAAATTCCCTAACGTCTTCACATTATTATATTCCAATACAAAAATCACAATCATTGCTATAACATTTAGCGCTACTGTTCCAATAATCATTATTTTTGAGTGAAGTGATAATTTTCGAAAACTACGACTATACCATATATCAATTAATACGGTAAAACCGAGTCCTCCTATTACAATTAAGGAACAAATTCCAATATTAATAATAGGGTCTCCTACATACCTTGTTAAATTATCTGGCCAAAGAGCAAACCCCGCATTATTATAGGAAGCAATTACATGGAAAATACTATAGTATAAACCTTTCCCAAAACCAAACTCTGGAATAAAGCGAAACGATAAAAAGATGACTCCAATGAATTCAATACAAATAGAAAAAATAAAGACACGTTTTACTAATTTTACAAGACCACCTATATTTGTTTGATTAAACGCTTCTCCAATTAATAATCGATGGCGTAAGCCAATTTTTTTACCTAGTACCCAAACAATTAAAATGGCAATTGTCATAAGACCTAAACCACCTGTTTGAATTAGAAACATAATAACAATTTCACCAAACATCGTAAACGTACTTGCAGTATCTACTACTCCTAAACCCGTTACAGTCGCTGCCGACGTTGCTGTAAAAAAAGCATCTACCCAACTAATATGTACTTTCGTTGCGAATGGTAACTTTAATAACAAACCTCCGGCCACAATTAAGCAGAAAAAACCTAATGCTAATATTTGTGGTGGGTTTAATTGTATAAAACGATTATACAAACTTTGTCTTTTTGTTACTTTCATATCACTAACTCCCTTTATTAAGTGAAGCTTCTATCCTCTCATAAATACAGGTTTTTAAGAACCTACAAGTAGCGGGATAAACCTTATATTCTCATAACATAGTTGAGCATAATCCTTTTTTTCATAGATTTCAACTTTTATTTATATTCGAACTTTACTTCATTTTATGACAGAAAAACTTTCTATTAGCTTTCTCTTAACTCTACAACTCTTGCAACAATAATTTTATATGTACTATTTTTCAAATCCCCATACCTTTCACTCTATGTTCACATGGGGGTCACATCTATCTTTTATAGTATATGTATCGAAGCTGTTCCTCCCTAATTTAAGACATTCCCCAGTGTCTTTGAAT